>JBJXGF010000196.1:0-14279 GCA_046153015.1 Acidimicrobiales bacterium | reverse complement strand
CGTCGCCCCGTCCGCTGCGGCGGCGGCTGCTGGTGCTCGCCCCGCCGGCGTTCGTGCTCGCCGCCGTCGCCTGCGCCGCGGGGGGGCTGGTGGCGGGCGGCCCCTTCCTCGGCGTCGCCCTCCTCTGCCTCGCCGCCGCGCTGCTGCTGTTCGTGCTGGCGCCGCTCGTCGCCCTGTCCGAGGGGCGCCGGTCGGATCGGGCCCGCCGCCGCGCCCGCACCCGCGCCTGACTCGCGCCTGACCGCTCCTGTGGTTGAGTACGCTGCCCGCTGGTGGCGACCTACCTCGATCGGATCCTCGCCGCGCACCGTCTCACCGCCGCGGGGGACGAGCGGCCGGTGGCCGCGCTGTTGGCCGCCGCCGAGGCTGCGCCGCCGGCTCGGGGCTTCGCCGCCGCGCTGGCCGCGGAGACCCGCCTAGCGGTGATCGCCGAGGTCAAGCGCCGCTCACCCTCGAAGGGGGAGCTCGCCCCGGGCCTCGACCCGGCGGCGCTCGGCGCGTCGTACGCAGCGGGCGGCGCCGCCTGCCTGTCGGCGCTCACCGACGCCGAGTTCTTCGGCGGCTCCCCGGCCGATCTCGCCGCGGCGCGGGCCGGCTCGGGCCTGCCGGTGCTGCGCAAGGACTTCACCGTGTGCGAGCGCGACGTGCTCGACGCCCGCGTCATGGGCGCCGACTGCGTGCTGCTGATCGCCGCCGCGCTCGACGACGCCGAGCTCGCCGCGTTCCACGCCCTCGCCGCCGAGGTGGGGCTCGACGCGCTGGTCGAGATCCACGACGAGGCCGAGCTGGAGCGGGCGCTGGCGGTGGGGGCCACGCTGGTGGGGGTGAACCAACGGGACCTCGTCACCTTCGAGGTCGACACGGCCCGTGCCGAGCGGATGGCGCCGCTCATGCCCCCCGAGGTGGTGCGGGTGGCCGAGTCCGGCATCGGCGGCCCCGCCGACGCCGCCCGGCTGGCCGCGGCCGGTTACCACGCCGTGCTCGTCGGCGAGTCGCTCGTGCGCGCCGCCGACCCGGCCGCCGCGGTGGCTGCGCTGCGACTGCCCGTTCCCGGCCCCAGCCAATACAGCCACAGCCAACACAGCCACAGCCGAGACAGCCGCGAGAGAGGCGCCCGAGCATGACTCGCTGGACCTTGCCCCCGGCCGAGACGCCCTCCGCCTGGTACAACATCCTGCCGCGGCTGGCCACGCCGCTCGAGCCGCCGCTGCACCCCGGCACCCGCCAGCCGATCGGCCCCGACGACCTGGCGCCGCTGTTCCCGATGGCGCTGATCGCCCAGGAGATGTCGGCCGAGCCGTGGATCGACGTGCCCGGCCCGGTGCTCGACATCCTGCGGCTGTGGCGGCCCACGCCGCTCGTGCGCGCCGCCCGCCTCGAGGCGGCCCTCGGGACCCCGGCCCGCATCTACTACAAGGACGAGTCGGTCTCGCCGGCCGGCTCCCACAAGCCGAACACCGCCGTCGCGCAGGCGTACTACAACAAGGCCGACGGCGTGCGCCGGCTCACCACCGAGACCGGCGCCGGCCAGTGGGGCACGGCCCTCGCGTTCTCCTGCGCCCAGTTCGACCTCGAGTGCATGGTGTACATGGTCCGCACCAGCTTCGAGTCCAAGCCGTACCGCAAGGTGCTGATGCAGCTCTGGGGCGCGTCGGTGGCGCCGTCCCCGGTGGACGACCCGGCGGCGCCCGGCTCGCTCGGCTCGGCCATCTCCGACGCGGTGCGAGACGCCGCGCCCCGCCCCGACACCCATTACAGCCTCGGCTCGGTGCTCAACCACGTGCTGCTCCACCAGACCGTGATCGGCCTCGAGGCCCGCCGCCAGCTCGACGCGGCTGGGGAGCGCCTGCCCGACGTGGTGATCGCCCCCTGCGGCGGCGGCTCGAACCTCGGCGGGATCGCGTTCCCGTTCTACGAGGACGCGTCGGTGCGGCTGATGGCGGTGGAGCCCTCCTCGTGCCCGACTCTCACCGAGGGCCGCTTCGACTACGACTTCGGCGACACGGCCGAGCTGACCCCGCTCATCCAGATGTACACGCTGGGCCACGACTTCCAGCCGCCGCCGATCCACGCCGGCGGGCTGCGCTACCACGGGGACTCGCCCATCGTGTCCCGCCTGGTGAAGGACGGCCGGATGGAGGCCGTGGCCTACCCGCAGGGCAAGGTGTTCGAGGCGGCCATGCAGTTCGCCCGGGCCGAGGGCAAGGTCCCGGCGCCGGAGACCGCCCACGCGGTGCGCGCCGCGATCGACGAGGCGCTCGCCGCCAAGGAGGAGGGCCGGGAGCGGGTCATCCTGTTCAACTACTCGGGGCACGGCCTGCTCGACCTCGCCGCCTACGACGAGCACCTCAACGGCCGGCTGATGGACTAGCCCGGGATGTTCGTGAAGATCTGCGGCATCACGAACGAGGACGACGCGCTGCTGGCCGTGGCGATGGGCGCCGACGCGGTGGGCTTCGTGTTCGCGCCCTCGACGCGTCAGGTGGCGCCGATTGTGGCCCGCGACATCGCGGTGCGGCTCCCGAAGGAGATCCTCACCGTCGGCGTGTTCCGCGACGAGGCGCCGAGCCGGGTGGTGGAGATCGTGCACGCCGCCAACCTGCAGTGCGCGCAGCTCCACGGCCACGAGAGCGCCGAGGAGACCGCCTGGGTGCGCGAGCGGGTCTCGTCGGTCATCAAGGGGTTCGCCGCCGGCTCGCTCGCCCTCGACCGGGTGGAGGACTACGACGCCGACGCGGTGCTGATCGACTCGCCGATCCCGGGTTCGGGCGAGGTGTTCGACTGGTCGCTGGCCGAGGGCGCCCCGATGGCGGGCCGGGTCATCCTGGCCGGCGGGCTCACCCCGGACAACGTGGCCGACGCTATCGCCCGGGTGCGGCCCTGGGGGGTCGACGTGTCGAGCGGGGTCGAGGCCGGCCCCGGCCGCAAGGACGCCCGCAAGGTGCGGGCCTTCGTCACCAACGCCCGGGCGGCCGAGCCCCGCCGCTACCGTTCGCCGGCGCCCGACGCGCCATTCGACTGGCAGCGGGACTAGGGCGGCGGCGACACTGGGCCCATGCCCGCCGCCGACCGCTCGCTCATGGGGCCGCCCTCCGCCGAGGGCCGCTTCGGCCGTTTCGGCGGCCGGTTCGTGCCCGAGACGCTGATCCCGGCCTGCCAGGAGCTCGAAGCGGCCTTCACCGAGGCCTGGGCCGACGCGTCCTTTCGGGCCGACTACGAGCGTCTGCTGCGCGACTACGCCGGCCGTCCGTCGCTGCTGTCCGAGTGCCGGCGGCTGTCCGAACAGCTCGGTCTGCGTCTGCTGCTCAAGCGGGAGGACCTGAACCACACCGGCTCGCACAAGATCAACAACGTGCTGGGCCAGGCGCTGCTGGCGGTGCGGATGGGCAAGCGGCGGCTCATCGCCGAGACCGGCGCCGGTCAGCACGGCGTGGCCACCGCCACCGCGGCCGCGCTGCTCGGGCTGTCCTGCACGGTGTACATGGGCGAGCTCGACACCGAACGCCAGGCGCTCAACGTGTTCCGCATGCGTCTGCTCGGCGCCGAGGTGGTGCCCGTCCGTTCGGGGAGCCGCACGCTGAAGGACGCGGTGAACGACGCGCTGCGGGCCTGGGTGGCCGAGGTGGAGACGGCGCACTACTGCCTGGGCTCGGTGATGGGGCCGCACCCGTACCCGTGGATGATCCGCGAGCTGCACCGGGTGATCGGCGACGAGGCCCGCGAGCAGTGCCGGGCCCTCACCGGCGCCGACCCCGACGTGGTGGTCGCCTGCGTCGGCGGCGGGTCCAACGCCATCGGGATCTTCTCCGGCTTCGTCGACCTGCCCGGCGTGGCCCTCGTGGGCGTCGAGCCCGCCGGGGGCGCCGCCGTGGGGCGGGGCGTGCCCGGCGTGGTGCACGGCTCGCTGTCGTACCTGCTCCAGGACGAGTTCGGCCAGGTGCTCGAGGCTCACTCGGTGTCGGCGGGGCTGGACTACCCGGGGGTGGGCCCCGAGCACTCGCACCTCGCCGAGATCGGCCGGGCCCGTTACGAGGCGGTGACCGACGAGGAGGTGCTCGACGCGTTCGCGCTGCTGTCGCGCACCGAGGGCATCATCCCCGCCCTCGAACCGGCCCACGCCCTCGCGTGGGTGAGCCGAGCCCGCGCCGAGCTCGCCGGCCGGACCGTCCTCGTCAACCTCTCCGGCCGCGGCGACAAAGACGTCGCCCAGGTCCAGGAGATCCTGAGCCGAGGTGGCGCCGTATGAACGCAGTCGTCGCCCAGGTCCAGGAGATCCTGAGCCGAGGCGGCGCCGTATGAACGCAGTCGTCGCCCAAGTTCAGGAGATCCTGAGCCGAGGTGGCGCCGTATGAGCACCATCGGAGTGCTCGAGGCGGCGCTGCGGCGGCGGCGGGCGGAGGGGGCGAAGCTGCTCGTGCCGTACGTGACCGGCGGGCTCGACGAGGAATGGACGACCGCGGTGCGGGCGGTGGCGGCGGCCGGCGCCGACGCCATCGAGATCGGGCTGCCGTTCTCCGACCCGGTGATGGACGGGCCGGTCATCCAGGAGGCGTCGAGCCGGGCGCTGGCGCGGGGGGTGACCCCGCCCAGCCTGCTCGACGAGCTGGCCGGGCTCGACGCCGGCGTGCCGCTCGTGGTGATGACCTACTACAACCTGGTTTACCGCTTCGGGCACGAGCGCTTCGCCGCCGGGCTGGCCGACGCCGGCGTCGCCGGGGCGATCGTCCCCGATCTGCCCCTCGAGGAGGCGGGCCCGTGGTGCGCAGCGGCCGACGCGGCCGGCGTCGAGACCGTGCTGCTCGCCGCGCCCACCGCCGACGACGCTCGGCTCACGCGCATCTGCGAGCGGGCGCGGGGCTTCGTGTACGGCGTGGGCCTGCTCGGCGTCACCGGCGAGCGGAGCTTGCTGGCGGCCAGCGCCACGCGCATCGCGTCCCGGTTGAAGGCGCTCACCGACAAGCCGGTGCTGGTGGGCATCGGCGTGTCGAGCGCCGAGCAGGCGGCGGAGGTGAGCCGGGTAAGCGACGGCGTGATCGTGGGCTCGGCCCTCGTGCGCCGCCTGCTCGAGGGCGGCGGCCCCGAGGCCGCCGCCGCGTTCGTGGCCGAGCTGCGCGCCGGGCTCGACCACGCGGCGCCGGCCCGGGCGGGAGAGGCCGGAGCATGAGCGCCGACACGCCGCCGCTGGCGCGTTTCATCGGCGCGGTCCTCGAGCCGGGCTGCGAGCTGTGCGACGCCGAGCGGTATACGCACTGGTACCACGAGGACGACATCTGCTGGGTGGCCGACTGCGAGATCTGCGACACGCCGATGGTGGTGTGGAACGGCCACGGGACCGAGCCGCCCGAGCTGCACGTGGCCCACATGCTGGCCCGCCTGGCCGAGGCCGGCGCCGCCCGCTTCGGCCCGGACGGGTTCCGCCTCGATCGGGTGATGCGCCAGATCCCCACGCATTTCCACGCCCATGCCCGAGACGCCGACTGGGCGAGCCGGCGCTGGGGGAGCACGATGTCGGTCTATTCCGGGGTGGGCGGCGAGCGCCGCACCCGCTGAGAGGTCAGGCCCGACGCCGCTGGTGGGCGGGCAGCGGGAACGACAGCGGCGCCAGCGACTCCTGGTCGATGTCGAGCAGCGTGGGCCCGGGCCGCTCGAGGGCGCGGGCGAACGCCGCCTCGAACGCGCTCACGCCCTTGACCGCCTCGGCGGCGAGGCCCATGCCCTCGGCCACCTTCACGAAGTCCGGCGTGTGCAGGTCGACGCCGAAGCGGCGCTCCATCACCGCGTCCTCGATGATGCGCAGCACGCCGTAGCCGCGGTCGTTGAACACGCACACCACGACGGGCAGCTGGTACTCGGCGATCGTGGCCAGCTCGCCGATCGAGAGCTGCAGCCCGCCGTCGCCCTGGATGACGATCGTGCGCCGGCCCGTGCCGACCGCGGCGCCGAGGGCCAGCGGCACGCCGGGGCCGATCGCCACCGACGAGGGGCGGATGGCGGTCCGGGGCTCGAGGATCGGCAGCACCCGGTTGCCCCAGATGTAGTTGGGCACGGTCGAGTCGCGCACCACGATCCCGTCGCGGGGCAGCAGCCGGCGCACGATGCCCACGACCGAGCGGTGGTCGGGGCCGGTCTCGATCCAGGACTGCTCGAGGTCGGCCTCGAGGGCCTTGGCCGCCGCCTCCAGGTAGCCGGGGTCGCCGCGCTTGGCGCTCACCGCAGCGAGGAGGCCGGCCAGGCCGACCCGGGCGTCGCCCACCACTGGCGCGTCGGCCGGGTAGTTGCGCCCGATCACCGACGGGTCGGCGTCGAGGTGGATCAACGCCCCCGGGATGCGCACCTGCCAGACCCGGGTGGCGTAGTTCTGGAAGCGGGTCCCGACGGCGAGCACCACGTCGGCGTCGGCGATCACCTGGCTCATCGTCGTGCGGTCGGTGCGGGGCCCGAGGCAGAGCGGATGGTCCTCGGGCAGCGAGCCGCGGCCCTCGATCGAGGTGAGCACCGGCGCCTGGATCTTCTCCGCCAGCGCGGTGAGCTCGGCCGAGGCGCCGGCCGAGATCACCCCGCCGCCGGCCCAGATCAGCGGGCGAGCCGCCTCCTCGAGCAGCTCGGCGGCGCGGGCCAGCGCGTCGGCGTCGGGGGTGAGCGGCGCCACCGGGTGCGCGGCCGGGATCTCGACCTCGGCCGCGGCGTACTGCAGGTCGATGGGGATCTCGACCGCGCCGGGCTGGGGCCGGCCGGTCCGCACGTCGTCGGCCACCATCGTGAGCACCCAGCCGATGTCCTCGGTGCGCCGCACGCTCTCGGCGCGACGGGTCACCGTGCGCAGCATCTCCACCTGGCGCTCGGCCTCGTGCACGAAGCCCTTGCCCTTGCCGAGGAAGCGCGACTCGATCTGGCCGGTGATCATCAGCACGGGCGAGGAGCCGAACTGCGCCTCGTACAGGCCGGCCATGGCGTTGACCGCGCCGGGCCCGGTGCTGGTGAGAACCACGCCGAGCCCGCCGGTGGCGCGGGCCAGCCCGTCGGCGGCGTGCGTGGCGCCCTGCTCGTGGCGGCAGCGCACGACCGTGATGCGGCCCCGGCGGGTCAGCGCCTCGTAGGTCGGCAGGTTGTGGACGCTCACGATGCCGAACACGTGGGTCACGCCGAGCGCTTCGAGGGTGGCGGCGACGGCTTCACCGCCGGTCATGGAAGGCACGGGCCGCACCGTAGCGCGCGGGGCGCGGCCGCGCCCTCGGTCAAGAACGGCAATGGATCGCGACGATTTCGGGATGGTTGGCGTCCACCGACCGTGCGGTCAACCGAGGCTCGATTCGCGCTTCGCTGCGCCCCGCGTTCGCCGCTCTTTGCGGTCGAAACGGGCAATTCTGCGACCGGTTGTCTTGGCATTGGCGCCTCGCGAGGTACCGTTCCGGCCGATGAGCGAGGGTCCTCAGAACGTAGGGCGCGAGGGCGGCGCGGACGCGTCACCCACGGCGCCGGTCGAGACCATTTTCGATCTGTTGGGCGGGCGGTCCTTCTTCGACGAGCTCGTGGAGAGGTTCTACGCAGCGGTCGCCGCCGATCCGGTGTTGAGGCCGCTCTACCCCGAGGATTTGGCCCCGGCGAAGGGGCGTCTAGCGGGGTTCCTGGTGCAGTACTGGGGCGGGCCCGACGACTACAGCCAGGAGCGCGGCCACCCCCGCCTGCGTCTCCGCCACCTGCCGTTTCGGATCGGCGTCGAGGAGCGCGACGCCTGGTTCTCGCACATGAGCGCGGCGGTGAGGAGCATGGCGCTTCACCCCGTGGTCGAGGAGGTGTTCCTCGACTACTTCTCGCGCGCCGCCACGGCGATGATCAACAGCCCGGCGAGCCCGCCCCTTGACCAGGGAAATGCTTGACATCGCGCCGGCGATCAACTCGCATAGAGCACCGTTACGGGCTGTTCGGGCCCAGAGAAGGAGAACCGGGCAATGACCAAGACCGAGCTGGTGGCCGCGATTGCGGAGCGCACCAAGCTGCCGAAGACGAACGTCGACGCGGTCCTCAAGGGCTTCTTCGACGTCGTGTCGGACACGGTCGCCCTCGGCAAGGAGAAGGTGGCCATCCCCGGCTACATCTCCTTCGAGCAGGTGACCCGCCCCCCGCGCGCCGGGCGCAACCTCCGCACCGGCCAGCCGATCTCGGTGCCGGCCACCAAGGCGGTCAAGATCACCGCCGGCGCCAAGCTGAAGGCTGCAGCGAAGGGTGAGAATCAACCGGCCGTGAAGGTTTCGACCAAGGCGAAGAAGAAGTGAGCCTCACCGCCTGACACGCCATCAGGGCACGCGGCGAACGGTCATGCGTAAGCCGGTCGGGCTACGTTTGGGCCATGACCGAGCGCCAGGTGCTGACGGCGGGGGAGCCCGCCCCGGAGTTCGTTCTCGAGGACCAACACGCACAGCGCTTCGACTCGGCCTCGCTGCGCGGCGCCAAGGCGCTCGTGTACTTCTACCCCAAGGCCGACACGCCCGGCTGCACCACTCAGGCGTGCGGGCTGCGCGACGCCGCTCCTGATCTCGGAGGCGTCGCCGTCGTCGGCATCAGCCCCGACAAGCCGGCCAAGCTCCTCCGTTTCGACGAGAAGCACGGGTTGGGCTTCACCCTGCTCTCCGATCCGGATCACCGGGTGGCGGAGGCGTTCGGGGTGTGGACCGAGAAGAGCATGTACGGCCGCAAGTACATGGGCATCGAGCGCTCCGCGTTCCTCCTCGACGAGGCGGGCCGCGTCGAGCAGGCCTGGTACAAGATCTCGCCGAAGGACACCCCGCTGAAGCTCCGTCAGGCCCTGCGGGCGGGCTGAGGGCCCCGTGGCGCCCCTGCCGCCGCCGGGCTGGGTCAGTGTCGCGGCGCCGCCGGGGGACCTGTGGCTGGCGGGCGGCGACGCCGGGCTGGCCGCCGTGTGCTTCGGCGGGCCCAGCCTTGCGTTCGCCCGAGCGCTCGGGCCCGGCAGCGAGGCCGCCGGCGCCCACGCCGAACGAGCCCGCCGCCAGCTCGAGGAGTACTTCGACGGCCGCCGCCGTCGGTTCGACCTCGACCTCGACTGGAGCCTGACTCGCAGCCCGTTCCGCCGGGCAGTGCTGGAGGCGCTGGCCGAGGTGCCCTTCGGCGTGACCGTGAGCTACGGCGAGCTGGCCCGGCGGGTGGGCAACCCGGGCGCGGTGCGGGCGGTGGGCACGGCGATGGCCACGAACCCGCTGCCGCTCGTCGTGCCCTGCCACCGCGTGCTGCGCGCCGGCGGCGCCCTCGGAGGCTACGCCGGCGGCCTGGACCTCAAACGCTGGCTGCTCGCCCACGAGGGCGCCTCGCTGCTGTAGCCGGCGGGCGCGGCGCGCCGGCTCAGGCCGGCGGGGGGCCGATCACCAGCGTGCCGTTGTGGCCCCCGAAGCCGAACGAGTTGGACAGCGCCGGGCCCGGGGTCCACGGGCGGCCCTCGCCGCACACGATGTCGATCGGGGCGATGTCGGGGTCGGGATGCTTGTGCCCCGCGGTCGGCGGGATCAGCTCGTGCTCGATCGAGAGCAGCACCGCCGCCGCCTCCAGCGCGCCCGCCGCGCCGAGGGCGTGGCCGGTCACGCCCTTGGTGGAGGTGACCGGCGGCCCGGGCAGGCCGAACACCTTCACCAGCGCGTCGGTCTCGGCGGCGTCGTTGAGCGGGGTCGAGGTGCCGTGGGCGTTGATCTGGCGGATGTCGGCCGTGGTGATGCCGGCGTCGGCCAGGGCCAGCTCCATGCACAGCACGGCGCCCACCCCGCCCGGCGACGGCGCGGTGATGTGGTAGGCGTCGGCAGTGTTGGCCGCGCCCATGATCTCGCCGAGGATGGGCACGCCCCGGCTGCGGGCGTGCTCGAGCTCCTCGAGCACCAGCACCGCCGCGCCCTCGGCGATCACGAAGCCGTCCCGGTCCTTGTCGAAGGGTCGGGAGATGCCGGTGGAGCTGAGCGCGGTCATGTTCATGAACCCCTGCATGCCCACCGGGGTCAGCGCCGCCTCGGAGCCGCCGGCCACCATCGCGTCGCAGCGCCCGTCGCGGATCACCCGCGCCGCGTCGCCGATCGAGTGGGTGCCCGCCGCGCAGGCGGTGACCGTGCACTCGCAGGGGCCCTGGAGCCCGTACCGCATCGACACCGCCGCCGCGGCCGCGTTCGACATCATCATCGGCACGAGGAACGGCGAGACCTTCCGCGGCCCCTTGGTGTGGTAGTTGAGGATCTGCTCCTCCAGCGTGGCCAGGCCGCCGACGCCGGTGCCGATGAGCACCCCGACGCGGGCCGGGTCGGCCCGCAGATCCCCGGCCTGCTCCATCGCCTCGGCCGCGGCGGCCAGCGCGAACTGGGCGAAGCGGTCGGTGCGGCGGGCGTCCTTCGGGCTGTCGAAGTACCGCTCGGGCTCGAACTGCTCGATCCGGCGGACGCCGTCCTTCGGCACGGTGTTGAGCCCGGCCCAGTACGCCTGGCGGCCCATGCCGCACGCGGCGACCACGCCGAGGCCGGTGACGACGACGCGCCGGCGGTCGGGCGGCGCGCCGGTGCTGCCAGCTTGGTCGGCCATCAGAGCTTGGAGGTGATCAGCTCGAAGGCCTGGCCGACGGTCTCGATGCCGTCCAGCTCCTCTTCCTCGACCGAGACGCCGAACTCCTCCTCGAGCTCCATCACGAGCTCGACGAGGTCGAGGCTGTCGGCGTCGAGGTCGTCGGCGAAGCGGGCCTCGCGCGTGACCTGCGCGTCTTCGACCGACAGCACCTGCACGGCGCACTTCTTGAAGCGCTCGAAGTTCTCGTCCTCGGTGCTCACGGCTGCTCCCATCTTCTTCGTTCCATGCGTTAGGTACCTCGGCAGGTGCGCGCTCAGGCGCCCATGCACATGCCGCCGTCGACGGGGACGACGGCCCCAGTGACGTACGACGCCGCGTCGCTGGCCAAGAACGCCACCACCGCCGCCACCTCCTCCGGCGAACCGAACCGGCCGAGCGGCACGGTCCCGGCGATCGCCGCCTGCTGCTTCTCGGGCAGAACGGCGGTCATGTCGGTGGTGATCGGCCCCGGGGCGACCACGTTGACCGTGATGTTACGCGACGCGAGCTCCCTGGCGAGCGATCGGGCCAGGCCCACCAGGCCGGCCTTGGCCGCCGCGTAGTTCGCCTGCCCGGCCTGGCCGGCCACGCCCACGATCGAGGAGATGAACACCATGCGGCCCCACTTGGCCCGCAGCATGCTGCGCGTGGCCCGTTTGGCCACGCGGAACCCGCCGGTGAGGTTGGCGTCGACGATCTCGGTGAAATCGGCCTCGCTCATCCGCAGGATCAGCGTGTCGCGGGTGGCGCCGGCGTTGGAGATCAGCACCTCCACCGGCCCGAGCTCGGCCTCGACCTGCTCGAAGGCCGCCTCCACCTGGGCGGCGTCGGTCACGTCGCAGGCCACGGCGAGCACGCCGGGCAGCGCCTCGGCGGGCGCCGTGCGGTAGGTGATCGCCACCCGGTGGCCCTCGGCGGCCAGGTGCAGGGCGATGGCCCGGCCGATGCCGCGGCCCCCGCCGGTGATCAACACGGTTCGGGCGTTCACGCGGCGGGCGCGCCCCCCCAGCGCACCACCGCGCTGGCCCAGGTCATCCCGGCGCCGAAGCCGACGAAGAGCACCAGGTCGCCGTCGCGCGCCCGGCCGCGCTCCAGCGCGTCGTGCAGGGCCAGCGGGATCGACGCCGACGAGGTGTTGCCGGTGTGCTGGATCACCATCGCCGTGCGCTCCATCGGGATGCCGAGCCGTTCGCTGGCCGCTTCGATGATCCGCACGTTCGCCTGGTGGGGGACCACGAGGTCGACCTCGTCGGCCCGCACGCCGGCCCGTTCGAGGGCCCGGGAGGCGGAGTCGACCATGATCCGCACGGCCCGGCGGAACACCTCCCGGCCGTCCATCACGAAGTGCTCGCCGTGGTCGCAGTAGAGCAGGCGGCGGGCGGCGCCGTCGGCGCCAAGGTCGAAGCCGAGCAGCTGGCCCGGCCCGTCCACCGCTTCGAGCACCGCCGCGCCGGCGCCGTCGGCGAAGAGGATGCCGGTGCTGCGGTCCTCGTAGTCGGTGATGCGCGACAGCGTCTCGGCGCCGATCACGAGCACGGTCCGCAGGCCGAGGCCGATGTAGCCGTGCCCGGCCAGCAGGGCGTAGACCCAGCCCGAGCAGGCGGCGTTGAGGTCGAGCGCGCCGCAGTGCAGGCCGAGCCCGGCCTGCACGCTCGGCGCGGTGGCCGGCACGAGCTGGTCCGGCGTGGTGGTCGCGAGCAGCACGAGCTCCACCGCCGCCGGGTCGCAGCCGGCGGCGTCGAGCGCTCGGCGGCCGGCCTCGATGGCGAGCTCCGCAGTGGAGCCGCCGATGCGGCGCTCCCTGATGCCGGTGCGCTCGGTGATCCACGCATCGCTCGTGTCCATCCGCGCTTCGAGGTCGACGTTCGTGAGCACCTTGTCCGGCAGCGCAATCCCCACGCCGCTGATGCGCGCGCCCCGCATTCGCGCCTCCCTCTGGTCGTCAGGCGGTGCGCAGCCAGGCGATCGGCTGGCTGGCTGTCACCCGTTCCCCCTGGTCGGCGAGCAGGCCCATGAGCACGCCGGCGAACTGCGAGCGTACGTCGCGTCCGTTGACCGTGCCCAGGATGTCGCCGGGGCGGACAGGCTGCCCATGGTCTACCGCATCGACGGGGGTGAAGACGCCCGCCGCGGGCGCGACCACCAGGCGCTCGGACGCGAAGAGGTGCTCGCCCTCGTGCCGGCTGAAGGCCACCTCCGTTGGGCCAGCCAGCGATTCGAGCAGCGTGTCGAGCTCGCCGGGCGAGCTCACCGAGAGGGCCTTGGCCCCGCTGATCGTCCGCTTGGCCATGCCGGTGAGCACGGTGCCCGGGCCGAGCTCCACGAACGTGGTCACGCCCCGATCGGCCAGCGCGTAGAGGGTCTGGCGCCAGCGCACCGGGCTCGTGAGCTGCGCCCCCAGCAGCTCGGGCCAGTCCTGCGCCGTGGTGTGGCCGGCGGCGTCGACGTTGGCGAACACCTCGGGCGCGGCGTCTCGGAACTCCACCGAGGCGATGGCCTTGCGGAGGCGCTCCCGCGCCGGCGCCATCAGCGGCGTGTGGAACGCCCCGCTCACCGGCACCGGCATCACCCGCTTGGCGCCTCGGGCCTTGGCCTGCGCAGCGGCGGCGTCGACGCCCTCCGGCGTGCCGGCGATCACCACCTGGCCGGGTGCGTTGTAGTTGGCCACCCACACGTCGCCCCCGGCGGCCTGCGCCGCCTCCTCGACCTGGTCGTCGTCGAGGCCGAGCACGGCCGCCATCGCGCCCTCCCGCTCCTCGCCGGCCAGGCGCATGGCCTCGCCCCGTTCGGCCACGAGGCGCACGCCGTCCTCGAAGGCGATCACCCCGGCGGCGGTGAGCGCGCTGTACTCGCCCAGGCTGTGGCCCGCGGCCAGCGCCGGCGCGGCGCCGAGGCGCTCGACCGCGTCGAGGATCACCAGGCTCAGCACGTAGGTGGCGAGCTGCGCGTTCTGGGTGGCCTTGAGCTCGTCGGCGTCGGCCTGGAGCAGCAGCCGCTCGACGTCGCGGTCGGCGGCCCGGGAGGCCTCGGCCACCAGCTCCCACGACGGGTGCTTGACCCACGGGGCGCCCATGCCCTGCTTCTGGCTGCCCTGGCCGGGGAAGGTGAAGGCGATCGTCAAGTCGGTGTCTGCCTTGGGTCTCGTGCCGTAGCGGCTCGGTGAGCGGAACTTGCCCGACTCAGACCGACGCCGGAGTCGAGAGGTTTCACGAGTCTGCCCCAGCACTCGGAGCGGGTCGCGCATACCCCGCCGCACTGTCCCCTGGCCACACCGTCCCCTCGCCGCACTCGGCGGTCGCGCCGATACCCTGAATGCTCACGCTGCGTAGCGTCGGTCGAGCCGCCGGCCGAGCGAGCTCTGAGTGAACGACCGGGTGGATGCCGAGTGGATCCCGAGAACGAGAGGCCTTTCCCCGAGATGATCCCCCCCGCCGCTCCGCTGCTCAGCGCGGTCGACGAGCAGGTGACCCGGCTGCTGTGCCCCGGTCCGCTGCGGGTGGACGACGCGGTGCGGGAGGCGCTCGGCGGGTTGGCGTACGCGCTCGGCGCCTGCCGGCTGCAGCTGTGGAGCCTCGACCCGCAGGCGCCGCGCGCCTCGCTGACCCACGAGTGGGCGGCCCCCGGGAGCGAGCGGGGGCCGGCCGAGCTCTCGCCCCCGCCGCAGGCCGGCGCCGCGCCGCGCCTCGCCGTCG
>JBJXGF010000184.1:0-7578 GCA_046153015.1 Acidimicrobiales bacterium | reverse complement strand
GGCTGCGCCTCGGCGGTGGCCGGCGACGACGTCGCGCCGCTCGCCCCCCTGCTCGCTGCCCGGGGCTGGCGCCCCGCCGCCAGCCGGCTCGTCCGCATCCTCTAGCTCGGCTCGCCCGCTCTCGGCGCGCCCGCCGGTCAGAAGGTGTGCAGCTCGGGGTGCAGGCCGCGCTCGCGCAGCATGGCGGCCACCTCGTCCCGATAGTGCGGGTTCATCACCACCACGTGGGCGAGCGGCGCCCCGATCAGGTCGTCGGGGGCCAGCACCCGGTGCGCGGTGACCGGCGTGTAGCGGCCCCGCTTGTGCGGGTTCACGTCGACCGCGTAGGCCACCTCGGCGCCGGCCAACATCAGCGAGAGGTAGGTGACGCCTTTCGAGCCGATTCCCCACACCGCGGTCGGCCCGTCGGCCACCAGCTCCTCCAAGCGTGCGCGCTCGGTGGCGAGCAGGCGCAGCACGTGCTCCTCGAACCGCTCGACGAGCGCGCCGAGCCGACGCAGCGCCGCCGGCTCGGGCGCCCCGCCGCCGCGGCCGCCGCCGCCGACCCGGGGCCGCGCCTCGAGCTGGAGGAACTGGCCGCCGAAGTCCGAACCCACCCGCAGCACCTCGAAGCCGGCCCGCTCGACGAGACAGACGAGCGAGACCGGGGCGAAGTAGGAGCGATGCTCGTAGATCACGTCCCACACCGCCAGCTGCTCGAGCAGGTAGCCGGCGTCGGGCACCTCGAGGTAGAGCACCGCGTCGGCACGGGACCCGAGGGAGGCGCGCACCGCGTCGAGCAGCTCCGCCGGCTCGGCGAGGTGCTCGAGCACGTGACGGCAGACGACCGCGGCCGCCTCGACCGGGCGCTCGAGGGGGTACGGCTCGGTGTGCACGGTGACGCCGGCGGCTCGGCTCCGGCCCGGCTCGTGGCTCGGGTCGTAGCCCACGCCGGCGCCGGCGCCCGCCTCCACCAGCAACGCGAGGAACTCGCCGCTGCCGCTGCCGATCTCCACCACCTGCTGGCCGGCCAGGCCGTGCTCGGCCACGAGGCGGCGGGCGAGGCGGTGGGCGTAGTCCTGGAAGCGGGGGGAGAAGTGCAGGGAGTTCTCGTAGGCCGGGGAGTAGGCGGTGAGCGCCGGGTCGTACGCCGCGTTCCACAGCAGCCCGGTGTCGGGGGAGAAGCGCAGCTCGATGTCGCCCACCGGCGCCCGGCGCGCCGACTCGGCGTCGTCGAGCAGCGCGTTGCAGAACACCGGCACGCCGCGCAGCGCCAGCGCGGGCTGCGTGCCGGGCGTGGCGCCGGCCATCGCGCTCAGCCCCACACCTTCCACGGCGGCGAGCTGGCCCACAGCTCCTCGAGGCGCTTCTTGTCCCGCACCGTGTCCATGCACTGCCAGAAGTCGTAGTGCCGGTACGCCATGAGCTGGCCGTCCTTGGCCAGGTTGCTCAGCGGTTCGAGCTCGAACTGGGTGTCGTCGCCGTCGATGTAGTCGAAGACGCCGGGTTCGAACACGAAGAAGGCGCCGTTGATCCACCCCTCGCCGATCTGGGGCTTCTCGTTGAACTCGACGATCCGGTCGCCGTCCATCTCCAGGTGCCCGAACCGGGCCGGCGGCCGGGCCGCGGTGAGCGTGGCCAGCCGCCCGTGGGCGCGGTGGAACTGCACCAGCGCGTCGAGGTCGACGTTCGACACGCCGTCGCCCCACGTGACCATCGCCGTGGCGTCGCCGAGGTAGGGCTGCAGCCGCTTGATCCGCCCGCCGGTGGCGGTGTTGAGGCCGGTCTCGATGAGGTGCACCGACCAGTCCTCGCCCAAGCCCTCCTGGTGGGCGACAACCTGCTTCGACCGGTAGTCCACCGTGAGGTTGCCCTCGATCTGGAGCCGATCGACGAACCAACGCTTCACGTATTCGGCCTTATAGCCGAGCGCGAGATAGAAGTCGTCGTGGCCGAAGTGCTGGTAGTACTTCATGATGTGCCACAAGATCGGCATGCCGCCGATCTCGACCATCGGCTTGGGGCGCAGCTCGGTTTCCTCCGAGAGCCTCGTGCCCAACCCACCTGCCAAGATGCCGATCTTCATCGGCGTCCTCCACCGTCTGTCGTTCCGCCGAGCTGTTCACTGCGCCGTTCACTGCGCCGTTCACCCGGCCCACGGCGCTCATCCGCCTGCCACCGTACCGGCGCTCGGGCCGCGACGCACCGGTGGTGAGGCCCTTCGTCTCCTCGCCGGGAGGCGATCGGGCCGCCCGGCCCCGGCCGAGCTCGACGCGCCAGTCGAGCGGCCCGACCACCCATTCCGGGCAATTCAGCGCGGATCATCGCCTGCCTTTTCGCACTATTGATCGGGTGGAGGCGGCGCCAAACCAGGTGCTCGTGCGGGGTTCAGCTCGGCTACAGCGACGAGAACGGCTCGATCTTGGCCAGCTGATGGGTGGCGTTGATGAGCCGGACGGTGCCCGAGCGGGACCGCATGACCAGCGATTGGGTGGTGGCGCCCCGGGCCGAGTAGTGCACGCCGCGCAGGAACTCGCCGTCGGTCACGCCGGTGGCGGCGAAGAAGCAGTTGTCCCCGGCGACGAGATCGTCGGTGCCGAGGATCCGGTCGAGGTCGTAGCCGGCCGCCACCGCCGCCGCCCGCTCGGCGTCGTCGCGGGGCCAGAGCCGGCCCTGCAGCTCGCCGCCCATGCACTTGAGCGCCGCCGCGGAGATCACGCCCTCGGGGGTGCCGCCCACGCCGAAGAGGATGTCGGCGCCGGAGTCGGGCCAGGCGGTGGACAGGGCGCCGGCGACGTCGCCGTCGGGGATGAGCCGCACCCGCGCCCCCGCGGCTCGCACCTCGGCGATGAGCTCGGCGTGGCGGTCCCGGTCGAGGATCACCGCGGTGACCTCCCGGACCGGCAGGCCCTTCGCCCGGGCGACCGCCTCGAGGTTCTCGGTGGGGCTCCGGGCGAGGTCGATCGCGCCGCGGGCCTCGGGGCCCACCGCGATCTTCTCCATGTAGACGCACGGACCCGGGTTGAACATCGAGCCCCGCTCGCTCACCGCGATCACCGACAGGGCGTTGCCCCGCCCGAGCGAGGTGAGGGTGGTCCCGTCGATCGGGTCGACCGCGATGTCGCACGCCGGCGGGGTGCCGTCGCCGATGCGCTCGCCGTTGTAGAGCATCGGCGCTTCGTCCTTCTCCCCCTCGCCGATCACCACCACCCCGTCCATCGGCACCGTGCCCAGCACGAGCCTCATGGCCTCGACCGCCGCGCCGTCGGCGCCGTTCTTGTCGCCCCGGCCCATCCAGAGGGCGGCGGCGAGGGCGGCGGCCTCGGTGACCCTCACGAGCTCCATGGCCATGTTGCGGTCGGGAACCTGCTTACCGGGCGCGTTCATGCCCCAGAATGTACCCCCGCACCGCCGAGCTCCCCGCCGGCCCTCCCCCGACCGCGGGCCGGACCGGTTCAGGCGCCCAACGCGCGCCAGCCGGGCTGGGGGAGACGCCCGCGGCGGCCCCTCCCGTGCGATCATGGAGGCCATGAGCGACGCCGACGAGGACCGGTTCGACGCGCTCGAGCGGGGCGAGTTCGTCGCCTACCCACTGCACGCCTGGGCGCTCGAGGCCCGCATCATGGCCCGCTCGCTGCTGGTGAGCGAGGAGCTGCCCCACACGTGGGAGGGGGGCACGCTGGTGGTGCCGAGCCCCCATCGGGCCGGCGCGGAGGCGGTGCTCGAGCACGTGCTGTCGGCCGAGCGCACCAGCCTCGACCCCGACCGGGACAAGGTGGCCTACGAGGTGGCCGCCTGGGGCTTCGAGGACCAGGAGAAGGTGGCGGCCGCCCTCGACGAGGCCGGCGTCGTCTACGAGTTCGACAGCTTCGGCGACCTTCTCGTGTACGCCGACGACGAGGAGGCGGTCGACGCCGTCTTCGACGAGCTCGATCTCGGCGAGGACGACGAAGCCGACGCCGACCCGTTGGCGGTGCAGAACCTGCTCACGCGGCTCTTCGTGGCGGCCGATCGCCTGGCCCGGGATTCCCGGGACTCCGCGGCGGTGATCGCGTTGGCCGAGGCGGCCGACGAGGTGGCGGCCATGGCCACGCCGTTCGGCTTCGACCAGCCGTCGTGGGCCGCGCTGGCCGCCGACTCCGGCGAGGTGAAGGCGCTGCTCGAGGCGGCCGACTCGGAGGACGCCGAGGTCCAGGCCGGCGCGGCGGCGCTGCGCGACCGCCTCCGCCCGCTCGTCTAGGTCGCCGCTGGGGGCTGGGCCGCTCGGACCCCACGTCCGGCGGGTCGGCCGGGGCCCGTTATCTTCGGCGTGTGATCCTGGCCTCGCTCGAGATCTTCCACTCGCGGCCGATCGCGCCGACCCGCCGGCTGGCTCTCGGGCAGGCCCGCCTGCCCACCGACCCGGCGCCGGGGCCGGGCTCGATCCTGGTGGGAGGCATCGTCGCCCGCCATCTCGACGAGCTCGACGGGGAGCTGGTCGACGACGTGTCGCTGCTGTTGACCCAGCTCGAGCTCGGCGTGCGGATCGTGCAGCCCAGGGTGCGCCACCGGCTCCAACGCGACCGGGTCGGGCTCCTGCGCACCGAGCACCGCCTGGTGCGCGAGGCCAGCGCGGTCATCTTCGACTTCGGGGCGAGCCAGGGCTCGGCGGCGGTGCAGATCCTCGGCGCGGTCTACGCCGCGGGTCGGCTGGGTCCGGCGGGCCGGCGGGCCGCGATCGGGGCCGTGCGCAAGGCGCTGGCGTGGCGGGGCCCGGTCGGCCCGCAGCTCGTGGCCCACCTGGCGGGGCGCACCGGCGTGCAGTCCTGGGCCACGGCGGCCTACGAGGACCCGGTGGAGTGGGCGTTGGAGGTGCTGGGCTTCGAACGCATCGGGCGGCGCAAACCCACCCGCAGCGAGATCCAGCGGCGCTTCCGGCGGGCGCTGCGCGAAGCGCATCCCGACTCGGGCGGCGAGGTCGCCGACGCAGCCGACCGGATCGCGGCGATCACCGAGGCCAAACGAATCCTGCTCGGAGGATGATGACGATCGTGCAAGGCGTGCTGCTGGCCCCGGGGGCGGGCAGCGACCGGAGCTCGCCCACGCTCGTGGCGCTGGAGGACGCGCTGGCCCCGCTGCCGGTGCGGCGCATGGACTTCCCGTACCGCAAGGCCGGGCGGCGGGCGCCGGACCGGGCGCCGGTGCTGCTGCGGGCCGTGCGGGAGGAGGCGGAGGCCTTCGCCGCGGAGCTGGGGTGCGACCCCGCGGGCCTGGCCCTCGGCGGGCGCTCGATGGGCGGGCGCATGTGCTCCATGGCGGTGGCCGAGGGGCTCCCCGCCGCGGGGCTGGTGCTGATCAGCTATCCGCTGCACCCGCCGGGCAAGCCGGAGAAGCTCCGCACCGATCACCTCGCCGCGCTGCGCTGCCCGTGCCTGTTCGTGTCGGGTGACCGCGATCCGTTCGGCTCGCCGGCCGAGCTCGAGGCGGCGTGTGCGCTCGTGCCGGGGCCGGTCACGACCCGCTGGGTGGAGGGCGGCCGCCACGACCTCGGCCGGGTGGGCGACCTGGCGCAGATCGTCGCCGCCGTGAAGGAGTGGCTGGCGGGGATGGGCTGAGCGCGGCTCGCTGGCGCTCGCACGTGCGTGTGGCTTCGCTTCGCTCAGCCGCGCATATTCTGGAGGCTGCGCCCCCAGACCCCATCCACGCCCGGCTCGCTGGCGCTCGCACGGGCGTACGGCCTCGCTTCGCTCAGCCGCTGGCGTAGGCCCATCTGCTCGACCACGTCCAAGATCTCCTGGGGCGGGCGCAGGGCGTCGAGCGCGGCAAGCTCGGCGCGGGCGGCGTCGAGGCGGCCGCTGCGGCTGAGCACGATGGCCTTGAACGCCCGGGCGTCGGGGTAGGAGGCGTCGGCGGCGATGGCCTGGTCGATCGACTGCTCCCCGCGGGAGGCCAGCTCCGGCAGGCCGGTGAGCACCAGCAGCCAGCCGCGGTAGGTGAGCGCCTCGGGGTTGCCGGGCTGCTCGGCCAGCACCGCGTCGTAGCACTTGATCGCGTCGAGCAGCCTCTCGGGGCCGAGGAGCTGGCGACACTCGAAGAGCCGGGTCCGCAGGCTCTCCCGCACGTCGCCGGTGGCCACGTCGCCCTCGGTGCGATCGCCGACGGCGCGGGCGAGCGCCAGGCCGGCGGCCACGGCGAAGACGGCCACGCCGGCCGCCGCAGCCCAGCGGCGAACGCGGCCGGCGCCGGTCGGGGCCGAGGTCGAGGCGGCGGGGACGGCGCCCATCGGTTCCGGGCCGCTCGGCTCGAGCTCGCGCAGCACATCGGCGGCGCGGGCGACGTAGCCGTCCTTCAGGGCCAGGTAGTCGGCCTCGTCCACGTCGCCGGCGGCTCGTTCGGCTTCGAGGTCGCGCAACGAACGCAGCAGGAAGTCCCGCTCCTCCTCCAACGCGGTCCGCCGGTCGGGGCCGAGCACGGCGTTCACCGCGGCGGGCCCTCCTCCTCCAGGCGGGCGGCCACCAACGCCCGGTCGGCGGGGCTCGGGGTGCGGTCGGCGCCCGCCCAGCGCCGCCACCGCAGGAACACTGCGGCGAGGCCGGCGAGGCCGGCCACGAGCGCGGCGGCGGGCAGGGCCCACACCAGCCCCACGAGGCCCCGCCCGCTCGGCGCGAGCAGCACCCGCTGACCGTACTTGTCGAGCAGCAACGCCTTGATCTGACCGTCGCTGCGCCCGGCGGCCACCTCGCGGCCGATCTCGGCCCGGATGGCCTGGGCGACCGGGGCGTTGGACTCCGCCACCGACTGCCCGGCGCACTCCGGGCAGGCGAGGGACTTGGCGAGGCGCTGCACCCGGGCCTCGGCCGTGGCCGGCGAGCCGTCCCCCCGGGCGCCGATCACGAGCGCGGCGACGAGCACCACCGCCATCACCGGCCACGAGCCGGTCCGCCAGGCGCCGGCCCGGCGCCGCGAGGTCACGAGCCGGCCTCCGCGCGTCGGGACACGTCGGCGATGAGCCGGTCGAGCAGGTCGGCGCTCACCTCGCCCTTGTGCTTGGCGACCACCACCCCGCTCGGCGCGACCAGGATCGTCTCGGGGGCCTTGGTCACCGCGTAGGCCACCGAGCGGCTGCCGTCCTCGTCGAGCACCACCGGCCAGCCCCCGCCCCGCTCGGCCATGAACGCCCGGGCCGCAGCGGGGTCGTCGTTGAAGACCACGCCCACCACCCGGGCGTCGCCGGCGGCCTGGTGGCGGCGCTCGAACTCCACCAGCTCCGGGTGCTCCCGCCAGCACGGCGGGCACCAGCTCGCCCAGAAGTTCACCACCACCCAACGGCCCCGCAGCGTGTCGAGGTCGAAGGCGTCGCCGGTGAGCGTGCGCCCGGTGAGCGACGGCGCGAGGCGGCCGGCGAGAGGGTCGGCGTCGGCGGGGTCGGGCGCGCCGAGGCGGGCGGCGAGCAGGGCCTGGCCGCACGCGAGCTGTTCGTCGCCAGACCTCAGGCCATCCGCATCACCAGCCCGGCCCCCGAGAGCGTGGTCGGCAGTCCCGTGGTGCTCGACGGCACCCTGGGGCGCCTGCCGAGCGGCGCGCGCCTGGTCTACCGCATCCTGGCCAGCGACGGGCGCC
>JBJXGF010000181.1:0-13834 GCA_046153015.1 Acidimicrobiales bacterium | reverse complement strand
CGGGGCGCGGGGCGCTCCCGCTGCGGGCCGCCGGAGACCGCGCCGGCGGGGTCACCCGCCCGCCCGAGCCGGCCGAGCGGCCCCGGGAGGTGCGCTTGCGCGCCTTGGCCACCCGGCTCAGCGCCCGAGCGCCGGCACGAACCGGACCTCGACCACCTCGAAGCCGAGCGAGCGCAGCATGGCGTCGAGCATCGCCCGGGTGTTGGCCTCGGCCAAGCTCTCGACGCCGCTGGCGGCGGCCGCCTCCCCCAGCTTCACCTCGGCGAGCTGGTAGAGCTGCTGGTCGTCGTGGGGGCGGGACCCGACCGCGTCGGCCACGCGGTCGAGCAGCCCGCGGTTGCGCGCCGCGACATAGGTGCGGCTCATGTCGAGCCGGGCCGCGCCGCGCTGGGGGGCCGGCAGCGTCACCGTCACCCGGCGCCGGTCGCTCGACACCTCCACCGCCTCCGACGCGAGCCCGCTGAAGTCGACCGCCGCGTCGACCGAGCCGGCGGCCACGAGGATCGAGCGCTGCCCGGCCACGAAGTCCGGCAGGTGGGCGACGTCCTCCTCGAGGTCGACCACCACCTGCACGTTCGCCGTGGCCGCATGGAACGACGACAGCTCCTCCAGCGACTCGAGGAGCGCCGGCTGCGCGCGGTCGACCTCGCGCCGCTCGAAGCTGGGCAGCAGCCCGCCGACGCGATCGACCAGCGCGAAGGCGCCCAGACCAGCGACGACGCCGACGGCCAGGAGAGCGAGAGCCGCCGGGAGCCGGCGGGTGCGCCGGGCGGCGCCAGGCATGCGAAGCATCGCGCGCGAGCGTAGTGGCGCCCGCGCCTGCTCACTCGGACCCCGGGGCGCAACGACGCTGGTGGCGAGGTGCGCGAACGGGGCGGCCGACCCGGATACGATGCTCACCCGGGCGGCAGCTGGTCTCACCGCCCGCTCGGCGGGGCCGGCCCCCACACCGGCCCCGACAGCCGGCACGGGTTGGGGCGGCAAGAGCGTGTGCCACGTCGCGCCGCTTCGGGAGGAGCCACGGGTGGACACGCCAGCGAGTGCGACCGCGACCGCCGCCCGCCGCCCGCGCCGCGGCGGCTTTCCGGCGTGGATCGATGCGCTGGCGTTCCCGGTGCTGGTGTTCGGCCTCGTCGGCTCCGTGCTGATCGTGGTGGTGTGGGCCTCGGTGCGTTTCCTTGGCATCCAGGCGCTCTACCAGCCGGTGCTCAGCTTCCCCGGCGGCAGCGTGCTCGGCGGGTGGGTGCGCTACGACGGAGGGTGGTACAACTCGATCGCCCGCGAGCCGAAGTGGTACTTCTACCGCCCCGGTCAGCAGTCCTCGGTGGCGTTCTTCCCGGCGTACCCGGCGGCGATGCGCCTGATAGGGGGCACCTCGCCGTGGCACCTCTTCGCCGGCATCGCCATCACCGCCGCCTCCGGCCTCGGCTCGGCCGTGCTGTTCTACAACTGGTGCCGCGCCCGGCTCCACGAGCCCGAGGCCCGGCTGTCGGTGCTGGTGCTGCTGCTCGGCCCGTACTCCTACTACCTCTACGGCGCGGTGTACGCCGACGCGTTCTTCCTGTTCTTCACGCTGCTGGCCTTCACGCTGGTGGAACGGGACCGGCCGATCCTGGCCGGCCTCGCCGCCGCCGTGGCCACCGCCTCTCGCCCGATCGGCGTGGCGGTCATGGCCGCCCTCGTCCTGCGGGTGATGGAGCGCCGGCGGGCGATGGCGATCCCCGCGGTCGACCAACGCCCACCTGAGGGAGGCCTGCTGCGGGGCGGCACCGCCCAGGTGCTGGCCAGCCTGCGGCCCGAGCTCAAGGTGGGGCGGCTGCGGCCGGGGGACGCCGGGGTGCTCCTCGCCGGCCTGGGCCTCGGCCTGTGGTGCCTCTTCCTGTGGGCCGCGTTCGGCGACCCGTTCGCGTTCGCCACCGTGCAGGGCGCCAAGGGCTGGGATCAGGAGAGCTCGCCCCGCGTGTGGTTCAAGGTGAACTTCTTCGCTCACGTGCTGCTCTGGCCTCGACCCCGCTACGACATCGGGCTCTGGTGCCAGGGGATCCTCGTGCTCGGGGCGATCCTGCTGATCCCCCGCGTGATCCGCAGCTTCGGCTGGGGCTACGGCGCCTACGTGGCCGGCGCGGTGCTCGTGCCGATCATCGGCTCGAAGGACATGCAGGGCACCGGCCGGTACCTGCTGGCCGCGTTCCCGGCTTTCGCCGCGTTCGGCCAGCTGCTCAGGGAGAAGCCGGCGCGCACGCGGCGGGTGTGGTTCGCGGTCAGCACCACGCTGATGCTGATCTGGTGTTCGTTGTACGCGCGGGGGTACTACGTTGCCTGATTCGAGCCCTGACCAGGTGTTGGAGGCGGCGGCCGCCGGCGGAGGGCCGAGCTTCGAGACGCTCACGGTCTTCTACCCGATGTGGAACGAGGAGCTCACGATCAACCGGGCCGTCGACGCGGCCATCGAGGCCTGCGAGGGCCTGCGGCGCGACGGCGAGATCGGGGACTACGAGATCCTCATCGTCGACGACGCGTCGACCGACGGCACCGGGAAGCTGGCCGACGAGCTGGCCGACGCCGACCGGCACGTGCGGGTCGTGCACCACGCGGTCAACCGCAAGCTCGGCGGCTCGCTCAAGACCGGTCTGGCCGAGGCGCGTGGCTCGGTCGTGCTCTACACCGACGCCGATCTCCCCTTCGACCTGGCCGAGCTGCGCAAGGCGGTACGGCTGCTGCGGCTCTACGACGCCGACATCGTGTCGGCCTACCGCTTCGACCGCATCGGCGAGGGGCCGCGGCGGCTCGTGTACTCCTACGTGTACAACCTGCTGGTGCGCTCGGCGTTCAAGCTGCGGGTGCGCGACGTGAACTTCGCGTTCAAGCTGGTGCGGGCCGAGGTGCTCGACCACGTGGACCTCGTCTCGGAGGGGTCGTTCATCGACGCCGAGCTGCTGGCGCGGGCGGTGCGCAAGGGCTACACGGTCGTGCAATTCGGCGTCGACTACTTCCCCCGCACCCGGGGCGTGTCGACGCTGTCGTCGTGGCCGGTGATCGTCAAGATCGTGCGGGAGCTGCGCCGCCTGGCGCCCGACATCCGCTCCGAGCAGCCCCTGCCGGCCGAGGAGCGCCGCTGCCGCATGCCGGAACGGCGCTTCGGGTGACGCTGTTGATCGTGAACGCCGACGACTACGGGCTCACGCCCGCCGTGTCCCAGGGCATCCTCGACGCCCACCGCCGAGGCGTGGTCACCAGCACCTCGGCGTTGGCCCTCGCCCCGGGATTCGCCCGCTGCGCCCGCTGGCTCGACGACCACCCCGAGCTGGGTGTCGGGGTGCACCTCGCTGCCGTCGGCGAGGACCCTCCCCTCCTCACCGCCGCCGAGATCCCGACCCTGGTCGACCGGCGAGGCCGCCTCGCCGCCTCCTGGCGGCAGTTCCTGCCCCGGGCCGCGGCTGGCCGCATCGACCCGGCCGACCTGCGGCGGGAGTTCGCCGCGCAGCTCGCCGCCGTGCGCGCAGCGCGGCCTGCGCCCACCCACCTCGACACGCACCAGCACCTCCACCTGTGGCCGCTCGTGGGCCGGGTCGTGCTCGAGCTGGCCTCGGCCGAGGGTGTGCCCGCCGTGAGGGTCACGCGCTCGGCCGCCCGCTCCCCGGTCGGCGCCGGGGTGCGCCGCCTCGCCCGGCGCCTGGAGCACGCCGCGGCCGGCGCCGCCCGGCAGAGCCCGGCCCGCTTCGCCGGCCTCGATGAAGCCGGCCGGCTCGACGAGGCGGCGCTGGTGGCGGCCCTCGAGGCCCTGGCCGGCGCCGAATCGGCCGAGATCGGCTGCCATCCCGGCGCCGGGGACGACCCCGACCGAGCCCGGTACCGCTGGGGCTACTCATGGGAGGCGGAGCTCGCCGCGTTGTGCTCGCCCGGGGTCCGCCGCCGGGTCGACCAGCTCGGCTTCCGGCTGGGCACCTTCGCCGCGCTCGGCGCCGCCGCATGAGGCCCCCGCTCAGCGCCCCGGCGCGGGCCGCGGTCCGGCTGTACCGCCAGGCGCCAATCGCCGCTCGCCTCCACGTGCTCGTGCGCTGGTGGACCTGCCCGGTGCCGGCGGTTGCGGCGGAGATCCCCGCCCGCGGCCGCGTGCTCGAGGTGGGCTGCGGCCATGGGCTGGTGTCGGCCTACCTGGCGATGGAGAGCCCGGATCGGGTGGTGGTCGGCGTCGACGTGGACCGCCGCAAGATCGACGTGGCCGCCGCGGCCACCGCCGGGGTGGACAACGTGCGCTTCGTGGCGGTCGACGCCGACCCCAGCTCGCTGCCGGCCGGGCCGTTCGACGCGGTGGTCATCGCCGACGTGCTCTACCTGCTCGGCGGCGACGCCCGGCGTCGCCTGCTCGCCGCCTGCGCCGAGCGCCTCGGCCCGGCGGCCGTGCTCGTGATCAAGGAGATCGACACCGAGCCGAGCTGGAAGCACCGGCTGGCCCGCGTGCAGGAGCTGGCCGCCACCCGGCTGCTGCGGATCACGGTCGGCGACGAGGTGGAGTTCGCGCCGCCGGCGGTGCTGCGGGCCGAGCTCGGCCGGTTCCGCCTCGACGTGGCCGACCGCCGGATCGACCGCGGCTACCCGCACCCGCACCACCTGCTGGTGGCCCGCCCGTGAACACGCTCCCGGGCGGGCAGCCCGATCACGCCTACTTCGACACGATGGCCGCGGTGGCGCAACGCCACTGGTGGTACCAGGGCCGCCGGGCGCTGGTGGCCGACGCGCTGGCCGGGCGGATCCGCCCCGGGGGGTGCGCGTTCGACGTGGGCTGCGGCACGGCGGAGACGCTCGAGGTGCTGCGCCGCCTCGGCGCCGAGCCGGCGGTGGGCAGCGACCTGTCGCGTTACGCCCTCGAGCACGCCCGCCGCGGCGCCGCCGACCCGCCCCCGGTGCTCGTGTCGCTCGCCGAGCGGCTGCCGGTGGCCGACGGGCGCCTCGCCGTGCTCACCAGCATGGACGTGATCGAGCACCTCGACGACGACCTCGCCGCGCTGCGCGAGTACCGCCGCGCCCTCGAGCCCGGCGGGGTCCTGCTCGTGACCGTGCCCGCCTACCAGTGGCTGTGGGGCGAGCACGACGAGCGGGCCGGGCACCGCCGCCGCTACACCCCCCGCCGGCTGCGGGCCGTGGTGGAGGCGGCCGGCTTCGCCATCGAGCGGGTCACCCCGTTCAACTCGTTCCTCACCCCCGCCGCCGCGCTCATGCGCCGCACGCCCCTGCGCCGCCTCGTGCGCGGCGCGGAGGACGAGCTGAGCATGGCCAGCCCCCTGGTGAACCGGATCATGAGCGGCCTCGGGACGGCCGAGCGGGCCTTGGTGCGCCGCGGGGTGCGCCCCCCGGTGGGCCTTTCGATCCTGTTGGTCGGGCGGGTCCCCGGGGCGATCGGCTAGAACACGCTCACCGCCGCCCGGCGGCGCCCAGTGCTCGAGGGGGGAACGATGGGGACGATCAACGGCGCAACGCTCATGGCCCGCAGCCTCAAGCAGCAGGGGGTCGACTACCTGTTCGGCATCGTGGGCTTCCCCGTCGTGCCGATCGCGCGGTCGGCGCAGCGTGAGGGCATCACCTACATCGGCTGCCGCAACGAGCAGGCGGCGTCGTACGCCGCGCAGGCGGCCGGCTATCTCACCGGCCGGCCGCAGGCCTGCCTCACCGTGCCCGGTCCGGGCGTGGTCCACGCGCTGGCCGGCCTGGCCAACGCCAAGGCCAACTGGTGGCCGATGGTGCTCATCGGCGGCGCCTCGGCGATCTACCAGAACGGCATGGGCGCCTTTCAGGAGGAGTCCCAGGTGATGGTGGCGGCGCCGTTCTGCAAGTACGCGCACGGCGTGGAGACGGTGGCCCGCATCCCGTACTACGTGGAGCAGGCGGTCCGCCATGCCTGGTACGGGCGCCCGGGCCCCACCTATCTCGACATGCCCGACGACATCATCCTCGGCCAGATCGAGGAGGAAGAGGTGCGCCCGGCGGCCACGCTGGCGCCCCCGCCCCGCCCCCTGGCCGACCCGAAGGAGATCGAGCGGGCGATCGAGCTGCTGAAGGCGGCGAAGAAGCCGCTGGTGATCGTGGGCAAAGGCATGGCCTGGGCCCGGGCCGAGGACGAGGTGCGGGAGTTCATCGAGCGCACCAAGCTCCCGTTCCTGGCCAGCCCGATGGGCAAGGGGGTCGTAAGCGACCTGCACCCGCTCTCGGTGGGCGCGGCGCGCTCCTATGCGCTGCAGGAGGCCGACGCGATCCTGCTGCTCGGGGCGCGGCTCAACTGGATCATGCACTTCGGGCTCTCCCCTCGCTTCAACCCCGACGTGAAGGTGATCCAGCTCGACATCTCGCCCGAGCAGATCAGCACCAACGTGCCCGCCGCCGCCGCGCTCGTGGGCGACGGGCGGGCGGTGATGGCCCAGCTCAACGCTGCGCTCGAGGCGCAGCCCTGGAGCTATGACCCGGAGACGCCGTGGCGGGCCGGCATCGCCAACAAGATCACCGAGAACGCAGCGTCGGTCGAGGCGATGCGCCACGACGACAGCGTGCCGATGAACTACTACCGGGCGTACAAGGACATCGTGGACTGGCTCCCGGACGACGCGCTGATCGTCGGCGAGGGGGCCAACACGATGGACATCGGCCGCACGCAGATGGCCAACACCCTGCCCCGCCACCGCCTCGACGCCGGCTCGTACGGCACGATGGGCGTCGGCATGGGCTTCGCGCTCGCGGCGGCGGTGACCAACCCCGGCAAGCGGGTGGTGGCCGTACAGGGCGACTCGGCGTTCGGCTTCTCGGGCATGGAGCTCGAGACCGCCGCCCGCTACAACCTGCCGATCACGGTGGTGATCCTCAACAACAACGGCATCGGCGGCGGCCCGGTCGAGATGAAGGAAGGCCAGGCGCCGCCGCCCAACGCCCTGTTGCCCACGGCGCGCTACGAACGCATCGCCGAGGCCTTCGGCGGGGTCGGCTACCACGTGGAGCACCCGAAGGACCTGCGGCCCGCACTCGACGCCGCGGCCGAGTCGGGCACGGTGGCCGTGGTGCACGTGCGCATCAACCCGCGGGCCGACCGCAAGCCCCAGCAGTTCGCGTGGCACACCTGATGGCCGACGTCGAGGCCTGCGCCCGCCTGCTGGCCGACCTGCGCCGTGACCGCCGCCAGATCGACGCGCTCCCCGAGGAGCTGGCGCCGGCCGATCTGGCCGAGGGCTACGCGGTGCAGGACCAGCTCAGCCGCCTGCTCGGCCAGCGGGTGCTCGGCTGGAAGGTGGCGGCCACCAACGACGCCGCCCAGCGGGGACTCGGCGTGGCCGAACCGTTCAGCGGCCGGCTTCTCGACGGGGCGATCGACGCGTCGCCGGCGGCGGTGGCCCCCAGCCTGCTCCCGGGACGGCCGCTGCTCGAGTGCGAGGTGGGGCTGCGCCTGGCGGCGCCGCTCCGCCCGGAGGGCGCGCCCTGCACTCGTGAGCAGGCGGCCGGCTGCGTGGGCGCGGCGGTCGCCTGCTTCGAGCTGCCCGGCAGTCGGTTCACCTCGCTCGGCGGGGTAGGCGCTCCGAGCCTCGTCGCCGACAACGCCGTGGCCGCTCGTCTGGTGGCCGGCCCCGACGTGGCCTACGACCCGGGCATGGACCTCGCCGCCATCGGGGTGAGGCTGCACGTGAACGGCGAGGTGCTGGCCGAGGGCATCGGCGCCACCGTGCTCGGCGACCCGCTCAACTCCCTGGTGTGGCTGGCGGACCACCTCGCGGCGCGCGGCCTGTGGCTCGAAACCGGCGCGCTCGTGTCGACCGGGGCCCTCACCGGCCTTCATGCGCTGCGCCCGGGCGACCACGCCCGAGCCGAGTTCACCGGCCTCGGAACCATCGAAGTGACCTTCGCCTGACCCCGGGCTCGGCGCCGCGACGGCGCCGGGCCCGGACCGAGGCCGGGGGGACGCGCACCACCGGCCAAACTGGAGACGATGGAGGTCGTAGCCGCCGACCCGCGCACCAACGGGCTGGGCCACGCCATCGCGGCCGCCGTGGCCGACGCCGGCGGGCGGGCGCGTTACGTGGGCGGCTGCGTCCGCGACGCCGCCCTCGGCCAGCACCCGGTGGACCTCGACATCGAGGTGTACGGCCTCTCGCCCGAGGCGCTCGAGGGGCTGCTGGCCGGGGTGGCGAGGGTGAGCCTGGTGGGCGCCTCGTTCGGCGTGTACAAGGTGCACGGCGCCCCCATCGACGTGTCGGTGCCGCGCACCGAGACCAAGACCGGGTCCGGTCATCGCGGCTTCACCGTGGCCGCCGACCCTCACCTCGACCCGGTGCGGGCCGCGGCCCGACGGGACTTCACCATCAACGCGGTGGCGTGGGACCCGCTGTCCGGCGAGGTGATCGACCCCTTCGACGGTCTCGGCGACCTGGCTCGGCGGGTGCTGCGCCACACCTCGCACCAGTTCTCGGAGGACCCGCTGCGGGTGCTGCGCGGCATGCAGTTCGTGGCCCGCTTCGACCTCGCCGTGGACCCGGCCACCGTCGCCTTGTGCCGCACGATCGAGCCCGAGGGCCTGGCCGCGGAGCGGGTCTTCGACGAGTGGCAGAAGCTGATCCTCTCCGGCGTGCGGATCTCGGCCGGCCTCGGCTTCTTGGCCGATGCCGGCTGGCGCGCCCACCACCCCGAGCTCGAGGCGCTGGCCGGGACGCCCCAGGACCCGGAATGGCACCCCGAGGGCGACGTGTGGGTGCACACGGGGCACGTGATGGATGCCTTCGCCGAGGAGCGGCTCGGCGACTCGTGGGAAGACCTGGTGGTGGGCTTCGCCTGCCTGTGCCACGACTTCGGCAAGCCGGCCACGACCGAATGGCGTGACGGCCGTTGGCGCTCCTACGACCACGAGCAGGCCGGCCTCGCACCCACCACCAGGTTCCTCAGCCGGCTGACCAACCAGCGCCGCCTGGTCGACGAGGTGCTCCCCCTCGTCGCCGACCACCTGAAGCCGGACCAGCTCTACCAGGCGGGCGCCGGGCGCAGCGCGGTGCGCCGCCTCGCCGCCCGAGTCGGCCGGCTCGACCGCCTGCTGCGGGTGGCGACCGCCGACCGCAACGGCCGCCCGCCGGCGCCCCGGGACGACTTCCCCGCCGCCCGCTGGCTGCTCGACCAGGCGCGGGAGCTCCACGTGCTGGACCAGCCGCCGCGCCCAATCGTGCTCGGCCGCCACCTCATAGCCGGCGGCCTCACCCCGGGGCCTCACTTCAAGGCGCTGCTCGACGCCGCCTACGAGGCGCAGCTCGCGGGCCGGATCGCCACCGTGGAGCAGGGCCTGGAGCTGGTGGGGACGCTGACGACGCTCCCGGCGCAGCCGCCGCCACGCCCACAGCCCAGCCGGCCGCAGCCGGGCGAAGGCGGTCACGACCGCGACGCCTGATGGCGGAAGGTGACGCTGATGCGCGGGCCGGCGGCGGCGACCTTGGGCACGCAGTGCTCCCAGTCGTGCTGGCAGCGGCCGCCCATGACCAGCAGATCTCCCTCGCCGAGCCGCCAGCCGACCGAGCGCCCACCGCCGCGGGGGCGCAGGAGGAACGGCCGCGGCTGGCCGAGCGACACGATGGCGACGACCGGTTCGAGCACGTGGCGACCCACCCGATCGGCGTGCCACGCCACGCTGTCGGCCCCACTCCGGTACCAGTTGAGGCCCACCGAGTCGAACCCCCGACCCCACCGGTCGCCGAGCACCGAGAAGAGGCCCTCGAGGAGCGGATGGGGCAGCCGATCCCCCCGCTCGAACCAGCAGGTCAACCTGGGCTCGTCGACCACCCGGTCGTACATGACCCGCTGGCGGCGCGTCCACGGCGCCTCGGCGGCCAGCGCGGCATACACCTCGTCGGCCCCCGCCAGCCACCGCGGCTGGTGGTCGACCCAGGATCCCGCGTCGAGCGGGCGGCGCGACAAGGCCGAGAAGCCGCCGTCGACTGCGGCGGGCCCAGTGCAGAACAGCGCGCCCTGGAGCACGGACATGGGTGGGATCATATGTTCGACGTACGTGTGTTCGCAAGCGCGGGTGCTGGCCGACCGGCGGGCGGCCCACGGGGCGCTAGCCTCGCCTGCCCATGGCCAGCACGTTCGGTCGGCTGTTCTCGATCACGACCTTCGGCGAGTCCCACGGCGGCGGCGTCGGCGTGGTGGTCGACGGCTGCCCGCCCAGGCTGGCGCTCACCGTCGCCGACATCCAGCGCGACCTCGACCGGCGCCGCCCCGGCCAGTCGCGCCTCACCACGCAGCGCAACGAAGGCGACGAGGCCGAGGTGCTGTCCGGCCTCTTCGAGGGGCGCACCACGGGCACGCCGATCGCCATCCTCGTGCGCAACGCCGACGCCCGCTCCGGCGCCTATGACCACCTGAAGGACCTGTACCGCCCGAGCCACGCCGATTGGACCTATGAGGCCAAGTACGGGGTGCGGGACTGGCGGGGCGGGGGGCGCTCCAGCGCGCGGGAGACGATCGGCCGCGTGGCCGCCGGCGCCGTAGCCCGCCGCCTGCTCGCGGCGGCGGCCGGGATGGAGGTGCTGGCGTGGGTGAGCCAGGTGCACGAGATCGACGCCGCGCCGGCCATCGACCCATCCCGGGTCACCTTCGACCAGGTGGAGGCGCACCCCACCCGCTGCCCGTCGCCGCACCACGCCCCGCTCATGGTCGAGGCGATCGAGGCCGCCCGCCGCGACGGCGACTCGCTGGGCGGGGTCGTCACCTGCGTGGCCCGGGGCGTGCCGGCCGGCCTCGGCGAGCCGGTGTTCGACAAGCTCGACGCCGACCTCGCGGCCGCCGCGATGTCGCTCCCCGCCGCGAAGGGCTTCGAGGTGGGCAGCGGCTTCGGCGGGGTGCAGCTCACCGGGCGCGCCCACAACGACCCGTTCACGCCCGGCCCGGCGGGCTCGCCGCGCGCCGCCGCCAACCGTTCGGGCGGCATCCAGGGCGGGATCAGCAACGGCGCCGACATCGTGCTGCGCGTGGCGTTCAAGCCCACCGCAACCATCGCCTCCGAGCAGGACACGGTCGACCGCTGGAACCGCCCCACGAGGCTGTCGGCCCACGGCCGCCACGACCCCTGTGTGCTGCCGCGGGCGGCGCCGATGGTCGAGGCCATGACCTGTCTCGTGCTCGCCGACCACCTGCTGCGCCAGCACGCCCTCGACCTGCTGCCCCGCCTACCCCTCCCCCCGCCGCCCCCGCCGGACGGCGGATGAGGGGCCGGGCGGGCCGCGGTCGAGCCGGGCCTGAGTGGCTCGGTGCGGGGAATACCGGCCGAGCTCTCGGGTCTGGCGCGCTGCTACGGAAGGTGTTGCCAATCAGAAAAGAACCTCTAGGATCGCCCCACGACACCCGCCCTTCAGCACCTTCGCCAGACCCCCGCGCAGGCGAGAGACATGAGCTCTGAGCACGAAGACGACATCGAAACCGAACCCGCCGAAGACGAGCAAGAGAGCTTCGATGACCTCGTCGAGGACCTCGACGAGCTCGGCGAAGAAGGCCTTGAGGACGACCTCGATGAAGACGCGCTGGTCGGCGACGAGATCGACGCCGACCTGGCGGACGACGAGCTCGAAGAGGAGATCGTAGAAGACCTCACCCCGGCGCCGGCGCGCCCCCGCACCGACGCGAAGGAAGAAGAGGACGACGACGAAGAGCCCGACCCCGACGACGTCGAGGCCGATCTCGACACGATCCTCAAGGACCGCCTCGAGGCCTACGACGACGACGAGGAGGAAGAGGGGGAGGACGAGGTCCAGGCGCCGGCCGCGGTCGACGACGAGGACGGCCTGCCCCAGAAGAAGGAGGGCGAGTTCCCCTGCCCGTCCTGCTTCCTGCTGGTCAGCCCCGCGCAGCTCCACCCAGACGACCCGGTGTGCCCGCACTGCGGAGACATGATCGTCGTCCCCAGCGGCCGGTGAAGGCGCCGGGCCCCGCGGCGTTCCGTCGAGCGTGAGCGAACACCCCCACCCACGGCTCGATCGCGCCCTTCGGCGGGTGCGGCCCACGCTCGGCAGCCTTGGCGGCGCGGTGCGCCTGTGGAAGGGGGGCCGTTCACCGCAGCTTTCCGACCGCGACCAGCGCCGTCTGCGCGATCAGATCGCCGCGTGCCTCGAGGCCGGGGTCAGCGAGGTGTCGGCCAGGGCCCGCGCCGCGGAGGTGGCCGACCTCTACGCGGGGCTCGACGACGTGGGGCGAGGCCGGTTCTTCGAGCTGCTGGCCCTGGAGTACGGACCCGACCGCGGCGCGGTGGAGGCCGCCATCGAGGCTCGCCGGGCGGTGACCGTGCGAGACGCCCTCGACCAGCACGAGCTGGCCGCCGCCGACCTGGCGCTGCGCCGAGCCCTCACCCCGCCCCGCGCCCGGCTGCTGACCCTGTTCAACGGCCTCGACCACGGGCTGGCGCTGCTGGTCGAGCTGCGGGCCGAGCTGCTCCCGCTGCTGGCGCAGGACGCCCGGCTGCGCAGCCTCGAGGTCGACCTCGAAGGCCTGCTCAAATCGTGGTTCGACATCGGCTTGCTGGAGCTGCGCCGGCTGTCGTGGGACTCGCCCGCGGCGCTGCTCGAGAAGCTCATCCGATACGAGGCGGTACACTCGATCAGCTCGTGGGCTGATCTGAAGAACCGCCTCGACTCCGACCGGCGCTGCTACGCCTTCTTCCACCCGGGCATGCCCGACGAGCCGCTCATCTTCGTGGAGGTGGCGTTGGTGAGCGGCCTCGCCGACAACGTCGGCCCGCTCCTCGACACCGACGCGCCGCTCGGGGACCCGGGCCGAGCCGACACCGCCATCTTCTACTCCATCTCGAACTGCCAGCCGGGCCTGGCCGGCATCAACCTGGGCGACTTCCTGATCAAGAGGGTCGTGCGCCGGCTGGCGGCGGAGCTGCCGTCGCTCAAGACCTTCGCCACGCTGTCGCCGATGCCGGGCTTTCGCCGCTGGCTCGACGCCCGCCTGGCCGAGGAGGGCGACCGCGCCTTTCGCGACGCCGAGACCGCAGCGCTCGCCGCCGCGCTCGACGGCGCCGGCCCGGCCGAGGTCATGGCCCGTCTGCTGGCCGATCCGTCCTGGCCCGAGGAGCCGAGCCGGGCCGGCGCGCTGCGCCCGGCGCTGGTGCGCCTCGGCGCCCGTTACCTGATCCAGGAGCGCGCCAGGGGCCGGGCCATCGACCCGGTGGCCAACTTCCACCTGTCGAACGGTGCGTCGGTCGAGCGGATCAACTTCCTCGCCAACGCCTCGCCTCAGGGCATCGCCCAATCGGCGGGGCTGATGGTGAACTACCGCTACGACCTGTCGAGCATCGACGCCAACGTGGAGGCGTACCTGGCCACGGGGCGCTCCGCGGCCGCCGGGGCCCTCACCCGCCTCCTCGCCGGCTGACCTGCGCCCGGAGCGGCGCCGCCGCGGCGCTGACGGCCCAACCCGGGCCGCGCCCTAAGATCTGGTCGCGTCACGGCTCGCGTTCGCCGGCCGGGCGCTCGTGTTGCTGTTGTCCGTCGCGCAGAAAGCCCGAGGTTGACCGCCGTGACCATGATCGCCCCTGAGGAGCTCGGCGCCGCGCCGCCCGAGCTGGCGTCGGGGGCGCCGGCGGTGCTGCTGTGGGCGGCGTCGGCGTTCTTCCTCGGCCTGGGCCTGCTCGGGTTGGCCGCCGCTGCGTACGCGGTCCGCAGCCCCCAGGGCCTCGACGCCGCCGCGCTGGCCTCGGTGAGCGGGCTCAGCGTGGCCGCCGGCGCGTCGGCGCCGGCCCTGCCGTGGCGGCGGTGGCCGACCCCCGCCTTGCTGGCGCTGGCCGTGCTGGCGCTGGTGCTGGTGGCGGCGGCGGGGTGGG
>JBJXGF010000179.1:0-10907 GCA_046153015.1 Acidimicrobiales bacterium | reverse complement strand
CGAGCCGCGGGCCGAGCCTCGACCGCCCGCCCCCGCCCCGGCCGACGCCGGCTTGCCCGCCCTCGCCGAGGTCGAGGCGGCGTGGGACCGCGTGCTCGCCGCGCTCAAGCCCAGGGCGCGAGCGCTGTTCCGCGCCGGCCGCCTGCTCGAGGTGGCCGGCGACGCGGTGGTCGTGGGGCTGCCCAACGCCGTGCACCGGCAGCACTGCGACGAGCAGCGCCCCCACGCGGAGGCGGCGTTGGCGGAGGTGCTGGGGCGGGCCGCGCCGTTGCGGCTGGTGGTGGACCCCTCGAGCGGACCGCCCGAGGACGGCGGTGGCGGCCCGGGGCCTGCCGTGGAGGATGCGGGGCGCGCCGCGCTCAGGGCGCAGGGCGCGCCGCCCGAAGAGGACTACGACGACATCGGCGATCTCGACGAGCTGGCCTCGGCCGACGACCTGCCCACCCACGCGGTGGCGCTGGTGGTCAAGCACTTCCCGGGCGCAGTCGAGGTCTCACCAGAGGAGGGGCTCTCGGCATGAGCGACACTGAGGGCGGCGGGTTCGATCTCGGCGCGCTGCTCCAGAGCGCGCAGCAGATGCAGGCTCAGCTCGCCGACGCGCAGGCCAAGGCGGCCGAGGTCGAGGTGGTCGGGCGCGCCGGCGGCGGCGCCGTCGAGGTGACCACGACCGGCACGGGCGAGTTCCGCCGGGTGCGCATCGCGCCCGAGGCGGTCGACCCGGCCGAGGTGGGCGAGCTGGAAGACCTCGTGCTCGCCGCGCTGCACGACGCCGCTGCGCAGGTGGCCGCGCTCCAGCAGGGAGCGATGGGAGGCCTCGACCTGGGCTCGCTCGGGGGCCTCCTCGGCGGCGCCGAACGGTGAGCGCCTATGTCGGCCCCGTCCAGGACCTGATCGACGAGCTCGGCCGGCTGCCCGGCATCGGGCCCAAGTCGGCGCAGCGGATCGCCTTCCACCTGCTCAAGCTCTCCGAGGCCGATGCCGGCCGGTTGGCTCGCGCCATCACCGCGGCCAAGGCGAAGGTCACCTTCTGCGCCCGGTGCTTCAACATCGCCGAGGGCGGCGACTGCCCGATCTGCAGCGACCAGAAGCGCGACCCGCACGTGCTGTGCGTGGTGGAGGACCCGAAGGACGTGGTCGCCCTGGAGCGCACGGGCGAGTTCCGGGGCCGGTACCACGTGCTGCAGGGCGCGATCAACCATCTCGAGGGGGTGGGCCCGGAGCAGCTGCGGATCCGCGAGCTGCTGACCCGGGTGGCCGACGACGAGGTGGCCGAGGTCATCGTGTGCACGAACCCCACGATCGAGGGCGACGCCACCGCCATGTACCTGGTGAAGCTGCTCAAGCCGCTCGGTGTGCGGGTGAGCCGGCTGGCCAGCGGGCTGCCGGTCGGCGGCGACCTCGAATACGCCGACGAGCTGACGCTCGGCCGCGCCCTGCAGGGCCGCCACGAGCTCGGCTCGTAGCCGCGCCTGCTAGACCGACCCGCACGCCGGAGCATTTGGAGGGGGAGGCCATGGCCGTACAGGGGATCTCACACGTCGCCGTCGGTGTGAGCGACATGGAGCGGGCGCTCACGTTCTACCGGGACATCATCGGCCTGCGGGTCACGCTCGACACGGTCGAGAAGTCGTTCAACTCGGCCGACGCGGAGTACCGCCGCCGGGCCGTGTACCTGCGCACGAACGACGGCCCGCACGAGTTCTTCATCGTGCTCGACCAGCAGCTCAGCCAGGCGCCGTTCGGCAAGCCGCCCCGCATCCTGCAGCTCGGCACCCATCACTTCTCGTTCTGGGTCGACGACCTGGAGGCGGTGTTCCAGAAGGCGGTCGACGCCGGGTTCCGGGTGGTGTTCGGCCCGACGCCGGCCGACGCGCTGGCCTACGGCGAGCCGGAGGGCTCCGGCCGGGTGCTCACCGCGATCCTGAAGGACCAGGACGGCAACCCCGTGCAGCTGGACCAGCGGATCTAGCGGGAGAAAAACGTCGCCCTCGGCGAGTCGGGCGCGGGCGGACAAACCGCTCGCCGAGGGCGACGCCTCGAAGCTGATCCGAGCAGGCTGCCCCGATCGGCTTCGTTGAGATTAGGTTACAACAGTTTCGGACCTGTGACAACTACTTTCTCGCCGATGCGTGCAGCCCAATGCCAAGCGTCCGAACTGGAAAAATGCGGAGGTGCTGCCCCGCACAAGCCGGCCGCGGGCGGACAGACCGGCCTGTGAAGAGCAGCACCTCGGCGCTGTGGAGCAACCCGTCGGCTACCTCCGTTGCGGTCATGTTACAAGCAGTGCGGTTGCGTTACAAGTCCGCGGGGTGAGATTCGCGGAGGACGCGAACGCTCAGAGGGAGCGCACGAGCAGCGCGTCGCCCTGGCCGCCGCCGCCGCACAGCGCAGCGGCCCCCAACCCGCCGCCTCGGCGGGCGAGCTCGTGCAGCAGCGTGAGCGCCAGGCGGTTCCCGGACGCGCCGATCGGGTGGCCCATGGCGATGGCCCCGCCGTTCACGTTGACCACGCCCGCGTCGACGCCGAGATCGGCCATCGACGCCAACGCCACCGCCGCGAACGCCTCGTTGATCTCGAACAGGTCGACGTCGGCCACCGAGAGCCCGGCTCGTTCGAGCGCCTTGCGGATGGCCCGGGAGGGCTGGTGGAGCAGCCCCGCATCGGGGCCGGCCACCTGGCCGTAGCCCACCACCTCACCAAGTGGGGTCACGCCCGCGGCGTCGGCCGCGGCCTGCGACATCATCACCAGCGCGCAGGCTCCATCGGAGATCTGCGAGGCGTTGCCCGCGGTGACGTTGCCGGCGGGATCGAACGCAGGGCGCAGCATGCCGAGCGACTCGACCGTTGCGCCGGGGCGCACGCCCTCGTCGATGTCGATCAGGTCGGCCTCGCCCCCGCGACGCGGCGCGGAGACGGCCACGATCTCGGCGTCGAACCGGCCGTCTTTCTGGGCGGCCGCGGCCCGCTCGTGGGAGCGGGCGGCGAACTCGTCCTGCGGGGTCCGGGCGATGGCCTCGGCGGCGGCGTGCCGTTCGGTGGACAGCCCCATCGAGCAGTGGTCGAACGCGCAGGTGAGGCCGTCGTGCATCATCGAGTCGACCACGGTCTGGTCGCCGATGCGGTAGCCGGAGCGCGCGCCGGGCAGCAGGTACGGGGCGTTGGTCATCGACTCCATGCCGCCCGCCACCACCACGTCGGCCTGGCCCGAGGCGATGAGCAGGTCGGCCAGGAGCACCGTGTGCAGACCCGACAGGCACACCTTGTTCACGGTGGTGGCCGGCACGTCCATCGGGATGCCGGCGCCCACCGCCGCCTGGCGGGCGCTGATCTGGCCCGTCCCCGCCTGGAGCACCTGGCCCATGAACACGTACTCGACCCGCTCGGGCGCCACCCCGGCGCGCTCGAGCGCAGCCTTGATGGCCAACCCGCCGAGCTCGGCGCCCGAGAAGGGGGCGAGCCCGCCCGCCAGCTTGCCGATCGGCGTGCGGGCGCCGGCCACGATCACAGAACCGGGCATTCGAACCATCCTCCTGGAAGCCGCCCGCTCGTGGCGGAGGCGGCGGTGGTCACGCGACGGCGACCACTGTACGGCCCCGCCATCAAGAGGACCTCCGGCTGGTTTCGGGCCGCCGGCGCGACGGTAACGTAGCAACCCGTGCAAAAGCTCCTCGAGGCAATCCTGGCGGGCGCGAGCGGCGACGAGCTCGCGGCGATTCCGATCCCCGAGTCGTTTCGGGCGGCGTTCGTGCGCCGTGAGGATCAGGACATGTTCGCGGGGTTGGACTCGGCCGACAAGGATCCCCGCAAGGCGCTGTTGGTGGGTGAGGTGGCCACGCCCGAGCTGGCGCCCGACGAGGTGTACCTCGCGGTCATGGCCAGCTCGATCAACTTCAACACCGTGTGGACCTCGATCTTCGAGCCGCTGTCCACCTTCGGCTTCCTCACCCGCCTGGGCCGGGAGGGCCGTTGGGGCGCGCGGCACGACCTGCCCCACCACGTGCTCGGCTCCGACGCCTCGGGCGTCGTGCTGCGCGTCGGCTCGGCGGTGCGCAACTGGAAGCCCGGCGACCAGGTGGTCGTGCACTGCAACTACGTCGACGACCAGGACCCCTTCGCCCACGACGATTCGATGCTGGCCGCCAACCAACGCATCTGGGGCTTCGAGACCAACTTCGGCGGCCTGGCCGAGCTCAGCGTGGTCAAGGCCAACCAGCTCATGCCCAAGCCCTCGCACCTCACCTGGGAGGAGGCCGCGGTCAACGCGCTGTGCGCGGCGACCTCGTACCGCATGCTGGTGAGCCGCAACGCCGCGCAGATGCGCCAGGGCGACATCGTGCTGATCTGGGGCGCCACCGGCGGCCTCGGCGGCTACGCCACGCAGCTCGTGCTCAACGGCGGGGGCATCCCGGTGGGCGTGGTCAGCTCGCCCGACCGGGCCGAGCTGCTCGCCGAGCTCGGCTGTGAGCGGGTGATCGACCGGCGGGCCGAGCGGTACGAGTTCTGGCGCGACGAGCACACCCAGGACGAAACGGAATGGCGGCGCCTCGGCAAGCGCATCCGCGAGCTCGCCGGCGACGACCCCGACATCGTGTTCGAGCACCCGGGCCGCTCGACGTTCGGGGCCTCGGTGTTCGTCACCAAGCGGGGCGGCACGATCGTCACCTGCGCCGCTACGAGCGGCTATCTCATCGAGTACGACAACCGGCATCTCTGGATGCGCCTCAAGCGGATCGTGTCGTCCCATTTCGCCAACTACCGCGAGGCGTGGGAGATGAACCGGCTCATCGACCGCGGCGCGATCCAGCCGATCCTGTCGGCGGTCCACCCGCTGGCCGAGGTGGGCGAGGCCGCCTATCAGGTGCACCGCAACCTCCACGAGGGCAAGCTCGCCGTGTTGTGCCTGGCGCCCGGGGAGGGCCTCGGGGTGACCGACCCGGAGAAGCGGGCCTGCATCGGCGAGGAGCGCATCACGCTGTTCCGCCGCCACGCCGACCGGGTTCGCAGCGGCAACCTGGGCGGCGCCGCCTAGCATCGGGCGTCATGCTGCTCACCGAGATCGACCACGTCGCCATCGCCGTTCACGACCTCGAAGCCGCCGTCGACTACTACCGGGCGGCCTTCGGCGCCGAGGTGGAGCACCGTGAGGTCGTCGAACGCGACGGCGTGGAGGAGGCCCTGCTCAAGGTGGCCGAGTCCTACATCCAGCTGCTCACCCCGACCCGGGCCGACTCCCCGGTGGCCAAGGCCCTCGAGACCCGCGGCGAGGGTCTGCACCACGTGGGGTACCGGGTGGCGGACTGCGCCGCCGCCCTGGCCGCCATCGTCGCCGCCGGGGGCCGCGCCATCGACGCGGCGCCCCGAGGCGGCTCCCGGGGCACCACCGTGGCCTTCGTGCACCCGAAGGGCTCGTTCGGCACCCTGATCGAGTTGGTGCAGGAGTAGCGACGGGTCAGCGGCGCAGGGCGATCACCCCGCAGGCGATGCGGTCCCCGGCGTTGCCGGTGTTGGCGGTGAGCGCGGCGGCGGTCTCGCTGTTGGGCTTGTACTGGTTGGGCCCGTCGCCTACAGGAACGTGGCCGAGGTTGTCGGGGCCGGCGTGCAGGATCACGGCCCGCCCGGCGAGCTGCGCCGGTTCGAAGCGGCCGGTCGTGAAGCGGGCCTCGGCGGTTCCGTCGTCGTTCACGAGCAGCGGCGGCATGTCGCCGAGGTGGAGGCCGTGGGCCTGGTCGCCGGTCTTCCAATGCCCGTCGACGGCGACGAACCACGTGTTCGACGCCTCCCCCGGCTTGGCGAGGCAGCCGTCCCCGTTCTCGGCGACGTCGTTGGCGTGGATGTGGAAGCCGTGGAACGCGTCGACCGCGAACCGGTCGAGGCCGCTGAGGCGCACCCGCACCTCGGTGTGATCGCCCCGGCCGTCGAAGAGCACGCGGCCCACGCGGTCGCCCTCGGCGCTGCGCAGCGTGGCCACCGCCTTGAAGTCCGACGCGCTGGCCGCGTTGGCGAAGAGGGCGAGCCCCCCCGCCGCCGTCGCCGCCGACAACACGACCGCCGCCGCTTTCCACTGCTTGCTGCGCATCCGTCCCCCAGAGTCGCCGCTGACCGAGATCGTTCGGCGAGGTCGTTCGCCGGCCCGGCGCTGGCCGGGGCCGTCGAGCCCGCCGTGTGTCCGGCCAGTCTCGCGTGCCGGCCCGCCGGGCGCCGAGCGGCGCGTCGGCGCGCGAGCATGGGGCCGGATGGATCCCATGTACGACTACGTCATCGTGGGCGCCGGCGCGGCCGGAGCCGCGCTGGCCAACCGCCTCTCGCAGGATCCGTACACCACGGTGGCGCTGCTCGAGGCGGGCCCGGCCGCCCGCAAGCTCGAGATCACGCTCCCGGCCGCGTTCGCCAAGCTGTTCGGCACCCGCTACGACTGGGACTACCGCACCGACCCCCAGGCCGGCCTCGCCGGCCGCGAGCTGCGTTGGCCGCGGGGCCGCACGCTCGGCGGCTCGACGGCGATCAACGCGCAGATGTGGGTGCGGGGCTGCCGGGCCGACTACACCGCGTGGGAGGCCGTCGCCGGCGCGCAGTGGGGGTTCGAGGCGGCGAGGGCCCGCTACCAGCGCATCGAACGGTCCGAGCGCGGCGCCAACCCGTGGCGGGGCGGCGACGGCCCGCTGCCGGTGAGCGAGCAGCGCGACCCGAACCCGATGACGCTGGCCTTCCTCGCCGCCGCCCAGCAGTGCGGCATCGCCCGCAGCGACGACGTGAACGGGCCCCGTCACGAGGGCGTCGACCTCACGCAGGTGACCCAGCGGCGGGGCCGGCGGGTGAGCGCGGCCGACGCCTACCTGACGCCCGCCCGGCGCCGCCCGAACCTGACCGTGGTCACCTCGGCGCAGGCCACCGGCGTGCTCTTCGACGGGCGCACCGCGATCGGGGTCGCCTACCGGCGACGTTCGGCGCCGCACGCGGTCGCCGCCCGGCGCGAGGTGATCCTCTGCGGCGGCGCGGTGAACACCCCGCAGCTGCTGCTGCTCTCGGGCATCGGGCCGGCGGCGCAGCTGCGCTCGCTCGGCCTGCCCGTGCTGGTCGACTCCCCCGAGGTGGGCGAGAACCTGGCCGACCACCTGGCGGCCGGGGTCGTGGCGCTCAACCCGCCCGAGCGGCCCTCGTCGCTCGTGGGCGCCGACTCGCCCCGTCAGCTCCTGCGCTGGCTCCTGACCCGGCGGGGTCCCCTCAGCTCGAACGTGGCCGAGGCGCTGGCCTTCGTGCGCACCGACCCCGCCCTGCCGGCGGCCGACCTCGAGCTGCTCTTCGCGCCCGCCCCGTTCCTCGACCACGGCCAGACCGAGCCCCCCGGCCACGGCCTCACCGTCGGCGCCATCCTGCTCCAGCCGACGAGCCGGGGCGCGCTGCGGCTGCGCTCGAGCGACCCGCTGGTGGCGCCGGCGATCGCCCCGAACTACCTCTCCGACCCGGGCGGCGCCGACCTGGCCACGCTGGTGGCGGGGGTGAAGCTGGCCCGCCGCGTGCTGGCGGCGCCGGCCCTCGCCGGCTACGTGGGCGAGGAGCTCCTGCCGGGAGCGGCCGTGCAGGGCGACGACGCGATCGCGGCGTACGTCCGGGCCCGGGCCGAGACGTTGTACCACCCGGTGGGCACCGCCCGGATGGGCCGGGACGAGGCCTCGGTGGTGGACCCGGAGCTGCGGGTGCGCGGGGTCGAGGGGCTGCGGGTGGCCGACGCGTCGGTGATGCCGGCGCTCAACCGGGGCCACACGATGGCCCCGGCCGTGCTGATCGGCGAGACGGCGGCCGATCTGATCCTCGGCCGGGCCGCCGCCCCCCGCCCCGGCAGCGGCGCCTACGCCGGCTGGTAGCGCAGCATGGTCACCTCGTCGGTGACCTTGTCGAACACCGGCTTGAGCCGCATGCCCACCTTGATCTGCTCCTCGGCCACGCCGGTGAGGGTGGAGGTGAGCCGCGGCCCCTCGTCGAGCTGGACCACCGCCAGCATCTGGGGGGTCTGCCCCTTGAACTGCGGGGCGGTGGGCTGGCGGGCGACGGTGAAGGTATAGAGCACGCCCTCACCCGAGATCGTGGTCCACTCCAGGTCGCGCGACAGGCAGTGGGAGCAGTGCGAACGGGGATACCACACCCAGGTGGCGCAGGCGCGGCAGCGCTGGATGCGGACCTGGCCCTGCTTCAGGCCCTCCCAGAACGGGGCCGAGGTGGGCGAGGGGTGGGGCAGCGGGGGAGCGAGGTCGGCCACGGGTCACGCCCCCTGCAGGAGGATGGCGGACTGCTCGCTCATGATGCCGCCGTTGCCGGTGACGTAGACCGTGTTGCAGTCCGCCACCTGGCGGGCCTCGCCCCGGCCCATGACCTGGCGGGCGCCCTCGATCACCTGGCTCATGCCGCCGGCGCCGCCGGGCTGGCCGAAGCTGAGCTGACCGCCATGGGTGTTGCACGGGAAGTCGCCCGCGTACGTGAGGTCGTGGTCGAGCACGAACTGCATCCCTTCGCCCTTGGCGCAGAACCCGGAGTCCTCGATGTTGAGCAGCACGGTGATCGTGTAGCAGTCGTAGAGCTGCACGGCGTCGACGTCGCTGCGGGCGATGCCGGCCATGGCGAAGGCCTGGTCGGCGGCGTGGGCGATCGGCGTGCGCACGAGGTCGGGCGCGTACGTCGGGGTCTTGAACGCCAGCCGCTCGCCGAAGCCGGTCACATACGCCGGCCGGTGCGGGGTCCGGGCGGCGCGCTCCCGGCTGGCCAGCACCACCGCGCCGCCGCCCATGCAGGGCATCACGATCTCGAGGAGGTGCAGCGGGTCGGCCACCATACGCGAGTCGAGCACGTCCTCGATGGTGATCGGCGTGCCGTAGAAGATGGCGTCGGGGTTGGCGCAGGCGTTGGTGCGCTGGTCGACCGCGATCTTGGCGGTGGCGCGGGGGTCGTAGCCGAACTCCGCCGCGTAGCGCTGGGCGATCTGCGCGTAGCCGGCGTTCTGGGCCACGTTGCCGAAGGGGATGTCGAACTCGGCCTGGGGCGAGCCCCAGTTGTTCGACGACGCCCCGTAGCTCGACCAGCCCTTGGACGCCTGGAACGGGGGGCGTGGCCGGGGGATCGAGGGCACGGCGCACACCACCACGTCGCACAGGCCGAGCTCGATCGCCGCCGCCGCCCGGCCGACCATGCCCACCGGCGTGGCCCCGCCGAGGTCGACCCGTTCGGCGAAGCTCACCTCCCATCCGCAGTACTCGGCGATCGTCGCCGGCACGAACATGCTCGACTCGCGGATGTCCATGCACACGAGCCCGTTCACCTCCGAGGAGGCGATCTGCGCGTCGGCCAGCGCCTCGCGGGCCAGCTCGGCCCACTGCTCGGTCTGGAACATGAGCGGCCCCATCCACTTGCGTTGGGGCTTCCACTCGGCGTAGCCGACGATCGCGGCGTCTCCCCGCAGGCCCATGCGCTCCTCCTTCTGCCTGTTTCTGTTGTCTGGTTGGCTGTCTGTTCTCGTCGCGGGCCTTCTTAGCGGACCGGCCCGAACCGGCGCCGTTCGCCGGTCAGCCGTCGCCGGTCTGGGCGCCCACCTTGAGCTCACGGAACGGCACGGCGAGGTCGACCGCGGGCTCGCGGGGCAAGCCGAGCACCCGGTCGCCGATGATGTTCCGCTGGATCTCGTCGGTCCCGCCCGCGATGTTCGACGCGAAGCTGCGCAGCACCACCTCGGCGAGCCTGGCGCCCTCGGCGTCGGCCGGCGCCCACGCCACGCCGGCCGGGCCGGTGATCTCCAGGGCCAGCGCGCGGGTGAGCCGCGCGATCGCCCCGCCGTGGAGCTTGCCGAGCGAGCCGCCCGGGCCCGGGGTCCTGCCCGCCTTCAGCTCGTCGCGGGTGCGCATGGCCACCAGGCTCTTGGCGGTCTCCTCGCTGTAGAGCCGCATGAGCCCCTGGCGCACGGCGGGCTCGGCGAGCCTGCCCCGCCGGGCCGCTTCCCGGCTGAGCAGCTTGAAGGTCGGGGTGCTGATGCCGCTCGTGGTCCCGGTGCCGATCGCCACCCGCTCGTACATGAGCATGGCCGTGGCCAGCCGCCAGCCCTCGTTGAGCGGGCCGATCTGCCAGGCGGCGGGGACCTTCACGCCGGTGAAGAAGATCTGGTTGAAGTGCGCCCCTCCGTCGATCTGGTGGATGGGCCGGATCTCGACGCCCGGATGGCGCATGTCGACGATGAACATCGAGATGCCCCGGTGCTTGGGCTGGTCGGCGTCGGTGCGGGCGATGACGATGCCGTAGTCGCAGGCGTGGGCCAGCGTGGTCCACACCTTCTGACCGTTGATCGTCCACTCGTCGCCGTCGAGGCTGGCCCGGGTCTGCAGGCTGGCGACGTCGGAGCCGGCGCCGGGTTCGCTGAACATCTGGCACCAGACCGTGCGCCCGGCGATGTTGTCGGCGAGGAACTGCGCCTTCTGGTCGTGCGTGCCGTACTCGGCCAGCATCGGCAGGCACATGCCGTGGCTGATCGTGAGCTGGGTGGTCATGTCGGGATAGCGCCCGTACTCCTCCCGCCAGATCCGTTCGTGGGCCGTGGTCAGCCCCGCGCCGCCGTACTCGGCGGGGTGGATGATCCCAGCGAGGCCGGCCGCCGCCGCCTTCTGCTGGAAGGCCTTGCACGCCTCGAGCTCGTTCGCGCCCCGGGGATCGGGCTCGTCGAACACGAGCCCGGTGGCGTGCTCGTCGAGAAAGGCCCGGCAGCGGGCCCGGAAGGCGTCGGCCTCGGCGGCGCTCAGTTCGGCTTCGAGATCTGGCACGGTCGGCTCCCGGGGTGCGGCTGACGCCCGCGCAGCTTAGGGGCGGCCGCACCTCGCCTCCGGCCGACGCCACCGCTGGCGCCGGCCTGGCTGCGGGGTGCGCGAAGGGGTGGG
>JBJXGF010000178.1:0-5568 GCA_046153015.1 Acidimicrobiales bacterium | reverse complement strand
GGCGGCAGCGCGGGCGGCGGCGCGGGTGCGGCGGGCGGCGCGGAGGCCGTTGCAGCAGGTGCGGCCGGCGTTCGCGTCGGGAGCGGGGTCAGCGCCGGCGGGGCGGTGCGGGCCAGCTTCGCGGGGTTGGCCAGCATCTCCTCGAGGGTCTTGACCACCTCGCTGAGCTGGCGGCGCTGCGCGCCGAGGTGCTCGTCGAGCGCTTTGGCGTCGGCGGCCAGCGTGGTGCGGCGGGTCTCGAGCTCGGCCACCTCGTCGCCCAGGCGGGCCCGGTCGGCCTCGAGCTTACGGTCGGCGTCGGTGCGGGCCGCGGCCAGGATCGCCTCGGCCTCCCGCTTGGCCTTCACGATGACCTGGTCGGCCTGCTGCTCGGCCGCCGCGACCTTGGACTTGGCCTGCGTGTCGGCGGCGCCGACCTTGCGGCCCGCCTCGGCGTCGGCGTCGGCCAAGCGCTTGGCCACCTGCTCGTCGATGCCGCCGAGCTTGCGCTCGGCCTCCGTGTCGGCCCCGGCCAGGCGCTGCGCGGCCTGCTGCTCGGCCGTGGTGACCCGCTTGGTGGCCTGCTCCTCGGCGAACGCCAGCTTGTGGCGGGCGCTCTCCTCGGCGGCGGCGATGATCTTCGCCGCGTTCTCCTGCGCTTCCTGGACGGCGGCGTCGGCCGTGCGCTGCGCCAGCACGAGCGTGCGCCGCAGCGTGTCGTCGAGATCGCCCGACTCCCGGGCGCGGGACTCGGCCCGCGCCGCGCGGGAGGTGGCGGCCTCGATTTGGTCGTTGGCCTCCCGCAGCTTCTCCTGCAGCTGCGACACGCCGACGCTCACGCGCTCCAAGAAGTCGTCGACCTCGTCCGGGTCATATCCCCGGAACTTCTCTCTGAACTCAACGCTCTGCAGGAGCTGCGGAGTTACGTCCATGGCGAGATCCTATCCAACGGCAAGGCGCCGCATGTGGATAGCGCGCCGCCCAGAGCGTCCGGCGCCGAGACGCAGGTCACCGGCAGATAGCGCCGCTGATGAGCGTGATGAGCACGGTGACGATGATCGGTGAAAGGTCGAGCCCCATGGCGCCCATGCGGACCGGTGGGATTGCCCGGCGGATCGGGCCGAGCACCGGCTCGGTGGCCCGCACCAGCAGCTCGTAGACCTTGCCCATCGCGCTCCCCGAGGTGGTGGGGAACCACGAAAGGATGATCCGGGCGAAGAGCACGATGATGTAGATGCGCAGCGCAGCGCAGACGAGGACCACGAGACTACGAGTCGAGCAGCCCGCGCTCGCGCAGGCGCCGTTTCTCCTCGTCGGACACCTCTACGTCGGCCGGCGTGAGCATGAACACGTCGTGCGCGACCCGCTCCATGTGGCCGGCCAGCCCGTAACAGAGGCCGCTGGCGAAATCGATCAGCCGGCGGGTGAGGTCGCGGTCGACGCCCTGCAGGTTCATGATGACCGGCTGGTTGGCCTTGAAGCGGTCCCCGACCTCCTGCGCGTCGGTGAACGACGAGGGCGAGAGCACGTGCGGGCGGGGGGCGGCGGGCTTGGCGATCGGCCGCACCGAGCTGGCCGCCAGCGAGGACCCACCGCCGGCGTCGGACGGCACGGCGCGGATCCCGCCGACCGAGCCCTGCTCGACCTCACCGGGCGCCGAGGCCGCCTGGCGCAGGCCGTTGACCGCGCCGGCCTGGCCGGTGCGCGAGCCGGCGCCGGCCATGGCGGGAGGCTGGGGCACCGGCCGCACCGCTCTCGCCGGCCGCTCCTCGTAGGCCTCGTACTCCTCAAACTCGTCGTCAGGGGCAAGCCCGAGGTACAGCATTGCCTTGCGCCACATCGACGGCATCAGTTCCTCCTGCGACGCCCAGGTTAGTGTCTCACGGCGGTTGGAGGCATACGGGGACCGAACAGGGCTCGCCCCACGCGGACCATCGTCGAGCCGCAGGCCACCGCCGCCTCGAGGTCGTCGGTCATGCCCATCGAGCGCACCGCCAGGCCGAGCCGGTCGGCGAGCGCGGCAAGGCGCTCGAAGGCGGGGCGCGGGTCGCGCCCCGGGTCGGTGGGGCCCACCGCCATCAGGCCCCGCACGTCGAGCCCGGCGGCGCGGGCGTGCTCGACCAGGCCGGCGGCCGCCTCAAGCTCGCAGCCGCCCTTCGCCGCCTCGCCGGTCACGTTCACCTGCACCAGAGCCGCCGCGCCGGGCGCCCGCCGGGCCAGCTCGTCGGCCAGGCTGGTGCGGTCGATGCTCTGCCAGAGGGCCACGTACGGGGCGGCGGCGCGCACCTTGTTGCGCTGGAGCTGGCCGATGAAGTGCCAGCGGGGCGACGGCCCACCCGGCACGAGCAGGGGGCCGGCCAACACCTCGGCCTTCTCCACGAGCTCCTGCGCGTAGTTCTCGCCGAGGTCGACGAGCCCCGCGGCCAACGCCGCGGCGGCATCCTGCGCCGAGAAGGTCTTGGTCACCGCCACGAGCGTCACGCGCGCCGGGTCGCCCCCGGCCGCCCGGATGCGGGCGCGGATGGCCTCCGCCCGCTCCGCGATCAGCGCGGCGTCGGCCACACGCCCCGGCCTACTTGAGGAACGAGGGGACGTCGAAGTCGTCGTCGCCGCCGTCGCCGAGCGCGTCGTCGGCTTCGTCGTCGTCGAAGATGTCGCGGGCGTCCTCGTACTGGTTGGCGCGGACCTCGGGGCGCACCGGCTCCCGGCCGCCCTTGCGGTCGTCCCAGCGGTCGAAGCCGGCGGCGATGACCGTGACCCGCACCTCGTCGCCGACCGCGTCGTCGATCACCGCGCCGAAGATGATGTTGGCGTCGGGGTGGGCGACCCCGTGGATGATCTCGGCCGCCTCGTTGACCTCGAGCAGGCCGAGGTCGCTGCCGCCGGAGATGTTGAGCAGGATCCCCCTCGCCCCCTCGATCGAGGATTCGAGCAGCGGGCTCGAGATCGCGGCCCGGGCCGCGGTGACCGCCCGGCCCTCGCCGGATGCGTAGCCGATGCCCATCAGCGCCGAGCCGGCGTCGTGCATGATCATCTTCACGTCGGCGAAGTCGGTGTTGATGAGCCCCGGCGTGGTGATGAGGTCGGTGATGCCCTGCACGCCCTGGAGCAGGACCTCGTCGGCCATCTTGAAGGCGTTGATCATCGAGGTCTTCTCGTCGGCCACCGTGAGCAGGCGGTCGTTCGGGATGACGATCGACGTGTCGACCTTCTCCTTCAGGCGCTGGATGCCCTCCTCGGCCTGCACCGAGCGCCGGCGGCCCTCGAAGGTGAACGGGCGGGTCACCACGCCGATGGTGAGGGCGCCCATGGCCTTGGCGATCTCGGCGACGATCGGCGCTGCGCCGGTGCCCGTGCCGCCCCCCTCCCCGACTGTGATGAACACCATGTCGGCCCCGTCGAGCGAGTCGCGGATCGTCTCGCCCGCCTCCTCGGCGGCCAGCCGGCCGACGTCGGGATCGCTGCCGGCGCCGAGCCCGCGGGTGAGGTCCTTGCCGATGTCGAGCTTGACGTCGGCGTCGCTCATGAGCAGCGCCTGAGCGTCGGTGTTGATGGCGATGAACTCCACGCCCTTCAGGCCCGCGTCGATCATGCGGTTCACCGCGTTGACGCCGCCGCCGCCGATGCCGACGACCTTGATCACCGCCAGGTAGTTCTGGGGGTTGGGGGCCATTCGTCTGGTTCACCTCCACCTCAGCGGCGCGCCACCGGCACGCCGGCTCCATCACATCACACGCTGCGCGGCTTGTGGCTGACCCCCGCCGCATTTATGCATTGCAGGCCGCATTCCGCTCCAGCGCGGGCTTGCCGGGCGACACCGCGTTGATCGTGTTGACGCACTGGGCGTCGACCTGGGCGAGCACCGCCGCGCTGGCCCGCAGCTTCTCGTCGACGCCTTGGAGGTCCCCGAGGCGGATCACCCCGCTCGGGACGAGGGTCAGCTCGAGGCCCTTGTCGCCCTCGTAGCGCACGGTCGCCACCCGGCCCCGCAGCGCCGGCGGGATCTTCGCGACGAGGCGCAGCGCCTGCGCGGAGCGGTCGTCGAGCCCCACGCCGGGCTCGCCGCCCACGACTACGCCCTCGACGGTGACCAGCGCCGGGTCGGGCTGGGGCGCCCGGTCGAGCAGCCGGCCGTCGCCGTCGGCCAGGAGCCAGCCGCCCTCCGCCGCCGCGATCTGGGCCACCGCGGTCCGTTCCTGCACGGCGATCACCACCGTGCCCGGCCAGCGCCGCGTCACCTCGACCCGCGCCACCCAGGGCAGCTCGGCCACCCGCGCCGCGGCCCGGGCGCCGTCGAGGTCGGCGAGCTGGTCGCCGCGCAGCACCCCGCTCTGGGCCTCGGCCACCGCGGCGCCGGTGCGCACCGCGCCGCGCACGACCACCGTGTCGACGTCGAGCAGGGAGGTGCGGCTCAGCCCGTAGCCCACGAGCGCCGCCGCCGCGGCGCCGGCGGCCACGCCGGCCCGCACCAGGCGGCGACGGGCGGCGGAACGGCGGACCTCGGCGCGCCGCTCCCGGAAGCGGGGATCGACGATGACCTCGCCGGCGTCGGCGGTGGAGCTGCTCACCAGCCGTCACCCTCGGCGAAGCCGAGCAGGTGGGTCTCGGGCGTGAGGGCCACGCCGAGGCGCTCCCGCACGAGGGCCTGCACGGTGCGCATCAGCGCCACCACGTCGGCGGCGCGGCCGCCCTCGTCGGCGATGATGAAGTTGGCGTGCTTCTCGGACACCCGGGCGCTGCCCACCCGCACGCCCTTGGCGCCGGCCGCGTCGCGCAGCCGGCCGGCCGCGTCCCCCGGCGGGTTGGTGAACACCGACCCGGCGTTCTGGCCGCCGGGCTGGTGGGCGCGCCGCCACGCCACGATCTCCCGCACGAGCGCCTCGGCCGCGGCCCGCTCGCCGGGGCGCAGCGCCAGCTCGGCCTCGACCACCACCTGTTCGTCTCGGAGCGCGCATCGTCGATAGCCGAGCCCGAGGTCCGCCGCCGCCACCCGCTCATCTTCGCCGCTGCGCAGATCGAGCGCACGCACCGCCACGAGGCTGGCGGCGAGATCGGCGCCGTGGCCGCCCGCGTTCATGCGCACCGCGCCGCCGAGCGAGCCGGGCACGCCGACCGCCCACTCGAAACCGGTGAGCCCGGCGGCGGCGCTGCGCCGGGCCAGCACCGGCAGATAGGCGCCGCCCCCGGCGCGGACCCGCACGCCGTCGATCTCCACGCCGGCGAAGCCGTCCCCGAGGCGCACGACCAGCCCGGCGAAGCCCTCGTCGGCCACCAGCAGGTTCGACCCGGCGCCGAGCACCCGCAACGGCGGCAGCTCGGCCAGCGCGGCGAGGGCGGCGGCCGCCGCGGTGAGCTCCGCCGGGGCCTCGGGCGTGAGCAGCAGCGCCGCGGGGCCTCCCACGCGGTAGGTGGTGCGGGCGCCGAGCGGTGCGTCGCAGGCCAGGCGGGCGCCCAACCCGGCGGCGCGCAGGGCGGCGGCGGCAGCGGTGAGCGCGGGCGCCGCGCTGAGCGGGCTCATGGCTGCGCCGTCCGGCCCCGACCCGGCGGGTCGAGCAGGGGACGCACCTCGTCGGCCAGGGTGGTGATGTC
>JBJXGF010000156.1:0-26657 GCA_046153015.1 Acidimicrobiales bacterium | reverse complement strand
GGGCGCGGGCCGCGCCTCGGGGCTGGGCTCGGGCTCGGGCGGCTCCGGGTAGGGGATGAGCACGTACGGGGCCGGGGCCGGCGGCGGTGGGCCCTCCGGAAGCTGGCCCTCCACGAGCGGCACGAAGCGCGGGTCTCCGTTGGCGGTCCACCACGGCAGCGCCGCGTCGGCCGCCAGGGCGGCAGGCGCGGCGGGGGGCGGGGCCGGCGCGGGTGAGAACGTGCCGAAGAACCCACCGCCGAGCGCGGCCTGACCGGGCAGCACCAGCACGTTGGCCGTGACCGCAGCCGCGCTGCTGACCGCTGCCGCGGTGAGCAGGCGACGCGTCGTTCTCCGCCGGACAGTCACGACGTCAACGCTAGCCCTCCCCGAGCGGGACGCGACGTCCCCCGCCCGAACCGGCCGGGGGTTCAGGCCGGCGACGCCCGTTCGGACGGGCCGGACCTCAGCGCATGATCGGCAGGCGGAGCACGACGGCGCCGCCTCCGCGTCCCGAACGCAGCTCGAGCGAGCCCTGGCCGGCCTGCGCGGTCCGCCGGGCGATGTCGAGGCCGAGCCCGGTGGAGCGGCCGCCGCTGCGGCCCCGCTCGAGCACCGCGAGCTCGCCGAAGCCCGGGCCCTCGTCGGCCACGGTCAACGCCGCCCAACCGTTGTCCACCTGCAGCGACACGGCGAAGCCCGTGCTGTCGGGAGTGTGCGCGAACACGTTCTCGATCAGCACGTCGAGCATCGCGGCGAGCTCGTCGGCGCCCAGCGCGACGGGGGCGGACTCGTCGGGGAGGCGCAGGGACCAGCGGCGGCGCTGCTCCTCGGCCAGGGCCGACCAGAACTCCAGCCGCTCCTTGGCCACCATCACCAGATCGGTCGGTCCGCCGCCGGTGCGCACCGGCCGGCGGGCCTCGTCGATCAGCGAACGCACGGTACGGTCGAGCGTCTCCACGTCGGCCGCGAGACGTTCGGCCACCGCGGGGTCGCGCACCGCGTCGATGTTGAGACGCAGGGCGGTGAGCGGTGTGCGCAGCCGGTGGGCGAGGTCGGCCACGAGCTCGCGTTCGTCGTGGATCAGCTCGGTCATCCGTTCGGCGAGACGGTTGAACGCGGCGGCGGCGCTGGCCAGCTCGCGCGGACCGTCCACCACGAGCCGAGTGTCGAGCTGGCCGGCGCTCAGCAGTTGGGCCGCCCCCGCCAGCCGGTCGGCGGGCCGCACGACCGCGCGTGCGAGGCGATCCGCCACCGCGACCCCGGCCAGCACCAGCGCCAGCCCGACCAGACACAGCGCAGCCCACGCCGCCCGCACCCCGCGTGCGAGCTCGCGGGCGGGCAGCACCACCTGGATGGCGGCCATGGCGCCGTCCGACAGCGCGACCGGCGTGGCCACCTCCGCGGCGGCGCCGCCGGTGGAGGTGGCCACCGAACCCGACAGCAGGGCGCGTTCCACGGTGGCCGACCGGACGCCCTCGCCGATCGATTGTCCGTTCGGCAGGAAAACTGTGACGCGACCGGCGCGTCCCGACGGTGTCCGCGTCAGCGCGGCGGCCAGGTCGCCTGGCCCCTCACCGGCCAGCGCGACGGCCGGGGCGAGCGACGCCGCATCGGACGCCGCCGCGGCCAGCGCCCGCTCCTCGGCCACGTCGCGAACGAGCAGCGCCAGCGGCACGACGAAGGCGACCGTCACCATGGTGGTGATCGCGGTGAACACGCCGATCAGGCGGCGGCGCATGCCCCCGGCCCGGGCGGCGCTCATGGCGCCGAGCCGGCCGCCGAGGTCTCGGGCGGTGCGTTGAGGCGCACGCCGACGCCTCGCACCGTGTGCAGGTAGCGGGGCGTCGCTGCGGTCTCGCCGAGCTTGCGGCGCAGCCACGAGATGTGCACGTCGACCGTCTTGTCCCCTCCGCCGAAGGGATGCCGCCACACCTCGGCCAGCAGCTCCTGCTTCGACACGACTTCCCCCGGCCGCTGAGCCAGGTACGCCAGGAGGTCGAACTCCTTGCGGGTGAGCTCGAGCTCCCGCTCGTCGAGCGTGGCGCTGCGGCGGCGGTGGTCGAGCACCAGCCCGCCCACGCACACGCGCTCCTCCCGGCGAGCAGCCCGCCCGCGCCGCAGCACGGCTCGGATCCGAGCCTCCATCTGCGCCGCCGAGAACGGCTTGACCACGTAGTCGTCTGCGCCGGCGTCGAGCAGGCGGATCACCTCGGCGTCCTCGTCGCGCGCCGTTGCGATGACGACCGGCACGTCGCTCACCCCGCGCAGCATGTGGAGGAGCTCGGCGCCGTCACGGTCGGGCAGACCGAGGTCGAGCACCACCACGTCGGGGCGACATGCGAGGATCTCGGCCAGCGCGCCCAGCGCGGTCCCCTGCGAGCGGACGCTGTGCCCGCGCTCGGCCAGCGTGCGGCACAACGCAGCTCGGATGGCGTGGTCATCCTCCACGACGTACACCGACGGCACGGCGACGAACGATACGCTCCGCCCGGCGCCGCGGCGTACCCGGACAGACGTGTTCGGCCGCCGACCGCGCGAGAGAGGGCGGAGACAGTGGGTGGGCGGGCGCCGCGCGGGGCGTTGCTGGCGGTTCTCTGGCTTGCCGTCACCGCTGGCGCGGCCGCCACGGTGCAGCAGGGCGTCCGCTTCGTGGACCACAGCGTGCGGGGCGACTCGTCCGGCGCACGCTCGTCGTCGTCGTCCTCGTCGTCGTCCTCATCCTCGTCGTCGTCCTCGTCGGTCACGCCCCCGAGCATGGCGGACGCCCCGAGGGACGGGCCGGCGGCCTCGACGCCGCCGCCGGCTCGGCTGGGCGAGGTGGCGGTGCAGACCTTTCGCGTGGCCGGAGGAAGCGCCGCGGTTCGCTACGGCGCTGCGGGCGCGCAGGTGGTGTGGGCCACGCCGAACCCCGGCTACCGGGTGAGCGTGGGCCCGCCGGCGTCGACGGCCGTGGTGATCTTCGACAACGGACGCCACCGCTCGACGCTCGAGGCATGGTGGGACGGCGCGCCCCAGCACTCGGTGGCGGAGAGCGGAGCGCCGGCGAGCGCCGAGGCCGCCGGCTCGGGCTAACCTCGGCCCGTTCCTGGGGAAGGGGGCCAGCATGCGGGTTGGGTTCATCGGCGTCGGCAACATGGGCGGACCCATGTGCATGAACGTCGTGCGGGCGGGTCACGAGGTTGTGGTCACCGACATCCGCCGTGATGCGGCGGCGCCCCTGCTCGAAGCCGGCGCAAAGTGGGTCGACACCGCGAAGGAGGCGGCGGCCGGGGCCGAGGTGGTGTTCATGTCGCTGCCGATGCCGGCCGACGTCGAGTCGGTCATGACCAAGCCCGACGGCGTGCTCGCCGGCGTGGCCAGCGGCGCCGCCGTCGTGGACCTGTCCACCAACTCGCCGGCGGTGGTGCGCCGGCTGGCGGAGGTGTGCAAGGAGAAGGGCGTCGGCTTCCTCGACGCGCCGGTGAGCGGCGGCGTGGTGGGCGCCCGCCGCGGCACGCTGGCGGTGATGGTGGGCGGAGACGCGGCGCTCTTCGAGCACTGCAAGCCGCTGCTCGACGCCATCGGGGAGAACGTGTTCCACGCCGGCGACGTGGGGGCGGGCAACGTCGCCAAGCTCGTCAACAACATGCTGGCGTTCATCAACATGATGGGCGTGTGCGAGGGCCTCGTCCTCGGGGCGAAGGCCGGGATCGACCCGATGGTGTTGAAGGACATCGTCGCCGCCGGGTCGGGCAACAGCATGGTGTGGCGGGGCGGGTCCCGCGCCATCCTGCGCGACCGGCTGGCCCCGAGCTTCACGATGAGCTTGGCCGCCAAGGACATCGGCCTCGCCGCTGCGATGGCCGAGGAGTTCGGCGCCACCATCCCCATGGGGCTGCGGGCGAAGGAGCTGATCGAGCGCTATCGCGACAACGGGTACGCCGGCGAGGACGTGCTGGCCGCGGTGAAGGAGTACGAGAAGTTCGCCGACCGCGTCGTGCGCGGCGCCTGGCCGGCCGAGGAGGAGAAGGGCTGATGGCCGCGCTCACTGGCATGCGCATCCTCGACCTCACGCAATACGAGGCCGGGCCGTCCTGCACCCAGGCGCTGGCGTGGCTCGGGGCCGACGTCGTGAAGGTCGAACAGCCGGGCGTGGGTGATCCGGGCCGCGGCATCGGCGGGAGCTGGTCGCCCTACTTCGTCAACTGGAACGCCAACAAGAAGTCCGTCTGCATCGACCTGCAGTCGCCCGAGGGCAAGGCGCTGCTGCTCGAGATGATCCCCAAGTTCGACGTGATGGTCGAGAACTGGGGGCCCGGCGTGGCCGAGAAGCTCGGCCTCCACTACGACGCCGTCCGGGCCATCCACCCCGGGGTGATCTACGCCTCGGTGAAGGGCTTCGGCCTCGAAGGCCCCTACGCCGACTACAAGTGCTTCGACGGCATCGCGATGGCGATGGCCGGCGCCTTCTCGATCACCGGCACGCCCGACAGCCCGCCGCTGCCGCCGGGGCCCACGATGGGCGACGTCGGCACCGGCATGCAGCTCGCCCTGGCCATCACCGCCGCGTTCGTGCAGAAGCTGCGCGAGGGCAAGGGCCAGCAGATCGAGCTGGCGATGCAGGAGGCGATGACGTACTACATGCGCACCCGCATCGCGGTCGGGGGCGCGTTCGCCCGCAAGCCGAGCCCGCCGGCTGGGACGGGCCGCGGGGCCACGCTCAACCTGTACCAGTGCGCGCCGGGCGGGCGGAACGACGCCATCTACGTCATGGCCGTGACCGACCGGATGTGGCGGGACATGGCCGCCGCCATCGGGCGCTCCGACCTGCTCGACGACCCTCGCTTCGCCAGCGCCCGCGACCGCGACGCCAACGGCGACGCGCTCAAGGCCGAGGTCGAGGCGTGGACCCGGGGCCGCACCAAGCAGGAGGCGATGGAGACCCTCGCCGGCGCCGGCGTGCCCTGCGGCATGGTGCTCGACACCCAGGAGCTGCACCACGACCCGCACCTCGTGGCGCGCGGGTTTGTGCACGAGCTCGACCATCCCGAGCTGGGCAAGGTGCCGATCCTGGGCTGGCCGGCCCGCATGTCGGAGTCGAACGTGGAGATCACGATGGCGCCCGGGCTCGGCGAGAACACCGAGCAGGTGCTGGCCTCCGAGCTCGGCCTGTCGGAGGAGCAGCTGCACGCGCTGCGGCTCAAGGCCGTGATCGGGTGAGCCGTGAGTGAGCTCGGCGAGCGGGGCGCGGCGATCCGCCGCAAGCTGCTCGGCGAGGACTACGTGGCCTCCGCCGACGCCGGGGTGTACCGCGACCCGGTCATGGCGCAGTTCATCGACGTGGCGACCGAGACCGTGTTCGGCGCGCTGTGGAGCCGGCCCGGGCTCGACCTGAAGACCCGCACGCTCGTCTGCGTGGTGTCCGACGCGTCGACCGGCCGGTTTCCCGAGCTCGCCATCCACCTGCGGATGGCGCTGCGGCAGGGCTGGACCCAGCAGGAGCTGGTGGAGGTGCTGCTCCACCTCTCGGGCTATGTGGGCGCGCCGCTCGTGCGCGAGTCGATGCTGGTGGCCAGCGAGGTCTTCGCCTCAGCCGGCGCGGCCGAGTAGCCGGGCCAGCTCGGCGCCGGCGCCGCGCAGGTCGGCGGCGGCGGCGTCGATGCCCGCCCAGGGGTCGCCCTGCGCCGCCACCCGCTCGAGCACGTTGGCGATCGTGTAGCGCTGCGGGCCGAGCGAGGGGTCGGCCACCTCGTCCCACCCGATCGGGGTCGCCACCGGCGCGTGCTCCCGGGCCCGCACCCCGTATGGGGCCACCATGGTGGCGCCGTAGCCGTTGCGGCCGAGGTCGAGGTAGATCCGCCCGGCCCGGTCGGCTTTGCGGAACTCCTGCGTGAAGCGGTCGGGGTGGGCGCCGAGGAGCAGCGCGGCGAGCCCGGCGCCGAAGGCCTCGCTGGCGGCGAAGCCGTCCCCGCCGGGCACGATCGGCGCCACGACGTGCAGCCCCTTCGAGCCGGTGGTCTGGACGAACGGGGTCAGGCCGACCTGCTCGAACACGTCGCGCACCAGCAGGGCCGCCTCCCGCACGGCGGCGAAGTCGTCGGTGGAGGGGTCGAGGTCCACCACGAAACGGTCGGGCTCGAGGGGCTGCGCCGCCCGGGCCAGGCCCACGTGGGGCGTGATCATGTTCTGCTGCGCGCAGTACACCAGCGTGGCCGTGGAGTCGACCACCACGTACCGCACCGCGCCGCCCCGCTTGGCGAGTTCGGCCCGGCGGATCCAGGCCGGGAAGTGGGCCGGGGCGTCCTTGTGGAAGAAGCCCCCGGCCTCGATGCCGTTCGGGAAGCGCTCCATGCTCATCGGCCGGCCGGCCACATGGGCCAGCATCACCGGCCCGACGGCCAGGTAGTAGCGCACGAGCTCGCCCTTGCTGATCCCGCTGCGGGGGAACAGCGTCTTGTCCGGATGCGAGACCTTGATGCGCCGGCCGTCGACCTCGAGCAGCTGGTCAGCCATCGGCCGAGCATGCCACGCGCGCCGCCGGGGCAACCCTGGGGCGGCGCCCGCTCGATTCAGATCCAGCTCAGATCCGAGTCAGATCCGGCTCAGATCAGCACCCAGTCGGTCTGCACCGCGCCGCCGCCTGGGCGCATCGCCCGCAGGCAGATCGGCCCGACCGGCACGTGATCGAAGCTGAAGCGGCCCTCGTCGTCGGATTCGCTCGTGATCGCGCCGTCGGGGTGGCGCAGCACGACCTCGCCCCGGGCGGGAGGCGAGAGCGAACCGACGAGGCTCGTGCCGTCGTTCGACGACACCGCCATCTCGATGCGCAGCGCGCCCGACTCGAACACGAGGCGGCGCTCGTCGCTCGTCTCCGCGCTCGCCGCGGCGCCGAAGGCGACGAGCTCGCTCTCGGCGCTCGAATCGAACACCAGCTCGACCAGCTCCTGGTCGATCGTCCGCCACGTGAACGAGGCCTTGGCCGCCGCAACCACGTTCGCCGGCGCCGGATCGGTCCGCCGCCAGTAGTCGGCGAGCGCCCGGACAACCTGGTCGTCGGCGTCGCTGCCGGCTGCGACGAAGTGGTCTGCCACGTGCTGCTCTCCCGAGGTGCGTCCGCCGGATGCCTTCGGGGGCTAAGACCCTGCGGGTCCGCCCATGATACGCCGAAGTTCGGGGTGCCTCCGGAGCCGCTCGAGGCAGCGCTGCCGCTGCGGGCCGAGCGAGCCGATCGGCCGGCCGAGGACCTCGGCGATGTCGGCGTAGCTGAGCGGCGGGTCGGTGCAGAGCAGGCGCAGCAGCTGCTGGCAGTCATGCCCGAGCGCGGCGAGCGCCAGGGAGAAGGCGCGATGGCGCTCGTCGGCCAACAGCTCGGCGTCGAGCGCCGGGTCCGCGGCCGTCTCGAGCTCGGCGAAGGGCTCGACCCGGCCCCGGTAGCGCATGGCCCGCAGGCACTCGTGGGTGGTGGTGGTCCGCAGCCAGCCGGGCAGCCGGTTCGGGTCCTCGATGCGGCTGGAGTGCTCCACGAGGCGCAGCCACACGGTTTGGCTCACATCGGCGGCGTCGGCCGTGGAGAGGCGGAAGCTGCGGGCGATCGACCAGACCAGATTGGCGAAACGGTCGACGAGGGCGTCCCACGCTCGCTGGTCGCCGCTGCCTGCCGCCCGGAGCAGCGCTTCAAGGTCGTCATCCCCCACAGGCGAGCCATGCTAGGCCCCCCGGCGCCCGGGCGAGTCGATTCCCCCCGCCGACGGGTGGAAGGCTCAGCGCCATGTTGCTGGCACAGATCACCGACCTGCACGTGGTGGCGCCGGGGCGCGGACCCCAGTACGGCGTGGATTCCAACGCCATGCTGGCGGCGGCGGTCGATCGGCTGAACGGGTTCGACCCCGCTCCCGACGCCCTGGTGATCACGGGCGACATGGTCGATCTCGGCGTTCCCGAGGAATACGCGGTGCTGCGCTCGGAGCTGGCCCGCCTGGCGGTGCCGGTCTACCTCGTGGCCGGCAACCATGACGAGCGGGCCGGCCTGCGCACCGCGTTCGCCGACCACGGGTACCTCCCGCCCGGCGACGGCGCCCTCAACTGGTGCGTCGAGGCGCACCCGCTGCGCCTGATCGGGCTCGACAGCACGATCCCGGGCCGCCACGACGGCGCCCTCGACGACGCATCGCTCGCCTGGCTCGACGCGCGGCTCGCCGAACGGCCCGACGCGCCGACGGTCGTGGCCCTGCACCATCCCCCGTTCGAGACCGGCATCTGGTGGATGGACCGCGGCGGCCTGCTCCAGGGCGGGCCCGGGCTGCGGGCGGTGGTGCAGCGCCACCCCCAGGTGCGGCGGGTGGTGTGCGGGCACCACCACCGCCCGATCACCACGAGCTGGGGATCGGCGGTGGTGTCGGTGTGCCCCAGCACCGCCCACCAGGTGCACCTCGACTTGGCCCCCGAGTCCCGGCCGTCGTTCGTGACCGAGCCGCCGATGCTGCAGCTCCACCGCTGGAACGCCGAGGAGCTGGTGACCCACAACGCCTACGTGCAGCCGACGCCCCCGATCGACCTGCTCGAGACGTGGGGCGGGGACTGGAGCAAGCTGCGTGGGCGGTTCCGTGAGAGGCGGCCCATGTACAAGACCGGCCCCCAGTAGCCGGAAGGCGCCCGATCACCAGCCAGACGTGTGGGCTGGTAACCGCGCAGAGTGAACACCAGACAAGGTCGTTTCACGGACGGTGTGAGTTGGGAGCGCCACAATGCGTGGAAGATACACTAAAGAGCAACAAAAATTACCCATACAGCAGCGGATTCTTGACTGTTGAGTTACGGTCTACGACTACATTCGTCCGCACTGCCTCCCACGAGGACGGCCGGACAGGGAGTTGCCTACGGATGGGTCGCCGACCGAACCCTCAGCGCAAGCAGGACCTTCTCGAGGAGATCGTCGAGTACCTCGGCGAGCACGGCATCGGCGATCTCTCGCTCCGTCCCCTCGCCAAGAAGCTGGGCACGAGCACGTACACGCTCACCTACCAGTTCGGCTCGAAGGACGGCCTGCTCATCGACGCCGTGTCCCACGCCGAAGCCCGCCAGGTGGCCACCGTGCGGGCGTGGGTGGCCGAAACGCCCGACATCAGCGCCACGCAGCTCCTGCGCCGCTACTGGGCATGGTTCGTGGAGGATGAGAACCTCAGGCTCGTGCGCATGCTGATCGAGGCGGCCACCCTGGCCCGCAGCCAGCCCGACGTGTTCGGCGAGATCGGCAACCGGGTGGTGTCGGACTGGATCGAGCTGCTGAGCGACCGGCTCACCCCTCACCTCGGCGACGCGGCCGAGGCGCGCCGGCTGGCCACCCAGGTGTACGCCACGGTCGTGGGCCTCCAGTTCGATCTGATCGCGACCGCCGACGCCGAGCGAGTAGAGCGGGCTTTCGACGAGCTGTGTCGCGCCGTCGACGAGCGCACCGGCGTCGACGGCGCCGAGCTGGCCGGCGCCCCCGCCAAGTAGCCGCCGGGCCTCAGCCCGCCATGCCCTCGGCCACGAGACGCTCGAGGCGGAGCTCGGGCTGCTCCCGCTCGAGGCGCTCCAGCCAGTAGGGGCTCTCGAACAGGGCCAGGCGGACCCCGTCGGCTCTGCGGTAGACCTCCACGCCCCGCATGCCGGTCAGCTTGGCCTCGGTGTCGGCGTCGGTCCGCCGGGCCACCCGGTAGGCGGTCGGCGCCAGCTCCGCCGGGGCGCCGAACTCGTGCTCGAGGCGGTGCAGCGCCACCTCGAACTGCAGCATGCCGACCGCGGCCAGCAGCGGCGCTTGGTCCCCCCAGTCGCGATGGCGCAGCACCTGCACCACGCCCTCCTCGTCGAGCTGCACGATGCCCCGACGGAACTGCTTGAACCGCCCGGTGTCACGCACCCGGGCGATGCGGAAGTGCTCCGGGGCGAAGCTCGGGATCGCCGGGAACGTGGCCGGCGCCTCGGCGAAGAGCGTGTCGCCCACCCGCACCTCGGCCGCGTTGACGAGGCCGACCACATCCCCCGGGTACGCCTCCTCCAACGTCTCGCGCTCCTGGCCGAAGACCGTGTGGGCGTACTTGGTGGCGAAGGGCTTGCCGGTGCGGCCGTGCGTGACCACCATGCCCCGCTCGAAGCGCCCGGAGCACACCCGCACGAAGGCGATGCGGTCGCGATGCGACGGGTCCATGTTCGCCTGCACCTTGAACACGAACCCCGAGAACGGCGCGTCGAGCGGGCGGCGGTCCCCGCCCTCGACCGCCCGGGCCTCCGGCGCGGGGATCAGCTCCACGACGGCGTCGAGCAAGCGGCGCACCCCGAAGTTGGTGAGCGCCGAGCCGAAGAAGGTCGGTGAGCTCTCGCCGGCCAGGTAGGTCTTGAGATTGAGATCGGCGCCCACGCCGGCGAGCAGCTCGAGCTCCTCGGCCGCCTCCCGCCACGCGTCGCCCTCCTCGGCCGCTGCGCGGTCGGCGGGAATCACCTCCTCGGGGGCCATCGTGGCCCCTCGGGCCGTGCGGGTGAAACGCACGTAGTCCTGGGAGAGCCGGTCGACCACGCCCCGGAACTCGCCGCCCCGGCCCACCGGCCAGGTGACCGGGGTGGGCGCCACGCCGATCGCCGCCTCCACGGAGTCCAGCAGCTCCAGCGGTTCGAGCGAGGGGCGGTCCCACTTGTTCACGAAGGTCAACAGCGGCAGGCCCCGCTCCTTGCACACCTCGAACAGCTTGAGCGTCTGGGGCTCCACCCCCTTCGAGCCGTCGAGCACCATGATCGCCGCGTCGGCCGCGGCCAGCACCCGGTAGGTGTCCTCGGAGAAGTCCCGATGGCCGGGCGTGTCGAGCAGGTTGACCACCGAGCCCCGATAGGGGAACTGCAGCACGGTCGAGGTGATCGAGATGCCCCGCTTCTGCTCGAGCTCCATCCAATCCGACGTGGCCGAGCGCCGCCCCTCCCGGGCCTTGACCGAGCCGGCCTCCTTCGCCAACGCCCCGCCGTAAAGCAGGAACTTCTCGGTGAGCGTGGTCTTCCCCGCGTCGGGGTGCGAGATGATGGCGAAGGTGCGGCGACGACGGGCTTCGGACACGGGATCCACGCTTCACCACGAAACCGGGTGCGGGCCGCGATTACAAGCGGAGCGGCAAGTTTCGCCCGGCCGCCGGCGCTCAGGCCCCCCGGATCACACGCAGGCGGCGCAGGCGCCCACCACGTCGAGCCGGTGCCGCTCGCCGCGAAAGCCGGTCTCGCCGTAGACCTGGGCCACCAGCTTCGCGAGCTGGCGCTCGATCTCGGCCGGGGCCGTGAAGTCGATCACGGCGTTGCAGGAGCGGCAGATCAGGTGATGGTGATGGGCGGTCAGGTCCTCGGCCAGCTCGTAGCGGGCGAACTCACCCGAGGCCACGATGCGCGCCACCACCCCGGCGTCCTCCAGCAGGCGCAGGTTGCGGTACGCGCTGCTCTGCGCCAGCTCCGGGGCCAGCTCCAGGATCTCGGGGATGCTCACCGGCGCCTCCCGGCCGGCCAGCAGCTCGACCAGGGCCCGCCGGTTGGTGGTGTAGCGCTGGCTGAGCTGGCCGACGCGGCGGGCGGCGGTCTCGTGGAGATCCTCCATCGGCGCCGAGGGTACCAGCCGAAACTGAGAATCGGTGGGAACCTCAGCTTCGCTGCGCTCAGCCTCGCTCACGCTGGGGGCTGCGCCCCCAGACCCCATCGCCGCCCGGCTCGCTGCGCTCGCGCGGTCGGTGGCTTCGCTGCGCTCAGCCCAGCTCGATGATGCCCAGGCGCACGGCGGAGAGCACGGCGTGGGTGAGGCTCTGGGTGTCGAGCCGGCGGTAGATGGCGTTGAGGTGGTTGTGCACGGTCTTCTGCGTGATGCCCAGATCCCGCGCCACCTGCTTGGTGGTCGAGCCGTTCGCGATGGCCTGCAGGATCTCGACCTGACGCTCCGACAGCAGCGGCTCGCCGCCCTCCCGGGCTTCGTGGGACACCTTGAGCATCGAATCGGCCAACTCCGGGGTGAGGCCGGTCTCGCCCGACGCGACCGCCCGCACCGTGTTGAGCACCTGTTGGAACGAGCTGCCCTTCGAGAGGTACGCGACGGCGCCGGCGTCGAGAGCCTGGCGGGTCTTCTCGACGTCGTCGTGCATGGTCAGCACCACGATCCTCGCGTCGGCGCGGTCGGCCCGGATCCGCCGGATGGCGCTGACGCCGTCGAGGACCGGCATCGAGAGATCCATCACCGTGACGTCGGGCTGGTGGACCTTCGCCAGCTCCACCGCCTCCTCGCCGTTCGCCGCTTCGGCGATGACCGCCTCGCCGGCCGACTCGAAACCTCGGCGTATGCCTTCGCGCAGGATCTTGTGGTCGTCAGCGAGAAGGATGCGGATCACAGGACGGCTCCCTGGGGGCGTTGGCGGTGAAGGCCGCGGCGACGCTCTTGGCGGCGCGGCCGTGGAGGGGTTGGTTGGACGGGCCGAGCGCGGCGGCGCCCGGGGCCTTGGCGCCGGCGTGCACGAGGATCGTGGTGCCCTCGCCGGGACGGGAGACCACCTCGAGCCGGGCGTCGACGGCGGCGGCCCGCTCCCGCATGCCTCGCAGGCCGTACGCGTCCTCTCGCACCCCGCGGTCGGTGTCGAAGCCCTTGCCGTCGTCGGCGATCGTGAGCGTGGCCCGGCCGTCGCGCACGTCCCAGCGCACGGCCACCGAGTTGGCCCCGGCGTGCTTCTCCACGTTGGAGAGCGCCTCCTGGAGAATGCGCAGCAGCTCGTTCTCGATCGGGACCCCCAGCCGGGCCTTCTCGTCGGTGGCGCTGAAGCGGGCCGAGGCCGAGCTGCGGGTGTTGAAGCGCTGCACGAGCTCCTTCGCCACCAGCGAGAACGGCTTGTCCTCGGTGACCCCCGAGCGCAGCTGGCGCAGCGTCTCGCGCAGCTCCTCGATGGCGGTCTGCACGTCCTGGTACAGGCTGTCGAGCTCGGGCGAGGCGTCGCTGGCGCCGGCGATGATCCGCTCGAGCTCGAAGCTGATGTACGAGAGCCACTGCCCGAGCCGATCGTGGAGATCCCGCGCGATGCGGCTGCGCTCCTCCTCGGCGGAGAGCGTGCGCAGGCGGGAGAACGAGCGGGCGTTGTCGACGGTGAGCGCGAGCACCTCGGACAGGCCGTCCATCATCCGCACGTCGCGGGGGCCGTAGCGCAGGGGGTCGGAATGCTCGACGCCGAGGACGCCGATCGTGCGGTCCTTCGCCCGGACCGCGGCGTAGATGCCGCTGCCCGAGCGGGACGACACGCCGATCGTGGTGTCCTGCAGGCCCCGCACCAACATGGCGTGCTCGGCGGCCACGGCGTCGGCCAGGGAGCGGGGCAGCTCGTCGAGCGTGGCGGCGGGGCGCAGGGCGCAGCCCTCGGTGATCTGCGGGGTCCACTGCGCGGTGAGGTCGTCGTACACCACGAGGGCCACCACCTCGGCGTCGAAGGCGGAGGTGATCTGCTCGCGGGCGTTGCGCACCGCTTCGCGCAGGTCGAGCGAGGTGGGCAGCGTGCGGGCCACCTGGTTGAGGAGGTGGAGCAGGTCGTTCGTCTCGGCCAGCATGTCGAGCCGCCCGGCCAGCTGCGCCCGCTTGCGTTCGGCCTCGAGGAGGCGGGAGCGGGCGAAGGCGATGATCGCCACGGTCAACAGGATCGAGGCCAGGATCGCCAGCGCTCGATCGCCCTCCAGGGGCTGGTGGGCGGCCTGCGCGGCGGCGAGCACCACCGCCGAGCCGAGCGCGGTGAGCGACAGGCCGGTGACGAGGCCCCAGCCGAACGCGCCGACCGCCGCGGCGGCGAGCAGACAGAAGATGAACGGGCTCGAGAAGCCGCCGCTGGCGCCGACCGCGGCGCCCACGATGAGGGTGTCGGTGGCGGCGAAGAGGCGGTGCCGCAGCCGCAGGGCGCCGAGGCGGATCGGTCGCAGGGTGCGCCACGTGGTGAGGAAGAGCACCACGCCCAGCGCGCTGACCGCGGCGAGGTCGCCCTCGGCGTTCGCCGCGACCGCGGCGAACATCAGGCCGAACATGACCCCGCCCCAGCGGATGGCCGCCACCACCGGCGAGATCGTCGCCTGCACGGCGGGCGGCAGGGCCAGCGACGCGGTCGAGTCGTCCACCCCGCCGAAGGGCAGCGCCCGCAGCGCCCGCGCCGCCTCCTCGATCGTCAGACCGGGTGCGAGGCGCGCCGGGCCGGCGGTCGGGGCGCCGGGCTCGTGGGGCTGCGCGGCGTCCTCGAGCACGGGGGCGGTGATGTCGCTCATCGCAGCGGGAGGTCCATCGGTCAGGCGATTTCTCGATCGTTCGTCTACTGCACTGACGCCGTCGCCAGTGTGGAGGTCGCAGCGGTCCCTCCGTGCGCCGCAACCCCTTCGGTCGCACGACTGTAATGAAGTCGCGCGGGTAAATCCACCGGGACGGAGGGTGGCGACATAGTAGACGCAGCGTATACGAGAGAGGGCCGGTGGGCAGCGGATCACCGCGCACCGCAACCAGGACGACTCGTAGTGTGGTTTGCGGCCTTACCTCGACGTGGTCGGTGGGCGCCGCCGCCCGGTCACCAGCGGGGCGCGGAGGCCAGCAGCGCCGGCACCTGATCGGGCGGCATCGGCGGCCTGAGGTAGTAGCCCTGCGCCACGTCGCAGCCAAGGCGGCGCAGCTCGCAGAGGTGCTCGCTGGTCTCGACGCCCTCGGCCGTGCACTCCATGTCGAGCGCGTGGGCGAGGTTGACCACCGCCTCGACGATGGCCGAGCCGGGCGGCCCGCCGCCCAGGCCGGCGGTGAAGGAGCCGTCGATCTTGATCGAGTCGATCGGGAAGCGCCGCACGTAGTTGAGCGAGGAGTAGCCGGTGCCGAAGTCGTCCACCGCGAGGGTGACGCCGAGCTCCTTCAGCGCGTTGAGCGTGTCGGCGCTGGCCTCCAGGTCGGCGAGCAGCGCGCTCTCGGTGAGCTCCAGCGTGAGCTGCTCGGGCGAGATCTCCGCCGCCGCGATCGCCTGGGCCACCTCGGCCACCAGCTCGGGACGGTCGAGTTGGCAGGCGGAGAGGTTCACGTTGACCCGCAGCGGGGCGGCTAGCGCCAGCCCGGCGTGCCACGCCGCGAGCTGGCGGCAGGCGTGCTCGAGCACCCACCGCCCGATCGGGACGATGAGGCCGCTGTCCTCGGCGATCGACACGATCGAGCTGGGCGAGACGAGCCCCTGCTGGGGGTGCTGCCAGCGCAGCAGCGCCTCGAAGCCGACGATGCCCCCCGAGGCCAGCGCCACCGTGGGCTGGTACCACACCCGCAGCTGGCCCTTGTCGAGCGCGTCGGCCAGGTTCCGCTCGCCTTCCAGGCGCAGGTGGGCGTGACGGGACACGCTGGAGCGGAACACCTCGCAGCGGTCGCGGCCGCGCCGCTTGGCCGACGCCAGCGCCACTCCCGCCTGGTTCACCAAGCCGTCGGGCGAGACGCCGAAGCCGTCGGCAAAGGCCAGCCCGATGCTGGCGCTGACCGTGATGGCCTCGGGCGCCCCGGCCGGGATCGGCGCCCGGATCGCCGCCGAGACGCGCGCCGCGATGGACAAGGCCTCCTCGTCGGCGGAGAGGTCGTCGCAGATCAGCACGAACTCGTCTCGGCCGGCGCGGGCCACGCTGTCGGAGGGGCGAAGCACGGTGCGGAGGCGCTCGGCGATCTCGACCAGCACCTCATCGGCCGCGGCCGGGCCGTGCCGCTGCGCCATGGGCCCGAAGCGGTCGAGGTCGACCCGCAGCACGGCCACGAGGCGGCCCGATCGCATCGCCCGCGCCAGCGCCACCTCCAGGCGGTCGTACAGCAGCGTCCGCGTCGGCAGCCCGGTGAGCGTGTCGTGGCTCTCGCCGGGCGCGCCGAACGGCAGGCCGAACCCGGCGCGCTGTTCTCGTTGCCCTGCCTGTCGCTTCGCTTGCATCGCACAATCCCGCGAGCGAGTCCTCAACGCCGGCGGGCTGGCACCTGCTCGTCGCCCGACGCGAGCGGGTGGATGCCGCAGAGATGATGGCCAGCGACCCGACACTATCGCTTGAGGAGCCCCGTCGCGCGTTGGCCGCTCAGGACCGGCGGGCGGCGAGGCTCACCGCGATCTCGGCGAGCGCGGCCCGCACCTGCTCCGGCGCCGGCGTTCGATCGAGCGCGGCGATCGCCTCCGCAGTGAGGCGCTCGATCTCGCGCTCCAGCTCGTCCCGCGCGCCGGTGGCTTCCAGCACCTCCTGCAGGGCGCCGATCTCCGCCGGACCGAGACGCGGCGAGCCCACCTGCGCCAGCGTGCGCGCCTGGCCGGCGTCGGCGCGCTGCGAGGCGATGGCGAGCAGCAGCGTGGCCTTGCCCTCCCGCAGGTCGTCGCCCACCGGCTTGCCGGTGAGGCTCTCGTCGCCGAACGCGCCGAGCACGTCGTCGCGCAGCTGGAACGCCTGGCCGAGCGGGTCGCCGTAGGCGCTGAACGCCTCACGCAGCGCCGCGAGGCGGCCCAGGCCGGCGAGCGCTGCGCCCAGGTGCAGCGGGCGTTCGATCGTGTAGCGGCCCGACTTGTAGCGGGCGATCAGGCGGGCGGTGCGGGGATCGGTGTCGCCGACGGCGGCCCCGGTGAGATCGAGGAGCTGACCGATGTTCACCTCGATGCGCAGCTCGTGCCACACGTCGTGGGCGTCGGCGGGGGCGTGGCGCAGGAGCCGGTCGGCGTACACGTGGGCCAGGTCGCCCATGAGGATGGCCACGCCTTCGCCGAAGCGGCGGGGATCGCCCCGCCAGGCCCCGCGCCGGTGCCGCTCCTCCCACTCCACGTGGATGGTGGGCAGGCGCCGGCGGGTCGAGGCGCCGTCCATCACGTCGTCGTGGAGCAGGGCGAAGGCGTGCAGCAGCTCGAGCGCCGCCCCTGCGTCGATCACCAGCGGATCGTCGGGCCGGCCGCCGGCGCCGAGGAACCCCCAGTAGCAGAACGCCGGGCGGAGGCGCTTGCCGCCGGAGAGAACCATGCGCCGCACGGCCTCCAGCGGGCCGGCCAGGCTCGGGTGCAGGTCGGCCCAGCGCGCCGCCTCCTCGTCGAGCACCTCGGCGAGGCGGCGGTCGACCTGCGCCGCCGGCGCCGCCACCGCGTCGAGCCCGGCGCTCACTGCTCGGCCGCTTCGGGCTGGTCGAGGCCGGCGATGATGTGCTCGACCTCCATCCGGGCTGCGCCGATGCGCCGCCGGCACAGCCCGATCAGGGCCGATGCCCGGCTCACCCGCTCGCCGAGGCGGTCCACGTCGATGGTCTCGTCCTCCAGCTCCGCCAGGATCGCGTCGAGCTCCCGCGCCGCCTCGGCGAAGCCCAGCGCCTCCACCGACGCGTCGGCGCCGCTCGCTCGGTCGCGATTCGCTTCGCTCATCGCCTCTCCCGGGGGCTGGCGCCGGCGGGGTCGGCCACGGTGCTCGTGAGCACGCCGAACGCGGCCTCGGTGACGATCGTTGAACCCAGCGGGGCCTGCGCCGCGCTGCGCAACAGGGCGCCCTCGCCGTCGCGGGTGATCGACCAGCCCCGAGCCAGGCTGCGGGCGGGATCGAGGGCCCGCACCCGGGCCTCGCCGGCCCGCAGGTTCAGCTCGGCCCGGCGCAGCACCAGCTCGGCCTCGCGCACGAGACGGGCCGAGGCCGTGCTCAGCCGAGCCTCGGCCAGGCGCAGGCCGGCGTGGGTCTCCCGGGCCGCGCGGGCCGCGCTGGCGGCAAGGGCCCGCTCCCGCTGGGCCAGCACCAGCCGGGCCGCCTCGCCGATCGCCCCCCAGCGCTCCTCCACGTGGGCTACGTAGCGTGAGACCTCGTCGACGAGGGCGGCCGCGCAGGCGGTCGGGGTCTTGAACGAGCGGTGCGCCACGACGTCGGCGATCGCCGTGTCGATCTCGTGGCCGATGCCGGTCCACACCGGCGCGGCGAGCGAGGCCACGGCCCGGGCGATCGCCTCGCCGTCGAACACGGCGAGGTCGGTGCGGGACCCGCCGCCGCGCACCAGGGCCACCACGTCGACCTCTAGCTGCGCCGCCCGCGACAGCGCGGCGGTGACCGAGCGCTGGGCGAGGTCTCCCTGCACGCGGGCGTCGACGGCGATCACGGTGAACCCGAAACCGCTGGCGGCCAGCTCGTGCACGAAGTCGTTGTAGGCCGCCGAGCCGAACGAGGTGACGAGCGCCACCCGGAGCGGCGCCGGTGGGGCCGGCAGCGCCTTCTGCCGGTCGAGCAGCCCCTCGGCGGAGAGCGCGGCGAGCAGCCGCTGGCGGTCGGCGGCCAAGCGGCCGAGCGTGTAGGCCGGGTCGATCGAGGACATCCGCAGCTGCAGCCGCCCCTGCGGGGGGTAGAAGTCGACCGCGCCCCGGATCCGGATCTCGATGCCGTCGGTCATCCGCACGCCGCCGGACCGGCGCAGGATGGCGTTGACCTGCTGCTTGTGGTTCATGAACAGCGCCACCGGCAGCCGCGCCTGCATGGAGCGGCCGAGCTCGCCCGCATCGACGAGATCGAAGTACACGTGGCCGGTGCGGGAGCGGGTGAGGCTCTGGATCTCGCCCTGCACCCACAGCTCGCCGGGGAAGGTCGCCTCGAGCGCCATGCGAATGGCCTCGGTCACCTCCGCGACGGAGAACGTGCGTGCGTCCATGCTCGGGCGCGACCGTAGCGCCTGGGCGGCGCCGCCGACGCCGGCTCAGGCCGGGGCGGGCGCCGCCGAGTCCCGCACGAGCGTGTGGTAGAGGTCGGCGTAGAGCCCGTGGGCGGCCAGCAGCTCGGCGTGGACGCCGCGTTCGACGATCGAGCCGTCGTCGATCACGAGGATCTGGTCGGCGGCGGTGATCGTGGAGAGGCGGTGCGCGATCACGATCGACGTGCGGCCCTCAAGCGCCTGGTCGAGGGCCCGCTGCACCTGCGCCTCGTTCTCGGAGTCGAGGTGGCTGGTGGCCTCGTCGAGGATCACGATCGAAGGGTTCTTCAGCAGCATCCGGGCGATGGCCAGGCGCTGCTTCTCGCCGCCCGAGAGGCGGTAGCCCCGCTCGCCGACGATGGTGTCATAGCCCTCGGGCAACGCCGCCACCACCTCGTGGATCTGCGCGGCCCGGCACGCCGCCTCGAGCTCGGCCGCGGTGGCGTCGGGCTTGGCGTAGCGGAGGTTCTCGGCGACGGTCTCGTGGAAGAGGTGGGGGTCCTGGCTCACCACCCCGATCGCCTGACGCAGGCTGTGCTGGGTGAGGTCCCGCACGTCGATCCCGTCGATGCGGACGGCGCCCTCGGTCACGTCGTAGAGGCGCGGGATCAGGCTGGCGAGGGTCGACTTGCCGCCGCCCGAGGGGCCCACCAGCGCCACGAGCTGTCCGGGCTCGATGCGGGCGTCGACGTCGCGCAGCACCGGTGTGGGCGCCGGGCCGTCGCCGAGCGGGGCGACGCCGGGCGTGGCCAGCGACGCGATCGTGGTGGTCTGCGGCGCCGGGTAGGCGAACCACACGTGGTCGAGCTCGATGCGGCCCTCCGAGCGGCCGAGGTCGCCGGCGCCGGGCCGATCGGCGATCGGGTTCGGCGCGTCGAGCACTTCGAAGACCCGATCGAAGGACACCAACGCGGTCATCACGTCGACCCGGGCGTTGGTCAGCCCGGTGAGCGGCCCGTACAGCCGGGTCACGAGGATCCCGAGAGCCACCAGGTCGCCGAGGCCGAGCGAGCCGCTGATCACGAGCTGGCTCCCGACCCAGTACACCGCCGCCGAGCCCACCGCCGCCACCACGCCCAACCCGAGGAAGAACAGGCGCATGTACAGGGCGGTGCGGATGCCGATGTCGCGCACCCGGGCGGCGCGTCTGGCGAACGCGTCGCGCTCGTCGTCGTGGCGGCCGAACAGCTTGACCAGCAGCGCGCCGGACACGCCGAAGCGTTCGGTCATCGTGGTGTTCATCGCCGCGTTGAGCTGCATCGACTCCCGCGAGATCGCCTGCAGCTTGCGCCCCACCCGCTTGGAGGGCAGCACGAACATCGGCAGGATGGCCAGCGCCATGATCGTGAGGCGCCACTCGAGGGCCATCATCGTGATCAGCGTGGCCACCAGCATCACCACGTTCGACACCACGTTGCCGAGCGTGCCGGTGACTGCGTTCTGGGCGCCGACCACGTCGTTGTTGAGCCGGCTGATCAGCGTGCCGGTCTGGCTGTTGGTGAAGAACGCGATCGGCATGCGCTGCACGTGGTCGAACAGCGCGCTCCGCAGGTCGTAGATCAGGCCCTCGCCGATGCGGGCCGACCACCAGCGCCCCACGAGGCCGAGCGCGGCGTCGGCCAGCGCGGCCAGCACGATCAACCCGGCCAGGACGTTCACGAGGCCGCGGTCGCCGCGCGGGATGGCGTCGTCGATGATCGAGCGCACGAGCAGCGGGGTGGCCACCCCGAACGCTGCGCCGGCCACGATCGTGGCCACGAAGCCGGCGATCATCCACCGGTAGGCGCCGGCGAACGCCCAGACCCGCCGCAGCACAGCGCGCCCCACCTTGGCGCCCTTGACCCCCTCGCGGTCGCGGCCGAGCATCCCGTGCGGACCGCCCTGCATCATCATCATCGGTGCTGCGCAACCTCGCCGGCGCGCGCGCTATTCCCCGGGACCGCTGAGCCGCTCGTCACGTCAGCGTCGGCGGCCCGGGTCGGGCGCCCGCCACCCGCAGCGCCCCCGCCGCCGCCCGCAGCTCGATCGGGGCGATGGCGTAGGGCTCGCCGTCGGCGCGCACGTTGGGCCCGCCGCCGAGCGCGTCGCCCCCGCTCGGCGCAGCGATCCGCACCCGAGCCGCCCGCCGGATGCTCACCGCCGGGTGGCTCACGTGTGCGCCCTTGAACACGGTGGGGAACAGGCGCAGCAGCGTCCGGCGGTTGACCGGGGCCACCACGCACACATCCAGCAGACCGTCGGCGGCGTCGGCCTCGGGGCAGATCGCCATCCCGCCGCCGAAGAAGGCGGTGTTGGCCACCGCCACGAACGTGGCCTCCAGGACCTCGGCCCGCCCGTCGAGCTCCAGCTCGAGCCGAAGGGGCGCCAGGCGGCGCAGCTCGAGCAGGGTGGCGAGGTGGTAGCGGGCTGGGGCGAGCCGGCCCGGTATGCGCAGCCGGTTGCCGAGCTCGTTCACCGACGCCGAGAAGCCGACGGTCGCGATCGAGGCGGCGCAGCCGGCGGGGGAGGAGATGGCGTCGAGCTCGACCGGCTCGGCCAGCGCCGCGGCGACGCTGACGGCCAGGTCCGGGCGGCGGCCGTGCGACGCCAGGCCGAGCGCGCGAGCGAAGTCGTTGCCCGAGCCGAGCGGGACCAACCCGAGCACGGTCGGCGTGCCCGCCGCCGCCTGGACGGCCACGTGCACCGCCCCGTCGCCGCCGGCCACGATCAGCCGCTCGGCGCCGCCGGCCACCGCCTTCTCGCAGAGCCGCTGCGCCTCCGCCGCCGACTCGGCCTCCAACAGCTCCGTCGCCGCGCCCGCTGCGCCCAACCGGCCGACCAGCTCGGTGATGGCGGCCGCCGCTCGGCCGTTGCCCGCCCGCGGGTTCGCCAGCAGGTGCACCACGTCGCGCGGTGTCTCCCGCTCTCCGCCGCTCGGGCGGTTCGCTTCGCGCGGTGTCTCCCGCTCTCCGCCGCTTGGGCGGTTCGCTTCGCTCACGGTCTTGTCCGCTCTCCGCCGCTTGGGCGGTTCGCTTCGCGCGGTGTCTCCCGCTCTCCGCCGCTCGGGCGGTTCGCTTCGCTCACGGGCACGCAACGTAGTCGGGTCGGCCGCCGTTCATCGCTCGGCGATGGCGGCAAGACTCTGCGGCCATGCGCCCACTCGATCTCGGCCGGCGGTCCAGCGACGAGTACGTCGCGCCGCCGCTCTCGCCGAGCGTGACCGAGGCCGCCCGCCGGGCCCGCGAGGCGATCGAACGGCTGCGCACGGGCGGGGCGCTGTCCCGCCGGGAGGTGCTGGCGTCGGCCGCCGCCTCGGCGGCCGTGCTGTCGGCGTTGACGGCGTGCAGCCGGGAGGAGCGCGCCAGCAGAGGGGCGCCCGAACCGGGGGGCGGCTTCGCGGCGCCGGGCGGAGGCGACGCCGTGATCGACCCGGCGGAGGCGGCCGAGGCCCTGGCGCGGGGAGGGCCGGTGGTCGACGTGCAGCTCCACTTCCTCGACCCGGCCCGCAACGCCGACTTCGGCGGCGGCTTCCCCCAGGCGTCCTGCGGCGCGGCCGACTGGCGGGCGTGCTTCTCGGCGGAGGCGCTGGTCAGCCTCGTGTTCGACCAGAGCGACACGCAGGTCGGCCTGCTCTCCGGCCTCCCGATCACCGGCGCCGACAGCCCGCTCTCGATCGAGGTCATGGACGACGCCCGCCGCCGTCTCGAATCGGCGGGCGGCGGCCGACGCCTGCTGCTCCAGGCGCCCGTCCACCCCGCCGCGGGGCCTCTCGACCAGGCGCTCGACGCGATGGCGGCCGACGCCGCGACCTACCCGGTGGCGGGCTGGAAGACCTACACCAGCCTGGGCCCCTACCGCCTCGACGACGAGCGCGGCGATGCCCTGCTCGACCAGGCCGTGCGCCTCGGCCGGCCGGTGGTGGCCGTGCACAAGGGCGTGGCGGGGGAGGACCCGGCCGCCTCGCCCGCCGACATCGGCCCCGCCGCTCGCGCCCATCCCGGCGCCCAACTCGTGGTGTACCACTCGGGTTGGGAACCCACCGCGCCCGAGGGGCCCTTCGCCGCCGGGCGGCCCGAGCGCGAGCTGCGCGGGGTGGATCGGCTCATCGCCTCGTTGAAGGCGGCCGGGATCGGGCCGGAGGGCAACGTGTACGCCGAGCTCGGCACCACCTGGTTCAACGTGGCCCGCGATCCCGACGCCGCCGCCCACGTGCTGGGCAAGCTGCTCGCCCAGCTCGGCCCCCGACGCATCCTGTGGGGGACCGACTCGATCTGGTACGGCTCGCCCCAAGGCCAGATCGACGCGTTCCGCACCTTCCAGATCAGCGAGCGCCTGCAGGAGCAGCACGGTTACCCCGCGCTCACCGACGAGGCGAAGGCGCTCATCCTCGGCGGCAACGCCCGCCGCCTCTACGGCATCTGAGGCCCGCGTCGGCGAAGATGGGCCGGCTCCCGTTGCCGCGATGGCCCATGGGCGCCGCCGGTCGCGGTGGGGCAAGATGCCGTGCCGGTCCGGACCGGCGGCCGAGGGCGCGTGTGAGGAGCTCGCTGGTGGACGGGCAGACGATCCTGGTGACGAGCAGCGAGCTGGCCGCCCCGATCCCCGATCCCACCGGGCGGCCCGAGCGCGGCGACCTCACGCCCGAGCTGCTGGCGGCCAGCATGTGGAGCGACGAGCTGGTGGCCGGCGCCGGCATCCCGATCCGCGACACGCCCCTCGGCACGGTCGGCGGCGGGATCGGCAGCTTCGTGCTGGTCGACACGCTGCGCATCGCCGGCCTGGCCCCGGAGGCCATCAGGGTCTTCACCACGCTCGACGAGCCGTGGCAGACCTACGAGTACCTCACCCGCGTCTCGCAGATCCCCCGGGAGGAGCGGCTCCGCTCCGACTCGGGGGGCACGCCCGACAACATCTGGGGCTGGCCCGGCTACGCCCTGCGCGAGGCGTGGGCCGACAGGACGCTGGCCCCCGTCTGGAGCGTGCTCACCGAGCCGATCTTCACCGACTACTGGACGCCCAAGGCCGGCCAGGCCTTCACCACCATGGCCCGGGAGGCGGCCCGCATCCGCTACGCCGAGTCCGTGGTGAAGGGCCAGGTGCGGGTGGTGCGCCGCCGCCTCGGCGGCGGCTACTTCGTGCTGCTCACCCCGCCTCCGGGCACGGCGCCCACCAAGCGGGTGGCGTGGCGCTGCCGGTTCGTGCACCTCGCAGTCGGCTACCCGGGGCTGCGCTTCCTGCCCGACCTGCAGGAGTACAAGCAGCGCTTTCAGGACTACCGGCACGTGGTGAACGCCTACGAGCCGCATGAGCACGTGTACGAGGAGCTGCGCCGCCGCCCGGGCGTGGTGCTCCTGCGCGGCGGGGGGATCGTAGCCAGCCGGATCCTCCAACGGCTGATGGAGGACCGCTGGAACCACGGCGCCCAGACCACGATCCTGCACCTGTTCCGCACCTACGTGCACGGCACGCACGGCGAGGCGCCGTTCTGGCGGCGCCGGGGCGGCAACGGCTGGGCCTACCAGGGCTTCAACTGGCCCAAGGGCGCGTGGGGCGGTCAGCTCAAGGACGCGTTCGAGCGCCTCGAAGGCGAGGAGCGGGCGGCGTTGTACCGCAAGCTCGGCGGTACGCACACCCCGCGCCGAAAGCTCTGGCAGCAGCAGATGGCCCGCGCCCGCGCCGAGGGCTGGTACCACACGCTCCACGGTGTGGTCGAGCAGGTCCAGCCGGCGCCGAGCAACCAGGTGGGCACGGTGATCAAGGCGGCCAACGGCTCCCAGGCGAACGTGGCGGCCGACTTCGTGATCGACGCCACCGGTCTCGAGGGGGACCTGCGCGACCACCGGCTGCTCGCCGACCTGCTCGACCACGGCGGGGCCGGGCGCAACCCGCTCGGCCGGCTCGACGTGGAGCGCAGCTTCGAGGTGCGAGGCGCCCGCTCGGACCCGGGCCGGCTGTACGCGTCCGGCTCGATGACGCTGGGCGGCTACTACGCCGGGGTCGACTCCTTCCTCGGCCTGCAGTACGCCGCGCTGGCCATCGCCGACGACCTGGCCGCGCAGCGGTTCTGCCCCCGCATCGGGGTGTCCCGATCGATCCAGCAGTGGTGGCGTTGGGCCGCCAACAAGGCGGTGTAGCGATGACCCCGACCCTGTCCGGACGCATCCAGACCCGCTTGGTGCTGCTCGCGGTGCTCGGGCTCCCCTGGACGATCGTGGTCACGCCGTTCCTGCCGCGGCCGGCCGGGGGCGGGTTGGGGGCGCTCTACGCCACCACGCTGGCGGCGCTGATCCTCGTGGCGGTGCTCGGCGCCGCGCTGTGGGAGCCGCTCTACCACCTGCTCCAGCAATGCCGGTGGGAGAAGGACTGGCCCACGCTGTTCGGCCTCCTCGTCGGCTTCCCCGAGTCGCTGCTCGCCTGGGCGGCGCTGCGGGCGGTCGGGCCCTCGCCGGAGACCCCGGCGGCCAACGCCCTGACCTTCGGCGTGCACTTCTGGACGACGTGGCTGCTCGTGTGGCTCGCCGCGCTCGGCCCCCTGCGGGTGGTGCTGCTGCGCTGGCGTTACCGCGGCGGGCGGATCTTCTGAGGGGCCGCGGCTGATGGACCGGATCGCCGACTACCAGCTGCTCGCCGCGCTGGCCGCCAACGAGCACGGCCGGTTCTTCCTCGCCCGGCCGCCGGCCCGGCTGGGCCGGCCCGAGGAGCTGGTGGTGGTGAAGGTCGTCGGCGGGTCCACCGAGGTCGCCTTCCGCCGCTTCACCCGCGAGCTGCAGGCCTTCGCCGCGGTGGCCAGCCCCTACCTCGTGCCGGTCTACGACGCCGGCCAGCAGGCCGACACGTTCTTCTACGCGATGGAGCACGCCCCGCTCGGAACGCTCGCCGCGCCGGCCGAGGCGCTCGACGCGGCGGCGGCGCGTCGTGCGCTGCGCCACGCCGCGCTGGCTGCGCACGCGCTCCACGAGGCGGGGGTGGCGCACCGGAACATCACGCCCGCCGCGGTGTGGCTCCACCCGGGCGGCGCGAAGCTGGCCGACCTCGGGCTCGCCCATCTGATCGAGGCCGGCGGGTCGATGACCTCGCTCACCACCGCGGGCGCCGTCGAGTGGGTCGACCCGGCGCTGATCAGGGGCGACGCTCCGTCTCGCGCGTCGGACATCTACTCGCTCGGCGCCGTCCTGCACTTCGCGCTCACCCGCCGGCCGATCTTCGGGGACCTGCCCACCGACAACGCCGCCATGGCCATCCGGCGCGTGCTGCGCGAGGCGCCCGACCTCGACCCCGCGCTCGAGCCGGCCGACCGGGCGCTGATCGCGGCGTGCCTGGCCCCGGACCCAACCGACCGGCCCGCCACCGCGGCGCAGCTCGCCGACCGGCTGGCCGAGGCCGGCGGCGCATGAGGCTCGACCAGGCGACGGTTGCGCCGGTGGTCGGCCGGGCGCGGGGTTGGCTCGGCCGCCTGCCCGGCATGGTCCTGCTGGTGGGGCCCGATCAGCGGGACGGCGCCGCGCTGGCGAGAGCGGTGATCGACGCCTGGCTGGACATCGCCCGCGACGCCGACGAGGCGGCGCCCGGGCCCCAGGCCGCCGCCCGCCTGGCCGAGGTGCTGGCCGCGGCCGCCGGCGGGCTGCTGCCGCCGCTGTGCCTGCTCGGCCAGGCCGGTGAGCGCCTCGTCGTGTTCGTGCACGGTCCGGTGGAGGCCGCGTTCGAGACCACCGCCGGCCCGCTGCGCGTGGACGGGTCGGCGCCGGGCGCGTGGCTGACCCGCATGGTGGAGGGCGTCTGCTCGGCCAGCGTGCTCCTGCCCGGCGCCGCCGCCGAACCCGTCGACCCCGTGGTCGATCTGGCCAGGGGCGTCGTGCGCGCCGACGGCGTCACCGCCGCGCCCCGTCCGGACGCGGAGACCGCCGGCCCGGCGGAGGCGAGCGCGGCGGCAACGCCGGCCGGCGGGTTCGTGCTGATCGACCTGAAGGCGCCAGCCCCGCCGGCCCGCCCGCCGCTCCCGCTCGCCGGTCGGCCCGACGCAGCC
>JBJXGF010000153.1:0-34066 GCA_046153015.1 Acidimicrobiales bacterium | reverse complement strand
GGTCAGCGCACACAACCTCGCCCCGTCCGGGCTCGCGGCGCGGGCGCTACGGTGTCGGCGGCGCGAGCCGGACGCGGGCTCGATCGAGGGTGAAGCGGAGGATGAGGGGATGGCCCGTCGACTGGCGCCGGGATTCCGAGACGTGGGCCGGCCGTGAGCCGCCCGGCGCGGCGCGAACGCCTGGTCAGCGAGGTCGAGGCTGCGGCGTGGGTGCAGGACGGCATGACCATCGCCGTCGGTGATCCCGCGCCGATGGCGACCATCCGCCAGGTGGTGCGGCGGGGGGTGAGGGATCTGCGGGTGGTGGGCAGCGGATTGGCGCTGGACCTGCTGATCGCGGCGGGCTGCGTCCGTGAGACCGTCGCCTATTACGCCGGGGCCCAGGCCCCCGCGTTCCGCCGGGCGGTCGAGGCGGGGGCGGTCCACGTGTGGGAATGCGAGGAAGGGATCGTGACCGCCGGGCTGCGGGCGGCGGCGCAGGGTCTGCCGTTCCTGCCCTGGCGGGGCGGGCTGGGCACGTCGTTGCCCGAGGTCAACCCCGACCTGAAGGTGTTCAGCGACCCGGTCGAAGGCCAGACGCTGCTGGCGGTGCCGGCCATCGAGGTCGACGTGGCCCTCCTGCACGCGGCCGCCTCCGACGTGTACGGCAACGTCGCCCACGTCGGCGGGCCGGGCTGGCTCGACCTGTTCCTCCAGCGCGCCGCCGACCGGGTGATCGTGCAGGTCGAGAAGATCGTGCCCAACGAAGAGGTCCGCGCCGCGCCGTGGGCCACCACCATCGCCGACGCCGACGCGGTCATCCGCTGCCCCTGGGGCGCGCACCCCTACTACAGCCGCGGCTTCTACGTGCAGGACCGCGACGCCACGGGCCGCTACGTCGAAGCGGCCAGCGCGGGAGGCGACCGCCTGGCCGCCTACCTCGACCACTGGGTCAGCGGCCCCGCCACCCATGCCGACTACCTCGAACGGGTCGGCATCTCGCGTCTGTTGGAGCTGTATGAGTACTGAACACGGCCCGGCGACGGCCCTCGAGACCATGGCCGCCTTCTTGGCGAACGACATCGTCGACGGCGAGATCCTCCAGATCGGCGCGGCGATGCCGGTGGCCGAGGTCGCCGTGCGGCTGGCCTGCTTCACCCACGCACCGAACAGCGACGTGATCTTCATCGGCTCGCGTATGAACGTCGCCCATCTCGACGTGCTGCCGACCCCCGAGTTCGGTTGGGACCGTCGGGTGGTGCGCTGGGCGGAGTCCTACAGCGACACCGGCCACCGGTTCGACCGGGTGAAGGACTGGGGCCGGCGCGTGTTCTTCATCGGCGGCGTGCAGGTCGACCCGCACGGCAACACCAACCTCATCGGGGTCGGAGCCGACCACTCGCGTCTGCGCTTCCGGGGGCCGGGCTCGATCGGAACCTCCACCCTCTCCACCCATGTTGGCCGGTACTACATCCTGCTGAACACGCACAACGCCCGGACCTTCGTGCCGCGCTGCGACTACGTGAGCGCGTTCGGCTGGGGCGACGGCGACCCCGACGCCCGCCGCCGGCTCGGTCTGCCCGGCGGCGGGCCGAAGTACTGCGTGACCCCGCTCTGCGTGATGGACTTCACCGAGGACACCAAACGCCTGCGGCTGCGCTCGCTCCACCCGGGCGTCAGCGTCGATCAAGTCGTGGCCAACACCGGCTTCGAGCTCGTGGTGCCCGAGCCGACGCCGACCACGCCGCCGCCCTCCGAGCACCAGCTCGAGATCATCCGCACCCGGGCCGACCTGCGAGGCGCCCTGCGCCGCTGAGCCCCGGCGGCGAGGTTCGTACACTCGGGGCTCATGACAGAGGGCGCCAGCAACGATGGTCCGTACTACGACGAGCTGAACCGGGGTATGACGATCCCGTGGTTGCCCCCGGTGACGGTCACCGAGGCCGACAACGTGGCGTACCGCATGATCACCGGCGATCAGCATCTGCCGTCGGCGGACCGGGGCCTGGCGCAGCGGCTCACCGGGCGCGCCGCGGCGATGGTCTACCCCGCGTTGGCGATGCAGTACTCGATCGGACAGACGACCAACGCCACCCGCCGGGCGATCGCCAACCTCTACTACCGTTCGGTGCGGATCCTGCGAACGGTCGAGGTGGGCGAGACGCTGCGGACCACCACCACCGTGCTGGGCCTGGCCGACGGCAAGCCGCGCGACGGCCAGCATCGCGGCAAGGTCTGGTTGGGGATCGAGACCGTGGGGGACCATGGCCCGGTGGCCCGATACGAACGCTGTGCGCTGGTGGCGGCGCGGCACGGCTCGCCCGGCCACGCCGACGACATCCCCGGCCCGTCGGATCCGGCGCCGCTCGGCGAGCTGGTCCCGTTGAGCCCGACGTGGGACCTCGCCGTGCTGCCCCACACGAAGTGGCCGGTGGGCGAGACCCGGGCCGACGCCATGCGCGACCACGTCGACCTGGCGCCCGCGCTGGCCCGGCTGACCTTCAACCAGGCCTTCGTGCACCGCGACGGCGCCCGCAGCATCTACAACAAACGGCTCGTGTACGGCGGCCACGTGCAGGGCCTCGCCCAGGCCTCACTCAGCCGGGTGCTGCCCGGCCTCGCCGCGGTGCTGGCGTGGGACGGCTGCGATCACCTCGGCCCGGCGTTCGAGGGGGACCTGCTGGCGTTCCGCCACACCGTCCTCGACGAGCACGCCACTGGGAACGGACGGCTGCTGCGCTTCGAGGTGCGCGGCGCCGCGGTCGACGCCGACGGCAACCCGGGCGAAGACATCCTGGTGTGGACGCCGATCGTGCTGGCGCCGTGACGGCCGACGCGGCGACCGCGCACCTTCCGCCGGCTGCGTATCATCGCAGCCGCGTTCGGAGCGGATGGGGAGGGCGATGAGCGGCGGCCTGATCGGCTTGTTGGACGACGTGGCGGCGCTGGCCAAGCTGGCGGCGGCGTCGATCGACGACGTGGGCGCCGCCGCCGGCCGGGCGAGCGCCAAGGCGGCGGGGGTGGTGGTGGACGACACGGCGGTGACGCCCACCTACGTCCACGGGTTGGCCGCCGAGCGAGAGCTGCCGATCATCAGGCGGATCGCGATCGGCTCGCTGCGCAACAAGCTGCTGTTCATCCTGCCCGCAGCGCTGGTGCTCAGCGAGTTCGCGCCGATCCTCGTCGAGGTCATCCTCATGCTCGGCGGGGCCTTCCTCTGCTACGAGGGCGTCGAGAAGGTCCTCCACCGCATCGGCGGCCATCACGAGGCCGACGACATGCCGGCCGCCGCGCTGGGCCCCGACCAGGAGCAGAAGACGATCGCCGGCGCGATCCGCACCGATTTCATCCTGTCGGCGGAGATCATGGTGATCGCGCTCAAGGAGGTCATCGACGAGGGATTCGGCGCGCGGGCGGCGATCCTCGTGATCGTGGCCCTGCTGATCACCGCGGTGGTCTACGGGCTCGTGGCCCTGATCGTGAAGATGGACGACGTCGGCCTGCGCATGGTCGAGCGCGGCGGCGCCTCGGCGAGCCGGATCGGACGCGCGCTCGTGGTGGGGATGCCGAAGCTGCTCGGCCTCCTCTCGCTGGTGGGGACCGCCGCGATGCTGTGGGTCGGTGGGCACATCCTGCTCGTGGGGACCCACGAGCTCGGCTGGCACACGCTGTACGACGCCGTGCACTCCCTGGAAGAGGAGGCGCATCACGTGGGCGGCGTGGGCGGCCTGCTGGGCTGGCTGGCCAACACGCTCGTGTCGGCTGTGATCGGCAGCCTCGTCGGCGCGCTCGTGGTCGCCGCGGTCAAACGGCTCCCGATCCGCTCGCAGGGGGCGGTCGCGCCCGAGGCTCACTGACCCTGGGGCATGCGGCGCCGCGGTCAGGACATCAGCGCCACGAGCTGGTCCAGCGCCGCGCCCCAGCCCTGATGGAAGCCCATCTCGGCGTGGCGTCGGCAGCCGTCGGGGTCGGCGTGGACGGCGATCGCCCGGTAGCGGCTGCCGCCGTTCCCGTCGGGCATGATCTCGATCCGCCCGGTGAAGGGAAGGTCTTCGGCGCCGTTGCTGGGGCTCGTGGGCCGGAAGCCCTCGGTCATCACGCTGGTGAACACGAGCAGGCGGTTGGGCTCGACCTCGAGATAGCAGCCGGCGTTGGGGTAGCGCTCGCCCTCGGGCGATTCCATGGTGGTCACGCAGCGCCCGCCCGGCCGCACGTCGAGCTCGGCGGCGACGGTCTTCCACGGCGCCGGGGTGAACCACTTCATCAACAGCTCAGGCTCGGTCCAGGCGGCCCAGACCCGCTCGGGCGCCACGGGGATGGTGCGTTCGAGCACCAGGTCGAGGTCGGGATGGGGGGTGAACTCGCTCATGATCGCTCCGGGTTGGGTTCGGTGGTGAGCAGGTGGTCGAGTTGGTCGAGCCGGCGTTCCCAGTGGGTGCGGAAGGTGGCCAGCCAGGCGGCGGCGGCGCGCAGCGCGTCAGGCGCCAGTTGGTAGGTGCGGGTGCGTCCGGTCTTGTGCGAGCTGACCACGCCGGCGCGCTCGAGCACGCCCAGGTGCTGCATGAACGAGGGCAGCGCCATCGAGAACGGACGGGCGAGCTCGGTTGCGGACGCGGGCCCGATGCTCAACCGCTCGACCACGGACAGGCGGGTCGCGTCGGACAGCGCCTGGAAGACGGCCGGCAGCGCCCGGTCCGGGTCGGGACGGTCAGGCACACGCCTAACTGTATGGGCCGGCAACAGTTAGGTCAACCCCTAAGTGTCGGCTCGGCTAGGACGCTCGATTCCTCGCCACGTAGGCCGACGGCGAAACGCCGAGATGGCGCTGGAAGTCGCGCGCCAGGTGGGCTTGGTCCGCGTAGCCGAGCTCGGCGGCGACCCTCGCCCAGCCCCGCCAACCGTCGCCGCGTTCGCCGGCGTCGCGCGCCGCCTCGGCCGCTTCGATGATGCGCCAACGACGGATCACGAACGAGGGGCTGGCGCCGACGTGGAGATCGAAGAGCCGCTGCAGGGAGCGGACGCTCACCCCCGCCGCCCGGGCGAGCTGCTCGACCCGGCACACCGTTCGATCGTGCTCCGCGATGGCGGCCACGTCCGCCACCCGGCGGGCGTCCTCGACGAACGCGGCGTCGCGCCGATCGACCAGCTCCTCCAGCGCCCAGCGCAGCCGCTCGACGCGCCGCTCGGTGTCGGCGACGCCCACCACGGCACGCATGAGCTCGGCCGCGTCGAGCCCCGGGAGCGCCTCGGCCAGGGCGAGGCGCCGGTTGGAGGCCGTGCGGGCCGCGGCGCCGAGGAACACGCCGAGCCCGCCGACCGAGGTGCGGGCCGCCACCGTCCAGCCGGCCAGCGTGAGGCGGCGATGGGTGACGCCGGACTGCACGCCGTAGACGCGGCCTTCGGGCGGGTCGAGCGGGACGCCGGCGTCGTCCAGCGTGCCGATGCTGATATTGCCGGCGGGGTGGTTCAGCACCTGTTGGTGGTGGACCACGCCCTCGGGAAGATCCCAGGCGACCGACCAGAACCACTCGACCAGCCCGGCCAGCTCGTCGCCCGGGGGATAGCGGGCGAACTCGACGTGGCGCATCATGGCCGCTGGGTCGACGATCCCCCGGGTGTCGTCGGGGATGCCTCGGCCCACCCCGCCACGCTACCCGGGGCGCCTGGCGTGAATGTTCAAGAGCCGGCCCCGCCGGGAGCGTACGTTCGCCGCATGAGCGCCGACACCAGCCAGCTTCCCGTCTTCCCCACCAACGCACCGGCGGTCTTCGCCGACCCGGTGGCCGTCAAGGCCCTGTTCGCGTCGGTGCTCTCCCAGCTTGCGCAGGTGGTCGAAGTGAGCAACGACCAGCTCGGCGGGCCGACGCCGTGCCGGTCGTACACGGTGGCCGACCTGCGCCGCCACGTGCTGGCCTGGCTCCAGTTCTTCGCCGCCGCCCTCGACGACCCCGCCGGCGCGACCGAGCGCCTCGACCCCGACGCGTGGGAGCTCGCGCCTGGCCAGCGGCCGGCGGACATCATCGGTCACGCGGCGGCCGACATCGAGCGGGCCGTCGACGCCGGCGCGTCCGGTGCGCTGGTGGTGATGTCGCAGGCCCGCATGGCCGTCGGCGGCGTGCTGGCCATGGCGCTCGGCGAGTACCTCGTGCACGGGTGGGACCTCGCCGTGTCAACCGGGCGGACCTGGTCGGCGGGGGAGGACGCCGCCGAGGCGGCGCTCGCCTTTCTCCGCACCACGGTCGCCCCCGAGCACCGCGGGCCGGACAGCGGCTTCTTCGACGAGGAGACGCCCGCCTCGCCCGGCGCCACCGCGTTCGAGCGGCTGCTCTGCTTCACCGGGCGCCGCCCGGATTGGACGCCCGCCGGCTGAGCCGCCGGCCCGTTCAGGTGAGCGCCCTGGCGGCGCCTTCGAGCGCGGCCCAGTGCCAGCTCGCCCCGCCGAACTCGTGGGCGGCCACCACCGCCTGCTTGTGGAAATGGTGCAGGTCGTGCTCGGCGCTGAAGGAGATGGCGCCCATCACCTGATGGCCGGAGCGGATCGCCGCCACGCAGTCCCGGGCGGCCAGCGCCTTCGCCTGGTGGACCTCTCGGACCACACCGTCGGCCGGGAGCGCCTCGCTTGTTCCGCTGAGCGCGGTCGCCGCCAGGTAGGTCAGGTAGCGGGCCCGTTCGACGTGGCCGAGCATGTCGACCAGCCGATGCTGCACCGCCTGGTGCCCACCGATGGGCTTGCCGCCCTGGATCCGCACCTTCGCGTAGGCGACGCAGGAGTCGAGCACCGCCCGGGCGAGGCCGACGAGCTCAGCCGCGCTGAGAACGGCGCCGAGCAGCCAGGCGAGCTCGCCCATGACCCGGTCGAGCGGCGCCAGCTCGCTCCTCGCCGGGAACGCGGCGAGACGAGACAGCACGGTTCGGCCTTCGTCCTGCACCACCGTGATCGCGTCCGGCCCCACCGGGACGGCGCCGGCGGACCAGCGGCGGCCGCCGGGGCCGGGCGCCGAGGCGAGCACCACGACCCGGTCGGCCAGCTCGAGGCCTCGGGCGGCGGAGGCGCTCGGCGCGTCTGGGTGGTGCGCGCCGTCGAGGACGCAGAGCTGGTCGATGCCGGGCGAGACGCCGAGGCCCGCGGCGGCGGCGACGAAGGGGGCCACCAGCGCGCCCGGGCCCACCGGCAGCGTGCAGCCGCCGTAGGCGAAGCGTTCGACCATCAGCGCGGCGTCGAGAACCGGCATCGCCGGCGGGGACAAGAGGCCCGTCCAGCCGTTCGCCGAGAGCTCGCTCCACCGCGCCCGGCGCACCGCGGCGGCGCTGAGGTCGCTCTCGCCGTCGGCCCAGCGGCGCTCGACCCAGCGGCCGACCGCGCCGACGAGCTGCTCCTGGGTCTCGGACAGGGAGAAGTCCATGCGGTCGAGCCTCCTCTCAGCTCCTCGCCAGCCCGAGCCCGCGGGTGGCGACCGTGGTGCGCAGCACCTCCGACGTGCCGCCGGCGATCGTCTGGCCGACCGAGGTCAGGTAGAGCTGACGCATGGCCCCCGACAGCGGCGCGTCGTCGCCTCCGCGGAGGATGTCGGCGCCGAGCAGCTCGAGCGCGAAGTTGGCCACGCGCTGGCCGAGCTCGTCGGCCAGGGTCTTGTACAACGCCGACTCGTACGGCGTGGGCTGGCCGCGGTCGAGCAGGTGGCCGAACCGGTGGAACAGCAGCCGCGTGCCGGCGACCTCGGCCTCCAGCTCGACCAGCCGGCGGGCGACGGTGGGCTGGTCCAGCAGGCGCCCGGCACGATCGACGGTGACCGCCGCGTGGTCTCGCAGCAGGCGCAGGCTGCGGGTCAGCGCCGCGGGCTTGCAGAACCGCCCCCAGAACCGGTCCCGGTCGAGCCCCCTCAGCAGCTCGCGGAAGCCCTCGTTCTCCCGGCCCATGATCCGCCACGCGGGCGCCCGCACGTCGTCGAGGAACGCCTCGTAGTGGTACACCTCGCCGGTGAGGCTGACGATCGGCCGCAGCGTGAGCCCCGGCGTGTCGTTGGGCACCACGAACATGGTGAGGCCCCCCGCTCGGCTGCCGGCCTCCTCCGGGCTCTGGGTGCGGGCGAGCACCATGCCGTGGGTGCACGCGCCGGCCTCCGAGCTCCAGATCTTGCGGCCGTCGATGCGATACTCGTCGCCGTCCCGGCGGGCCCGGGTGGTGAGCGCCAGCAGGTCCGAGCCGGCGTCGGGCTCGCTGTAGCCCTGCCAGGCCAACGCCTCCCCGGCGGCGATGCGGGGCAGCAGCTCGCCTTGGAGGGCGGCGTTGCCGTCCCGGATCAGCGACTGGGCCCACTGGTCGCTGCCGGCCAGCGGACCGAACGGAGCGCCGGCCAGCGCCAGCTCCTCCATGAGCGCCAGCTGATCGGTCATCGGCCGCTCGCCGCCCCCGAAGCGCCGCGGCCACGTGAGCCCGATCCAGCCCCGTTCGCCCAGCGCCCGGAGGAACTCGAAGGAGTAGGCGCCCGTGCCGTAGCCGCCGTCCATCGCGTCGATGGCGTAGGTGTGCACGGGACGGGCGGCGAGGAACGCACGGACCTCGGCCCGCAGCGCCTCGGCGCTCGGCGGATAGCTGAACTCCATCGCACCTCCCCCGGCTCGCCCCTCGTTCTACTCGATGCCGGCGCCGAGCCGGCCCGCCGGTCGGGTCGGTTTCCTCCGACGGCGCAGCCGGGTAGAGGGAGCAGTTGACTGCGCTGCGCCGGCGGCCGAAATCCCTTGCGGGCCGACCCGTGGTGTGGGAGGAGTGGAGCATGCACGGAAGCCGCAGCGAAGGCATGGCGATCTGGGCGCGGGGCCTGGTGAAGCGCTACGGCACGACCGTGGCCCTGGCCGGCGCCGATTTCGAGGCCCCCGCCGGAACGGTGTGCGCGGTGCTGGGCCCGAACGGGGCCGGCAAGACCACCGCGGTGCGGGTGCTCACCACGCTGACCGACGCCGACGAAGGCGAGGCCCGGGTGGCCGGCTTCGACGTGAAGGAGGCGCCGGGCGAGGTGCGCCGCCGCATCGGGCTGGCTGCGCAGGACTCGACGGTGGACCCCATCCTCACCGGCCGCGAGAACCTGATCATGCTCGGCGAGCTGCACCAGCTGCCCCGCCGGCGAGCCGCAGCCCGGGCCGACGAGCTGCTCGAGGAGTTCTCGCTGAGCGACGCGGGGCGCCGCCAGGTGTCGGGCTACTCGGGAGGCATGCGCCGCCGGTTGGACCTGGCCGCAACGCTGGTCGCCAACCCCGAGGTGCTGTTCCTCGACGAGCCCACCACCGGGCTCGACCCGCGCGCCCGTATCGAGCTGTGGTCGGTGCTGGACGGGCTGGTCGATCGGGGGACCACGGTGCTGCTGACCACCCAGTACCTCGACGAGGCCGAACGGCTCGCGCACGACATCCTGGTGGTCGACCACGGCCGGGTGATCGCCCGGGGCGACGCCCGCAGCCTCAAGCGCCAGGTGGGCGGCGAGACCGTGCACGCCGTGCTGGTCGACGCCGCCCGGCTCGACGACGCCGCCCGGGTCTTCGCCGCAGTGACCGGCGCGGAGCCGACGCTGGATCGGCCGAACCGGGCGGTGACCGCGCCCGCCCGCTCCGGCGTCGACGCGGTGGTGGGCGTGGCGCAGGCGCTGCGCGACGAAGGGATCGCGGTCGACGACCTGGGCGTGCGCCACCCGACCCTCGACGAGGTGTTCCTGACCCTGACCGGCGCCCGCACCGAGCCCGCCGAGGCCGCCGAGCCCGCCGAGGTGCGGCCGTGACCGCCGTGGCCGCCCCCCGCACCGCCTCCGCCGACGCCGGCCCGCTCGCCTCGCGGGGCTTCGCGCACGACGCCTGGGTGATCGCCCGGCGGGGCCTCGTGCACATGCGCCGCCAGCCCGAGCAGCTCTCCGACGCCACGATCCAGCCGATCATGTTCGTGCTGCTCTTCGCCTACGTGTTCGGCGGCGCCATCGCCGTGCCCGGCGGGGGGAACTACCGCGAGTTCCTGATGGGCGGCATCTTCGCCCAGACCATCGTCTTCACCGCGTTCGGGGTGGCGATGTCGTTGGCCAACGACCGCAAGAACCAGGCGGTCGACCGGTTCCGTTCGCTGCCCCTGGCCAAGGGCTCGGTGCTGGCCGGCCACGCCGTGGCCAACCTGATCAAGGCGATGCTGCCGATCGTGCTGATGTCGCTTTGCGGACTGGTCGTGGGCTGGCGGATCCGCGCCGGGCTGGTCGACGCGATCGGCGGCTACCTGCTGATGGTCGGGTTCGCGTTCGCCATGATCTGGGTCGGCGTGCTGCTGGGCAGCGTCGTGCGCACCCCCGAAGGCGTCACCGGGGTGTCGTTCACCGCGCTGTTCCCGGTGACGTTCATCGCGTCCACATTCGTCCCCACGGAGACGATGCCGGCGGCGTTGCGGACGGTCGCCGAGTGGAACCCGGTCACCTCGCTGGCCGACGCGCTGCGGGTGCAGTTCGGCAACCCGAACACCCCGACCGAGCCGGGCGACCCGTGGTCGATCGCCCATCCCGGGGCCTACACCGCGATCTGGATCGTCGCCATCGTCGCGGTCTGCGCCCCGCTGGCCATCCGCGCCTACCAGCGCTCGATCACCCGCTGACGGCTTCAGTGGGATCCAGGTTCAGTGGTCAGTTGTCCAGCACGGAGCTGATCACCGCGTTGTCTGCCCCGCGGCATGACGCCAGCACTTCGGCTATCTCCTCGGCGGTGAACCCGAGCTCGTCCATCACCTCGGCGGTGTGCTCGCCGAGCAGCGGCGGGGGGCGGCGCACGCCACCGCCGGGCGTGTCGCTCAGCTGGACCACGTTGGCGACCACCCGCGCCCGGCCGAAGCCGGGCACCTCGACCGGCGCGAGGTAGCCGTTCGCTTCGACCTGCGGGTCGGCGCGCAGCTGCTCGTAATCCTGCACCCGCTCGTAGATGATCTCCGGCTGGCCGCCCAGGAACGCCTCCCACTCCGCGGTGGTCTTGGAGGCGAACGCGGCCCGCATCCGCTCGCGGATCTCCTCGACGCCCTCGGAGGAGCCGCGGGCGCCGATGCGCTTCGCCGCGGTGCTCCACCGGGGGTCGGTCACGACCTCGGGCTGGTCGACGAACACCCAGAAGTCGTCCCAGGACTCGTCGCTCATCGCCACGGCGAAGAGAAACGCGCCGCCGTCCTTGGCCTGGTACACGCCGTACGGGCAGAGGATGTTCGGGTTGTGCTGGCCGGCGCGGGTGATCGGCTCGGCCGCCATGCCCGTCAGGGCGATCTCCCAGGCTTGCAGCCACATCATCGCCCCCAACGACGAGACGTCCACCTCCTGGCCCCTCCCGGTTCGCTCCCGGGCGTAGAGCGCGGTCATCACCCCCAACGCGAGCTGCATCGAGCCGGCGTGGTCGGCGATGGCGGCGCCCGGGGGCATGGGCGGACCGTCGGGCGGGCCCGACACCGCGGCGATCCCGCTGCGAGCCTGAGCCGCGCCGTCCAGCATCGCCTTGTCGGCGTCGGGCCCCCGCGGGCCGAAGCCCGATACCCGGGCATAGACAAGGCGCGGGTTGCGCGCCGCGAGCTCCGCGTAGCCGAGCTGCATCCGCTCAAGCGCTTCGCGCCGGTAGTTGGTGAGGAACACGTCGGCCTGCGCCGCGAGCCGACGCAGCACCGCGCGGCCGAGCTCGCTGTGGGCGTCGAGCGCGATGGCGCGCTTGCCCCGGTTCATGGCGACGTACTGGGCGCCCATCCCGTCCAACGGCGTGAACCCCGGGTGGCGGACGTAACGGTTGAGCTCGCCGCCCGGGCGCTCCACCCGCGTGACCTCGGCGCCCATGTCGGCGAGGTACGCGCCGGCGTGGGGGCCCTGGATGGCGACCGTGAGCTCCAGCACCTTGATGCCGGTGAGCGGGCCGTGGGCGAGGTCTGGCGCCATCGCCGCATCGTGGCACGGACGGGCGTCGGCGCGCCGACACCCGCCTCGGCACGCCCCGATCGGCGCCCGACCTGGGCTTTCCTGCGGCCGCGCTACTGTCCTTCGCCGTGAACGCGGGCGAGCGAACCGAGCAGGGCGGCGGGACGGCGGAAGCTGAGGCGGTGCTCACCGCCCGGCGGGGGGCGGCCGAGGCGGTGCGCCGCCTGGGCAGCGCGATCTCCGCCGGGAACCTGGACCACGCGCTGGCGGAGCGGATCGCCGCCGCGGTCGGCGAGTTGGCTGCCCTGGCCGAGCGGGCGCCGCGACGGGACAAGCAGGCGGAGCACTCCCTGTCGGCCCGCTACCAGGCGATCGTGGAGGGCCGCCTGCCCGACCCCACGCCTGACGGCGCCCCGATCGATTTCGACGTCCACTCGATCGTCGGCGGCCGGCTCAACCCGTTCGGCCTGGGCGCCGCACACCGCCGCGAAGGCGACGAGGCGGTCACCCGCGTGCGGTTCGGCCCGTCCTTCGAGGGCCCGCCCGGCCGGGCCCACGGGGGCGCGGTGGCGCTCGTGATGGACGAGGCCACCGCCACGCTCCTGCCCATGCTCGGCCGATTCGGGTTCACCGGGTCCATCGCCGTCAAGCTCGTCGCCCCGGCGCCGCTCGGGGTCGAGGTGACGTTCCGGTCCCGCCTCGTGGGCGAGGAGGGGCGCAAGCTGTTCGTCCGGTGCGTGGCGTCTGGGCCAGACGGCGTCTTCGCGGAGGCCGACGCGGTCTACGTGCAGGTCGACCCGAGCACGATCCCCTGGATCCAGGCCGCCCGCCGGCCCACCGGGCCCACCGACCGCCGGGTGGAGTAGCGGGGCGTCGCCGAGGGTAGGCCGGCGCGGTGCGCCGCCTGTGGGAGCTGATCGTCGACCAGCAGACCGCGGCCGGCCGGCTGACCACCAGCGCGGTGGTGGTGGTCGCCGCCGTTTAGCTCGGCTGGCTCGGCGGGCGGGCGGGCGGCGGCGGGCCGGGTCGAGGACCGCTACGCCCGCTACTACGCCCGCAAGCTCGTCCGCTACGGCGCGGCGGCCGCGGCTGCGGTGGTGATAGCTGTCGTGTGGCGCGCCTTCGCCGGCCGGGTCGGCGTGGTGCTCGGCTTGGCGGCGGCCGGGTGGCGTTCGCCATGCAGGAGGTGGTCGGAGCGGTCGCCGGGTGGTTCAACATCCTGTCCGGACGGATCTTCCGGGTGGGCGACCGCATACCCGGGCGACCGACGACTGGGTGGAGCTGTCCGCCCGGTTCGTGGTGCCCGTGCGCGCGGCCCGCCGGGTGAAGGACGAGATGACCGAGCGGATCCTGTCGCGGTTCGCCGAGCAGGGCATCGCCGTGGCGTCGAGCACCGCGGAGGTGACGATCCGCGACGAACGGGGCGGTTGAGCCTGCCCCGCCGCCCCGTCGGGCCGCGGTAGGGCAGACTGGCGGCCATGTCCGCCCCGCTCGACGTGAAGGCCCTGCTCGACCCCGACGCTGCGGAGGCCCTCGCCGCGTTCCCGCTCGATCTCGGCGCCCTCTCCGACGAGACGCTCCCCGAGGTGCGCGCCGCGCTCGCCGCGATGCCGGCGGTGGAGCTGTCGGACCGGGTCGAACGGGTCGACCACCAGACGCCGGGCGGGGTGGTGGTGCGCGTGCACCGCCCGGTCGACGCGGAGGGGGCGCTGCCCTGCGTGTACTGGATGCACGGCGGGGGGCTCGTGCTCGGCAGCTACACCGGCGACGACGCCCGCTTCGACGACTGGTGCCAGCGTTTCGGCTGCGTCGGCGTGTCGGTCGAGTACCGGCTGGCGCCGGAGACGCCCTACCCCGGCCCGCTCGAGGACTGCTACGCCGGGCTGAGCTGGGTGCACGAGCACGCCGAGCGCCTGGGCGTGGACCGCGCTCGCCTCGGGATCGGCGGCGCCAGCGCCGGCGCCGGCCTCGCCGCCGGCCTGGCCCTGCTCACCCGGGACCGCGGCGAGGTCCCGCTGGCCTTCCAGCTGCTGATCTACCCGATGCTCGACGACCGCCAGATCACCCCGTCGAGCCAGTGGCTCGACCCGATCTGGCCGCCGGCCGCCAACCATTACGGGTGGACGGCGTACCTCGGCGCGGCGAAGGGCGGCCCCGACGTGGCGGCCTACGCCGCGCCCGCCCGAGCGACGGACCTCGGCGGCCTGCCGTCGACGTTCATCTCGGTGGGCGCGATCGACGGGTTCTCCGACGAGGACATCGACTACGCGGTCCGGCTCCGCCACGCCGGCGTGCCGACCGAGCTGCACGTCTACCCCGGCATGCCCCACGGCTTCGACGCGCTGCTGCCCAACCTGGCGCTGGCCAAGCGGGCGAGCCGGGACGCCGACGAGTGGCTGGCCGCCCGCCTCGCCCCCTGACGACCCGCCCGGGCGCGCCGGCGCATTCGCCTGGCGGGCTCCCCACCGCCGCCGAGGCGTAGGCTGGCGGCGAGCCGGCCCGCCGAGGCGAGGCCGTTTCCGAGCTAGGGGAGAGCACGATGAGCGCGGTGCGCGACGGGGACAAGCTGGTGATTCGGGGCGGCACAGTCGTCGACGGCACGGGAGCGCCGGGACGGCGGGCCGACGTGGCCGTGGAGGGCGGCAAGGTCGTCGAGGTGGGCGAGGGCCTGAAGGGCGACCGCACGCTCGACGCCGACGGCTGCGTGGTGGCGCCCGGGTTCATCGACATCCACACCCATTACGACGCGCAGGTGTTCTGGGACCCGGCCCTCACGCCGTCGAGCCATCACGGCGTCACCACGGTCGTGGCCGGCAACTGCGGCTTCTCCATCGCCCCCATCCGGGCGGCCGACGTGAGCCTCATCGCCCACACGATGGAGAAGGTGGAGGACATGAACCCCGCCACGCTGCTCGAAGGCGTGCCGTGGGACTTCGAGACCTTCCCCGAGTACCTGGCGGCGGTGCAGCGCCGGGGCACGGTGCTGAACTTCGGCGCGTACGTGGGCCACACCGCGGTGCGGCTCTACGCCATGGGCGACGAGGCGGTAGGCCGCCCGGCCAACCCGGCTGAGCTCGACAAGATGGCGGCCATCATCCGCGACGCGATGGACGCCGGCGCCGTGGGCTTCGCCACCAGCTTCGCCGCCACCCATATCGGCGCCGACGGCAGCCCGATCCCGAGCCGTTGGGCCGACCGCGCCGAGCTCGAGCACCTGTTCAAGGCCGTCGCCGACACCGGCCGCGGAGTGATCGGGGTGAACGGCGGCGACAACCTGTCGCTGCGCGACAACTACGTGCTGCAGAAGCAGATCGGCATCCCGTTCACCTACACCGCGGTGCTGACCAACCCGAGCGGTGGGCACCTGAAGGCGCTCGAGATCAACCGCCAGGGCTGGGCCGACGGCGCCGAGGTGTGGCTGCAGGTCACCTGCCGGCCGCTCACCTTCTCGATGACGCTGGTCGAGCCGTTCACGCTCAACACCAACCCGGTGTTCGCCGAGCTCATCGGCAAGGGGCTCGAGGCCCGCCGCGCCGCCTACGCCGATCCCGCCTGGCGGGCCCGGGTGCGCGAGGCGTGGAACGACAAGCGCACGATCCGGCCGCGCTGGTCGACGATGGAGATCCTCGAATCGGCGGCCAACCCGGCGCTCGTGGGCAAGCGCATCACCGACCTCGCCGCCGAGATGGGCGTCGACCCGTTCGACGCGCTGATGGACGTCACCGTGGCCGAGCCCGACCTGCTGCTGCGCATCAAGCTGGTGTTGGCCAACGACGACGTGGACGGTGTGACGACGCTGCTGCAGGACCCGCGCACGACGCTCGGTCTGTCCGACGCCGGCGCGCACGTCGGGCAGCTCTGCGACGCCCCCATGCCCACCGACCTGCTGGGCAACTGGGTGCGCGACCGCGGCGCGCTGCCGATCGAGACCGCCATCCGCAAGCTCACCGGCCAACAGGCCGACCTGTTCGGCTTCGAGGGCCGCGGCTATGTGCGGCCCGGCGCGTGGGCCGATGTCACGGTGTTCGACCCGGCGACGGTCTCACCCGGTCCGGTGCGCCGCGTGCGCGACTTCCCGGCCGGCTCCGAGCGCCTCACCGCCGACGCGCCGACCGGCATGCGCCACGTGCTGGTGAACGGCGCGCCGATCATGCTCGACGGCGCGCCGGCGCCGTCCGCCCTCGAGGACCGTCCCGGCCAGCTCGTGCGGCCGGCGCCTCGCGCCTGAAATCGCCGCTCGCCGTTTCTCGAACGGTGAGCGGGAGCAATCGTCACACGTACTGGGCCGATTTCGCCCGATATCTCGACGGAGAGTGGCTCGGCTAGCTCGGACTGTCGACAATCGCCCCGTGTGCGGGGCCGCGTCCGTGACGTTTGCTCCCACACACGCTGGTGCGGCCTCGCCTCGCTCACGAGCGGGGCGAGGCTGCCCGACGCCGGGCCGCCCCCGTGGCGGGGAGGCTCAGCTGAGCTCGCGTTCGGAGCGGACGGTCATCGCCGCGTCCTCGGGGGCGAGGTCCACCTCCTCGGAGCCGGGCGTGTCCTCGGGGAGCAGCTCGTGGGGCGGGGGCGACACGGTGGAGACCACGGCTCGGCCGAGGGTGAGCTCGCGGCGCTCCTGATCGCGCAGGCAGCAGCGGGTGGCCGGCGCCGCCTCGAGGCGGGCCGGATCGATCGGCGCCCCGCACACCTCGCAGACGCCGTAGGCGCCGAGGCGCACCCGCTCGAACGCGGCGGCGACCTCGGCCAGCTCCGCCGCCACGTCGGCGGCGAGCGTCAGCTCCTTCTCCCGTTCGAAGGTCTCCGACGCCGAATCGGCCGGGTGCTGGTCAGCGTCGGAGAGCTCGCCCACGCTCTGCGCCTCGGTCTGCACGGTGAGGCCGTCGGCCTCGAGGCCGGCGAGCACCGTCGACAGGCGGGTCCGCTCGGCGGTGAGCAGGGCGATGGCCCAGGCCGGGTCGACGTGCATGCGCGCTCCTCGGTCGGGCCGCCCACCGGGGCGGCGGGCGGCGTCGCCGGCCATCGTCTCGTCTCGCCGCGGCGCGCGCCTCTGCCGGAGGACCCCGAGCGGCAGGGCCGGGCGACCCCGAGCCGGTGAGCTGGGCCGAGCGCCCGAGCGGCGCCCGGTAGGCTCCGGTCGTGCCGCCAGCGCCGAATCCGGAGCCTGCGTCGGCGAGGCTCGTGGGCGTGTACGACCTCGGCCCGGCGCCGGGGGCCGCGCCGGCGCTGTCGGCCGGCGCCAAGACCCTCTTCGGGTTCTCGTCGGCCGACGAGCCGAGCGTCGAGGAGCTGCTCGCCCGGGTCCACCCCGAGGACCGCGCCGGCGCCGAGGCGCTCTTGGCCCGGGCGCCGAGCGCGGCGGCGGGCGAGCCGATCGAGTGCCGCGTCGAGCGTGCCGACGGCACGCTCGTGTGGGTCGAGGCCCGGGCCGAGCCCGTCGCCGACCCGACCGGCGGCGCCGCCCGCCGGGTGGGCGTGGTGATCGACGTGACCGAGCGCAAGCACGCCGAGGCCACGATCCGACAGCAGGCCGGCCTGCTCGACGCCGTGCAGCAGTCGGTCATCGCCACCGACCTCGAGGGCCGCATCGTCTACTGGAACCGCTTCGCCGAGCGGCTGTACGGCTGGAGCGCCGCCGAGGTGCTCGGGCGTCCCGTGAAGGAGGTTACCCCGAGCGAGGCCAGCGTCGACCAGGCCGAGGAGCTGATCGCCGCCCTCTCCCGGGGGCAGAGCTGGCAGGGCGAGTTCCCCGTGCGCCGCAAGGACGGCGCCTCGTTCGTGGCGTTCGTGACCGATTCGCCGGTGTTCGAAAGCGGCCGCCAGGTGGGCATCGTCAGCGTGGCGATGGACGTGACCGAGCGGGTACGGACCGCAGACGCGCTGCGGGACAGCGAGGCCCGTTTCCGGGCGACCTTCGAGAACGCCGCGGTCGGTATGGCGCACGTGAGCCCCGACGGCCGCTACCTGCGGGTGAACGACGCGATGTGTGCGCTCACCGGGCTCAGCGCCGCCGACCTCGTCGGCAAGGGCTACGGCGAGATCACCGACCCCGACGACGCCCGTGCGCAGCGGGCCCTCGCCCGCCGCCTGCTCGAGGGCGAGATCGAGACCTTCACGCTGGAGAAGCGCTATCTCCGCAAGGACGGCCGTCCGTGGTGGGCGAAGCTGACCGTGTCGCTCGTGCGGCGCGACGACGGCTCGCCGGACTACTTCGTGACGATCGTCGAGGACATCAACGACGCGAAGCTGGCCGTGCAGCGCCTCCGGGAGAACGAGGCGTTCATGGCCCGGTTCTTCGACGCGCTGTCGGTGTTCGTGGGCGTGATGGACACCGACGGCACGCTGCGCCGCATCAACCGCGCCCCGCTCAGCGCCGGCGGGCTCTCCGAGGCCGACGTGCTGGGCCGCGCGTTGTGGGACTGCCCGTGGTGGAGCTGGTCGCCGGAGGTCCAGGCCGACCTGCGCGACGCAGTCGCCCGCGCCACCCGGGGCGAGGTCGTCCGCTTCGACGTGCCGCTGCGCCTCGCCGGCGACGCCCGGAGCTGGATGGACTTCCAGATCGCGCCGCTCGAGGACCAGCACGGCGCCGTCACCCATCTGGTGCCCTCGGGGATCGACATCTCATCGCGCCACGAGGCCGAGCTGGCGCTGCGGGAGAGCGAGCAGCGGTTCCGGGCCATGGCCGACGACCTCCCCCTGCTGGTGTGGGTGACCGACGCGCAGGGCCGCCTCGAGTTCGTGAACCGGACCTTCTGCGACTACTTCTCGGTGAGCCCCGGGGAGGCCGCGAACGACCTGTGGCGGCGGTTGGCCCACCCTGCGGACAGCGACGGGTACTTCGCCGAGTTCGCGGCCAGCGTCGAGGCCCGCCGCCCCTTTCAGGCGCAGATGAGGGTGCGCCGCTCGGGCGGGGAGCAGCGCTGGATCGAGTCGTGGGGCCGCCCGCGCTTCGACCCGGCCGGGCGGTTCCTCGGGGTGGTCGGCACCAGCGTGGACATCACCGACCGCAAGGCGATGGAGGCAGCGCAGGAGGCGGCCGCCCGCGGCGAGCAGTCGGCCCGCCGGCGGGCCGAGCTGCTCTCGATGGTGATGGCCGAGCTCGAAGCGCTCGACGGGGTCCAGGCCCGGGCCCGCCGGCTGGTGCACCTGCTCGTGCCCGCCCTGGCCGACGAGGCGGTGGTGGAGGCGCCCGGCGAGGACCCCCCGGAGCTGGCCGCCGCCCCCAGCGAGCGCCGGGGCGAGGCGCACGCCGTGCTCTCGGCCCGTCTGCACGTGGGCGGACGCGTCTCGGGGGTGCTGCGGGTCGGCCTCACCGACCCGGCGCGGCCGCCCTTCGACGACGACGACCGCCGCCTCCTCGACGACATCGCCGAACGGGCGGGCCTGCTGCTCGGCAACGCCCGGCTCTTCGAGCAGGAGCACCACACCGCGCTGGCCCTGCAACGGACGCTGCTGCCCGACCACCTCGTGGAGCACCCGATGCTGTCGGTCGGCGCGTGCTACGAGGCGGTCGCCGCCAGCCTCGAGGTGGGCGGCGACTGGTACGACACGATCGAACTGCCGAGCGGCGACATCGCGTTGACGGTGGGAGACGTGGTCGGCCACGGCCTGGTGGCCGCGGGGGCGATGGGCCGGCTGCGCAACGCCATCGCCGCCATCGCCCCCCGGGTCGACGGGCCGGCCGAGGTGCTCTGCGAGCTCGACGAGTTCATCCGCGCCAACCGCGTGACCGAGTTCGCCACCGCCTGCTGCGCGATCCTCGACCCGGGGAGCGGGCTGTTGCGCTACGCGTCGGCCGGCCACCCGCCGATGCTGCTCGTGGCCGCCGACGGCGCCGTGCGCTGGCTCGAGGGCGGGCGGTCGAGGGCGCTGTGCGGGCACAGCCCGTCGCACCGGCCCGAGGCGGTGGCCGAGGTGGCGCCGGGGGAGCTGATCGTGCTGTTCTCGGACGGGTTGATCGAACGCCGCCGGCGCCGGCTCAGCGCCGGACTGGCGCAGCTCGCCGCGGCGGCCGCCCGCCGCCGCGCCGAGCCGGTGGGCCAGCTCTGCGGGAACCTGGTGGTCGACCTGCTCGACGACGCCCGATTGGAAGACGACGTGGTGGTGGTCTGCGCGCGCCTCGAGCCGGCGGCGACGGCCCGCTTCCACCGCACGATCGCGGCGCGCCCCGAGCACCTCGCTCGGCTGCGCCGGTCGCTGCGGGCGTGGCTCACCGCCCGGGGCCTGGCAGACCAGGACGTGCACCATACGCTGCTCGCCGTGGGAGAGGCCGTGACCAACGCCATCGAGCACGCCTACCGGGACCGCGCCCCGGGCCAGGTGGAGATCGACCTCACCGTCGCCGAGGCCGGCGAGCTGGTGCTCTCGGTCAGCGACCGCGGCCAGTGGCAGGCGGCCGAGACGCCCGACCCGCGCCGCGGGCGCGGCACCCCGCTCATGGCCGCGGTCTCCGAGAGCTTCGACCGGCGCAGCGGCCGCGCCGGCACGACCGTGGTGTGCCGGCTGGCCCGCGCCGGCGGGCGCTCGTGAACGGCCCGCCGCTGGCCCGGGTGGAGATCGACCGGGCGCCCGACGGGCGGGTGCGGGTCGTGGTGGCCGGCGAGATCGACCTGTCGAACGCGGCGGAGATCGAGGAGCGCCTCAACGACTCGGTCCGCGCCGGCGAGGTCGTGCTGCTCGACCTGCGCGCCGTCGAGTACCTCGACAGCCAGGGTGTGCGGGTGATAAACGACCTCGCCCTGCGGCGGGAGCGGGAGGGCTTCGAGCTGTCGGTGATCGCCCCGGCCGACAGCGTCGCCGGCGAGGTGCTGCGCCTGGCCGACCTCGGCGAGCTGCTCACCGAACCCTGACCGGACGCGCCGCCGGCGGCCGCGGCGCCGGCCGCCGCGCCCGGGCTACGGTCGGGGCCGTGACGAGGCCAAGCGGGTTGAGGGCTCAGCCCCGCGCCGCGCTCGGGGTGCTGGCCATACTCGCGGCCACCGCCTGCTGGAGCTCGGGCGGCGTGCTGGCCAAGAACGCCGATCTGCCGGGGGTGGTCGTGGCGTTCTGGCGGCTGGTGATCGTCGCCGCCGTGTTCGCCGGCCTGGCCGCGGCCACCGGGAAGCGGCTCACCTGGCCGATGCTGCGCCGCTCGGTCCTCGGCGGCCTGCTCTTCGGCGTGAACCTGGCCGTGTGGTTCGAGGCGCTGCGCCACGCCACGGTGGGCATCGCCACCGTCACGAGCGCCCTCACTCCGGTGCTGGCCTTCGGCATCGGCGCCCGGTTCCTCGGCGAGCGCATCACCCCGCTGGCCGTCGCCTGCGCGGCCGGCGCCATCGGCGGGGTCGTGCTCTTCGTCGTGCCCGGCTTCGCCGCCAGCGGCACGACCCCGCTCGGGCTCAGCCTGGCCGTGCTCGCCATCCTGATCTGGGTCTGCTACCTGTTCGTCACCAAACGCGCCCGGGAGGGGGTCGGCGCCATCGAGTACCTGTTCTGCATGGCCGTGGTCGCCGCGCTCTCGCTCGTTCCGTTCATGGTGCTCTTCACCGACGAGGGCCTGGCGCCGCCCGAACGGGGCTGGGGCTGGCTGCTGGCGCTGGCCATCGTGCCCGGCTGCGTGGGTCACGGCCTGCTGGCCTGGGCCCAGGCGCACGTGCCGCTGTCGACCTCGGGGATCCTCCTGCAGGGCGAGCCGGTCGGCGCCGCCATCGCCGGGGTGATCTTCCTCGGCGAGACGATCGGGCCGCTCCAGGCGCTCGGGCTCGCCGTCGCCTTCGCCGCCCTCGCCGTGCTCACCCGGGCCACCACCGCCGCTGACCGCGCCGCCGCGTCCCCCGCCCCCGACCCGGCGCCCGAACCCGCCTGAGCCGCGAGGGATTCGGGCTGGGCGCCGCCCGGGCCGGGTAGGCGCCCCCCGGAGCACTCGGTCGTGAGGGAGCGCCAGGTGGGTTCGACTGCGCTGCGGATCGGCTCGATCCGCGGGATCGCCAACCGCATCGACGTGTCGTGGCTGCTCGTGGCGGCGTTGGTGACGTGGAGCTACTGGGGCCTTTTCGACCGCCGCGCCGAGTTCGCCGGGGTCGAGGCGTTCGTGATGGCGCTGGCGGGGGCGGCGCTGTTCTTCGGCTCGGGTGCTCGCTCACGAGCTGGCCCATGCCCTCGAGGCGCAGCATCGCGGCGTGCACGTGGGCGGCATCACGCTGTTCCTCTTCGGCGGCGTGACCGAGACCCGCTTCGACGTGCGCCGCCCCGTCGACGAGTTCGCGCTCACCGCCGTGGGCCCGTTCACCAGCTTCGTGCTCGCCGCCGGGCTCGGGCTCGTCGCCTACGGCGCCGACGAGGCCGGCCTCGCGGCGGCCGCCGCCGTCACCGGCCTCGTGGCCTGGATCAACGTGGCGCTCGGGGTTTTCAACCTGCTGCCCGGCGCGCCCCTCGACGGGGGCCGGATCCTGCGGGCGGCCGTGTGGTGGATCACACAGGACCGCCAGGAGGCGGTGCGGGTCGCGGCCCGCTCGGGCCAGGTGCTCGACGGGCTGATCGTCGCCCTCGGCGCCGCGCAGGTGCTCTTCGCGCCGGGGGCGTTCGCCGGGGGCTTGTGGCTGGCCTTCATCGGCTGGTTCCTGCTGCGCGCCGCGGGGGCTGAGCTGGCCGAGTCGCAGCAGCGCGTCGGCCTCGACGGGCTCAGCGTGGGCGCGCTGACCGAACGGCGGCCGCCGCTGGATGCCGGCGACCCGCTGCGCCGCGCCGTCGAGCGCTTCCGCGCCGAGGACGCCGAGGTGCTGCCGGTGGTCGACCACGACGGGCGCCTCGTCGGGGTCCTCGCCGTGGCCGACCTCGTCGGGCGGGCCCGCCCTGCCCCGGTCGCTCAACCCGCCGGGCCGGTGGTGGGCGAGGTGATGGCGCCGTTGGCGGAGCTGCCCACCGCCGAGCAGGACGAGCCGGCGGCGGCGGCCCTCGACCGCCTCGACCGGCGCGGCGTGGGCGTGACCCTGCACGACGGCGCCCCGGTGGGGCTCTTCACCGCCCAACGCGTGCAGACCGTGCTGCGCCGCACCCGCCAGTTGGGCCGGGCGGTCGAGCCGGCCGGGACGGCGAGCTGACATGCGCGCCAAGCTCGGACGACGCGCGCTGCTCGGCGCCGCCCTCGCCCTCATCGCCGTGGCGCTGGCGATCGTGCCGCTGCCGCTCTACGTGATCTCGCCCGGCCCGGCCCTGGCGGTGGCCGAGCGGGTGGAGCTGGCCCGCCCGGCCGACGAGGTGTCGGGCCGGCTGCTGCTCACCACCGTGCGCATCGCCCGGCCGAGCGCGCTCGGCGCGCTGGGCGCGTGGCTCGACGACGACCGGGCGGTCACCACCCGCGAGTCGATCGCCCCGGCCGGGGTCGACGAGGAGGAGTACCTCCGCACCCAGCGCCGGCTGTTCGACGAGTCGGCCCGCGTGGCCGCCGCCGCGGGCCTGCGCGCCGCGGGCTACGACGCCGCGGTGACCGGGCGAGGGGCCCAGGTGGCGGCCGTGCTGCCCGGCTCGCCCGCCGACGGCCGGCTCCGGGAGGGCGACGTGATCGTGAGCGTGGACGGCCAGGCGATCGGCGTGGCCGCCGAACTGATCGCCGCGCTGTCCGGCCGGTCAGGCGGCCGGGAGGTGACCCTCGGCGTGCAACGCGGCGACGAGCCGCTCACCGTGCGGACCGAGCTGGAGCGTCTCGACCAGCTCGGCCGGCCGGGGCTCGGGGTGGCCGTGCGCACGGTGGGCTTCGCCGTGGAGCTGCCCTTCGAGGTCGACGTCGACGCGGGCAACGTGGGCGGGCCCTCCGGCGGCCTGATGATCGCCCTCGCCGTGTACGAGCTCGCCGACCCGGGCGATCTGACCGCGGGCCGGGTGATCGCCGGCACCGGGACCATCGACGCCGACGGGGCGGTGGGCCCGGTCGGTGGGGTGGCGCAGAAGGTGACCGCCGCCGACCGGGCCGGCGCCGAGCTGTTCCTCGCGCCCGCCGCCGAGGCCGCCGAGGCGCGCGTTGCGGCCGACGGGGGCCTCGAGGTGGTGGCGGTGCGCAGCCTGACCGAAGCGATCGGCGCGTTGGCCGCCGCGCCCGGCCCGCCCGGCTGAGCGCGGCGAAGCCGCTCGACCGGGGAGCGCCAGCGAGCCGGGCGTGGATGGGGTCTGGGGGCGCAGCCCCCAGCAACAAGATCGGCGAAGCCTGCTTTGTGCTTCCTGGGGGGGTGAGGAACTAGTCTCGCCGGCACGCACCAGGGGGTTGGCCGGCTCGTCGCCGAGCGACGGGTCGGCCGCGTCGTGGGGCCGCGTCGTGGGGCCACCGCGTGGGGCCACGCCGCCGGCCGGACGGCCTGCCCGCTCGTGCTAGGGCCCACGTGAGCAGGAAGGCAGTACATGTCGATCAGCATTGACCCGAACACCGGGTTGAAGATCTTTAATACCCGAGCGGCCAAGGCGTCGGACAAGATCAAGGGCCAGGGTTACGGGGTCGTCAAGGAGTCAGAGCTCACGACGCTTCCCGCCTACAAGCCCGGCGCGGTGTTCAACGCCGAGGAGCAGGCGAAGTACCGCGAGTTCAAAGAGGCCCGCCGGGGTTCGGCCGACTACATTCCGATGGAGGGCGAGTTCTCGAAGTACCTCGAGGACCACTACTCCGCGGCGCCGGTGGAGCGCGAAGCCCTCACCGACGAGTGCGAGATCCTTGTGGTCGGCGCCGGCTTCGCTGGTCTGCTGCTCTGGTACAAGCTGCGCGAAGCGGGCTTCGTCGACGTGCGCTTCTGCGAGCGGGGCGGCGACGTGGGCGGCACCTGGTACTGGAACCGGTACCCGGGCATCGCGTGCGACGTTGAGTCCTACTCCTACTTCCCGCTGCTCGAGGAGATGGAGTACTTCCCGACGATGAAGTTCGCGTCGGGCTTCGAGATCTTCGAGTACTGCCAGAAGATGGCGGAGAAGTTCAACTTCTACGACCACTGCCTGTTCCACACTGCGGTGCAGCAGACCGTGTGGGACGAGGCGAGCTCCCGCTGGACGGTGTACACCGACCGGGGCGACGAGATGAAGGCCCGGTTCGTGATCCTGGCCAACGGCATCCTCACCAGCCCCAAGCTGGCCCGCATCAAGGGCATGGAGAAGTTCCAGGGCGAGTCGTTCCACACGTCCCGCTGGGACTATGACGTGGACCTCGAGGGCAAGCGGATCGGCATCATCGGCACGGGCGCCACCGCCGTGCAGGCCATCCCCGAGCTGGCGAAGGTGGCCGGGCGCCTCTACGTGTTCCAGCGGACCCCCTCGACGATCGACGTGCGTGACCAGCGGGCCACCACCGAGGAGGAGATCGAGAGCTGGAAGAACGAGGCCGGCTGGGCCCGCTCCCGTCGCGCCCGCTTCGCCACGCTCATCGGCCGCCGGGCCATCCAGGCCAACGACGATTATCTGGCCGGCAAGGCCCCCCAGCAGAAGCGCGAGCGCAAGGCTGGGTCCGATGGCCCGCCGCCCTCGCAGGAAGAGATGGTGCAGCGCGAGCTGCAGGCCAACTTCCGGATCATGGAGCAGATCCGCGAGCGGGTCGACGCCATCGTCCACGACCCGAAGACCGCGGCCGCCCTCAAGCCGTTCTACCCCTACGGCTGCAAGCGCCCCACCTTCCACGACGAGTACCTGCCCACGTTCAACCTGCCCCACGTGACCCTGGTCGACACGGCGCCGCTCGGCGTGCAGGAGATCAACGAGCGCGGCGTGGTCCACAACGGCACGGAGTACGAGCTCGACGTGCTGATCTACGCCACCGGCTTCGAGTGGATGGCCACCTCCACCTTCAACATGTTGAAGGGCCGGGGCGGGCGCACGCTCAGCGAGAAGTGGCAGACCGAGGGCACCAAGACCTTCCTCGGCCTGCACACCCAGGGCTTCCCGAACCTGTTCATCATGACCGGCCCGCAGGGCGGCGGCGGCAGCTTCAACTTCACCGACGCCATCGACGACCACGGCAACTACGTGGTGTGGATGCTGTCCTATATGCGCGACAACGGCATCGAGATCGTCGACGTGAAGAAGGAGCCGGAGGACCGCTGGGCGGAACACTGCGCCGAGGTCGACACCGCCACCGCGCCGCTGCGGGACTGCATCTCGTACTACAACGGCCACGGCAACGCCGCGCCGGGCAGCCTCGCCTACTACGGCGGCGGCCGCTGGCAGAAGCGGCGCATCGAGGCGCAGGAGAAGATGGAGCCCTACGCCTTCGGCCACCTGGACAGCGGCAAGGTCTGAATCAGGCAGGTCTGACGTCAGGCAGCTGGCGCCCACCGACCCCGTCCGGGTCGGTGGGCGCCGCCGCGTCAGGCCCCGGGGGAGGTGAGCGCCGCCCCGGCCTCGCTGCGGGTGAACCCCGCGTAGCCGGCCTCGGCCACCTCGTTGCACTTCTTGCGGTAGGCGCCCACGCCGCCCGGGTAGGGCATGAACACCCGGGGCTTGCCGGGGATGTTCGCCCCCAGGTACCAGGAGTCGGCGAGCATGAACATCGTGTGAGAGGCGAGCTCGTTCACGTGCTCGACCCACGCCGCCTCGGCCTGCTCGTCGGCGTCGATCACCGACAGGCCCTGCGCGTCGAGCCGCTCGATCGCGTCCGAGATCCACTCCACGTGCTGCTCGATCGAGACGGGCATGTTGGACAGCACCGACGGCGAGCCCGGCCCGGTGATCATGAACAGGTTCGGGAACCCGGCGCTGGCCACGCCCAAGTAGGTGCGGGGCCCGGCGGCCCATTTGTCCTTCAGCTTCTGGCCGCCGCAGCCCGTGACGTCGATCCGGTTGTACGAGCCGGTCATCGCGTCGAACCCGGTGGCGAACACGATCACGTCGAGCTCGTAGTCGGCGTCGGCGGTGCGGATGCCGGTGGGGGTGATCTCCTGGATCGGCGCGTGGCGGATGTCGACCAGGGTCACGTTGTCCCGGTTGTAGGTGTCGAAGTAGTCGGTGTCGATCAGCGCCCGTTTCGAGGTGAACGGGTGGTCGACCGGCACGAGCCTCTCGGCCACGTCCGGGTCTGTCACGATCTCGCGGATCTTGGAGCGGATGAACTCCGACGCGGTGTCGTTGGCCCGACGGTCGAGCGCGATGTCGAAGAACGACCCGAAGAGGAACTTGAAGCCGCCCTCCTGCCACGCCTCCTCGTAGATGGCGCGGCGCTCCTCGTCGCTCACCGACAACGCCGAGCGCTCGATCGGGTCGAAGGGCAGGCCCCCGTTCGACCAGCGGGCCTTCTCGTAGATCGCCTCGTAGTCCCGCTTCACGTTGTCGAGGAACGCCTTGTCGACGGTGCCGTGGCGGGCGGGGATCGTGTATTGCGGGGTGCGCTGGAACACGTAGAGCTGCGCCGCCTGCTTGGCGATGACCGGGATCGACTGGACCCCGCTCGAGCCGGTGCCGATCACCCCGACCCGCTTGCCGGTGAGGTCGACCCCGTCGTGGGGCCACGCGCCGGTGTGGTAGGCCTCGCCCCCGAAGCTGTCGCGGCCGGGGATGTCCGGGATCTGGCCCGAGGAGAGACAGCCGATGGCGGTGACCACGAAGCGGGCGCTCACGTGGTCCCCCTGGTCGGTCTCGACCAGCCACCGGCCGGCGGCGTCGTCCCACCGGGCGGCGGTCACCCGGGTGTTGAACTGGATGTTGCGGCGCAGGTCGAAGCGGTCGGCCACGTGGTTCAGGTAGCGCAGGATCTCGGGCTGCTCCGGGTACTTGCCGCTCCACTCCCACTCCTGCATCAGGTCCTTGTCGAACGAGAAGCAGTACATGTACGACTCGGAGTCGCAGCGGGCGCCCGGGTACCGGTTCCAGTACCAGGTGCCGCCCACGTCGTCGCCGGCCTCGTACACCTGGGTGGACAGGCCGAGCCGGTCCCGGAGCCGGTGGTTCATGTAGAGCCCGGCGAAGCCGGCGCCGATCACGACGGCGTCGAGCTCACGGGCGGCGGTGGGGCCTGGGGCGGGGCGTTCGGCCATGGTCAGGTCTTCCTCTCGGTCGGGGTGGTCAGGCCCGCGGCGCGGCGGGGGTCGAGGAGCGGCGGACGATGCAGGCTCGGACGGCCTTGACCACCTGCTGGAAGCCGCGTTCGCTGCCCGGCAGCATCAGCAGGCTGAAGAAGCCGTGGGTCTGGCCGAGGTGCCGGGTGAGCTCCACCGCCACCCCGTCCTTCGCCAGCCGCTCGGCGTAGGCTTCGCCCTCGTCGCGCAGCACGTCGTGCTCGGCGGTCAGCACCACGGCCGGCGGCAGGCCGGCGAGGCTGGCGGCCCGCAGCGGCGACGCGTCCGGATCGAGGCGGCGGGCCGGGTCGGGGACGTAGTGGTCCCAGAACCAGCTCATCGCCTCCCGGGTGAGCAGCAGCTGGTTGCCGGGATCCACGTAGGAGGCCTGGTCGAGCTCGGCGTCGGTCACCGGGTAGATCAGCACCTGCAGGTCGACGGCCGGTCCCTGGCGGTCCCGGGCCCGTTGCGCCATGACTGCGGCGAGGTTGCCGCCGGCGCTGTCGCCGGCCACGATCAGCGCCGGCTGCGCCCGCCCGGTGAGCTCCTCGGCGTGGGCCGCGGCCCACTCCAGGCCGGCCCAGCAGTCCTCCACCGCGGCGGGGAAGCGGTGCTCGGGGGCCAGGCGGTACTCGACGAGCACCACCGCGCACGAGGTGCGCTCGGCCAGCTTGCGGGCCAGCGTGTCGTACTCGTCGACCGTGCCGATCACCCAGCCGCCGCCGTGGAGGTACACGAGCACGCCCCGGGCGCCTTGGGGCGGGGTCAGCACCCGCAGCGGGACCGGCCCGGACGGGCCGGGCGCCTCGCAGTCGAGCACCTCGCGCATGGCCGGCGCCGGCCCGGCCAGCTCGGCCAGGGCCTGGCCGAAGGCGCGGGCCTCGGCGGGGGTGCACTCGTGGAGCGGTTTGCCGCCCGCCGCGGCCATCGTGTCGAGCAGGGCCCGAGTGGCGGAATCGAGGGCCATGGCGCACCTCCAGCGGCCGGAACCGCGCTGTTCTAGCGTGTTCGCCGGCCGCTCGGCACGCAGGCCGCGGCTACGCTCGCCGCGAACTCGCCTCGGGAGGTGCGATGAGCAACGCGAACCAGGCCGTCGCCGAGCTGACCCGCGCGGAGCACGCCGCCCGCCTGGCCGACTACGCCCGGGAGGGCGAGGCCCGGGCCGCAGCGCTCGGCTGCCGGGGCCCGGTCCGCTTCGACGCCGCCGGCCGCCTCGAGCGCGACATCCTCGACGCCTACTGGGAGCACGGGTTCTACGTGTTCGAGGGCGTCGTCGGCGAGGAGGAGCTGGGCGAGCTGCGCGCCGGGGTCGCCGAGATGCTCGAGCGGGCCCCGGTGCGGCGCGGGGCCAGGCTCGACGCGCAGGGCCGGCCGGCGCTCGGGCTCGACTACGCCATCAAGCCGTACCTGTTGATCAAGCCGCTGTCGGACCCGTGGGGCGGCACCGACGCGCTGGCCGGGCGCCACCCCACGAAGATGGCCGAGGCCACGCCCGATCCCGACGCGCCGGACGAGGCGCCGTACCTGCTCTTCGGCATGTGCCAGGCCATCCCGGCCGCGCTGCGCCTCTACGGCCACCCGAGCCTGCTGGCCGTCGCCGCCTCGATCAACGGCGACGACTTCGTGCCGTACAACGACGCGATCTTCGTGAAGCAGCCCGGCCTCGGCGGGGCAGTGGCGTGGCACCAGGACGGAGTCACGCACTGGGACTCGCCGGCGTGGGACGCAGGGATCCACGGCTTCAACTTCCAGGTGCAGCTCCACCCGACCACCGCCGCGAACGGCCTGTGGGTCGTGCCCGGCAGCCACCGGGTGGGCCGGGTCGACATCCGGGCGCTGGTGGCGGCCAACGACGGCAGCGACCTCCTGCCCGACGCCGTGCCGCTGCTCTGCGCCGCCGGCGACGTGACGATCGTGAACCGCCAGGCGCTGCACGGCTCGTTCGCCAACACCTCGCCCGACCCGCGCATCTCGATCACCTTCGGCTTCCACCGCCTGGCCTCGGTGCTCGGCGTGAAGGGCAAGCTCAGCCTGCGGGGCGACGACCTGCGCTGGGGCGACGGCCCCGCCTATGACGAGGAGCGGGTGTTCCTGCGCGCCGCGGTGATCCAGGTGGCGATCGACGCCCGCCGGCGCCGCTTCCCCGCCGAGACGCCCTTCGCCTACCAGCCCTTCCTCGGGCGGGAGGACGAGTTCCGCTGCGACGAGGCCGGCTTCGAGCGGGTGATCCGCGACTACAACACCCGGGATCTGGCCATCTGATGGCCGAGGAGGCCTGGGTCGAGGTCCGCGACGAGCCCCGGCACCGCCGGCGCTTCGAGAACGAGCTGGTGCGGGTCTACGACGTGCTGATCCCCCCGGGCGACACCACCCTCTACCACCGCCACACCGAGGACACGTTCTACGTGGCGGTCAACGAGGCCACCGTGCGCGACCGCACCTGGGGCGAGGCGGAGGCCCGCACCGGCACGGCGCCGGCCGGGTCGCTCTTGTGTCGGCCCCATCGCGCCCGGCCGCTGATCCACCAGGTGCACAACCTCGGCGACGCCGCCATGCGCCTCATCGGCGCCGAGATCAAAGCGGCGCCGCCGGTTTCGGCCGGGGAGGCGCTGGCCGCGCCGGGCCACGAGCTGCGCCTCGAGCGGGAGCGGCTGCGGGCCTACGAGCTGGCGCTCGGGCCCGGCGAGTCCACCGGGCCGGTCGAGTACCGCTTCGCCAGCCTCACCGTGCTGCTCACCGTGGCGTCGGTCGCGGTCCGCCAGGGCGGCGCCGAACGCACGATGGTGTACGCGCCGGGCGACGTGATCTGGGCGCCGGGCCCCCAGGAGCTGACGATCACCAACGTGGGCGAGGAGGCGCTGCGGGCCGCGGTGGGGGAGTGGCGCTGACCGGGCCGCAACCGCGGCCCCACTAGCTTGGGGGCCATGAGCGCCACGAGCTGGCTCGCCGCGGACCCGCCGCCGGCAGAGCCTCCGGCGCCGGGCGAGGCGCAGCCCGGGGCGGTGTGGCGGCTCCCCTCGCTGGTGCTGTTCGCGGTGGTGGGCCTGGCCTACGCGGCCGGCGCCGAGGCGGCGGTGCGGGCCCTGGCCATCTCCGGTTTGCAGGCCGTGTTCTTCATCCCGGCCGGGGTCGTCGCGGCGGCGTTGCTGCGCTGTCCCATGCGGCAGTGGTGGGTGGTGCTGAGCGCCGCCGCTGCGGCGGAGGCGGCGCGGGACCTCACGACCGGGAAGTGGGCGCTGGCCGCGGTGGCCGGCTACGTGCTGGCCAACGTGACCGGCCCGGCGGTGGGCGCCGCGCTCACCCGGCGCTGGTGCGCCGCCCCGCTCGACCTCGCCCGGCGCCGCCACGTGGCCGCCCTGGCGGTGGGCGCGGTGCTGATCGGCCCCGCGGTCGCGGCCGCCATCGGCGCCGGCGCCGACCGGCTCTTCCAGGGCGACGCCTGGTGGACCACCTGGTGGCAGTGGTGGCTGGGCGACGCGTCCGGCGTGGCGCTGGTGGGCATCGCGCTGCTGGCGTGGGGCTCGAGCCCGGACCGCCGGCGCCTGTCCCTGCGTTCGGGCGCGGCGCTGCTCGCCGTGTCGGCCGCGGCGAGCGTCGCGTCGTTCGCGGCGTGGGACCTGCCGCTGGCCTTCCTCGTGCTGGTGGTCGTGGTCCTCGCCGGGGCGGTGTTCGGCGCGCGGGCCGTGGCGCTGAGCACGCTGGCGATGGCCTCCACGGCGGCGGTGAGCCTGCTGCTCAACCCGCGCGGCGTGATCGTCGGCGTGGCCGACGACACCGCCCTCGTGCTGATCAAGGCCGAGCTGATGGTGTTCGCGTTCGCCGGCCTATGGGTGGCGGCCGAGGGCTTCGATCGGGAACGGCACGCCCGGACGGTGGAACGGCTGCGTCGCCGAGTGGAGGACGAACGCCGCGAGGCGGCCACGCTCGCCCGCCTCAACGAGGCGCTGCGCGACTACCGGCTGCTCTTCGACCAGGCCGTCGACGGGGTGTTCGTGGCCGACGCCGCGGGCCGGTTCCTCGACCTGAACGGGGCCGCCTGCGCGATGCTCGGCTACACCCCGGCCGAGCTGGCGGGCCGGCCCCTGGCCGAGGTGTTCGCCGCCGAGGAGGCGGGCCGCATCGAGGCCGAGGTGGGCCGCTTGCGCGAGGACCACGTGGCGCACCACCGCTGGCTGCTGCGCCGCCGCGACGGCACCCTGTTCATCGGCGAGCTGGCCGGGCGCCGCCTGCCCGACGGCCGCATCCAGGGCGTGCTGCGCGACGTGACCGAGCAGGTGCGCCTCGCCCACGCCCTGGAAGAGAGCCACGAGCGGCTCCGCACGCTGTTCGACACCTCGCTCGACGGGATCCTCGTGACCGACGAGGCCGGCCTGGTCGTCTCGCTCAACCGGGCCGCCGGCGCGCTGTTCGGTTATGCCGAGGAGGAGCTGGTGGGCCGCCACGTCTCGGTGCTGGCGCCGGAACCGCAGCGCGCCCTGCGCCGGGCGCACCTCGCCCGCTTCGCGGCCTCCGGGGAGGGCGGCCTCGTCGGGCGCCGCCTCGGGCTCGATGCCCGCCGGCGCGACGGCTCGGTGTTCCCGGTCGAGGTGAGCGTGGGCGAGCTGACCCTGAGCGACGGGCGGCGGTTCTTCACCGCCGCGGTGCACGACATCGCCGCCCGCAAGGCGGCCGAGGCTCAGGCCGCCGAGAGCTACCGCCTGGCCGAGGCGCAGCGCTCGCTGCTCGAGACCGTGATCGGCGCGGCGCCGGTGGGCATGGCCGTGTTCGACGAGGAGTTCCGCTGCCTGCACCTGAACCAGGCGATGGCGGCGATCAACGGGGCGCCGCTCGACGAGTCGCTCGGGCGGACCGTCGCCGAGTACCTGCCCCGCCAGTGGCCGCAGCTCGAGGGGGTGCTGACCCGGGCCCTGACCGAGCCGTTGATCGGCGTGGAGATCGAGGTCGCCGACCCGACGCAGCCCGACGGGATGCAGTGGCGGCTGGCCAACCTCTACCCGGTGCCGCTCGGCGGCGGGCGACGCGGCGTGGCGGTGGTGGTCACCGACATCACCGAACGCAAGCGCAGCGAACGCTCGCTGGCCGAGAGCGAGGCGCAGCTCCGCTCGTTGTTCTCCTCGATCGACGAGGGGTTCTGCGTGTGCGAGATGGTCGTCGACGCCGACGGCCGGCCGGTGGACTACCGGTTCCTCGAGCTGAACCCGCTGTTCGAGGAGATGACCGGCCTCGTCGACGCAGCGGGGCGCACCGCGCTCGAGCTGGTGCCCGACCTCGAGCCGAGCTGGATCGAGACCTACGCCCGGGTGGCCCTCGGCGGGGAGACCCTCCGCTTCGAGGAGGGCTCGGCGGCGATGGGCCGCTGGTTCGACGTGTTCGCCGCCCCGCTCGGGGTGCGGGGCCGGTTCGCGATCGTGTTCAAGGACCAGACGCAGCGCCGCCTGGCCGAGTTGGCGCAGCGCTCGGCGGCGGCGCGTGACGCCTATCGCGCCCGGCTGGTCGACGCGTTGCGGGTGGTGGCCGACCCCGTCGAGGTGCAGGCCGAGGCGGCCAAGGCGCTCGGCGAGCACCTCCAGGCGACCCGGGTGCACTACGCCGAGATCGACGAGAGCGGCGAGCACGCCACCGTGTACGCCGACTACCACCCCGACGGGGCCGGCATGGTCGGCCGGCGCCTCCTGGCCGACTACGGGCGGGCCGTGCAGCGCAGCCTGCGGGCGGGCGAGACCGTCGTGGTGCGCGACGTGAGCGGCGACCCTCGTCTCAGCGCCGCCGACCGGGCCGCCGCCGGCGCCGTCGGGGTGGGGGCCTACGTGATGGTCCCGCTCGTGAAGCGGGGCCGCATCGTGGCCGCGCTGGTGGTCCAGCTCGCCGCCCCGCACGACTGGACCGCCGACGAGCTGGCGGTGGTGGGCGAGACGGCGGAGCGGACCTGGGCGGCGGTGGAGCAGGCCCGGGCGGAGAAGGCGCTGCGCCTCCGCCACGCCCGCTCCGAGCTCGCGGCGCGGCTGCTCGCCGAGCTGGAGGCCGAACCGTCCTTCGAGGCGAAGCTGGCCCGAGTGGCCAGCGCGCTCACGCCCGCGCTGGCCGACCTCGCCCTGGTCGAGGCGCCCGAGCGTGAGGCGCCGGTGCTGGGCGCCGCGCACCTCGACCCGGCGGAGGCGGCGGCGCTGCGCCGCCCCCGGCGCCGCCCGC
>JBJXGF010000148.1:0-4899 GCA_046153015.1 Acidimicrobiales bacterium | reverse complement strand
CGTCGCGCTGGCGCTGGCCGGGGTCGGGCTGGCCGCGGCAGGGCGACGCTCGGCCCTGCCGGCCGCGGCGCTGGCCTCGGCGTGGTTGGCCACCGTGGCGTTGTCGGCGGTGTCGTCCTGGCCGATGACCCCGGTGCGGGTCAACCATTCCTACGTGTGGCTGGCCCCCGCGTTCGCCGCGCTCGGCCTGCTGGAGCTGGCCCGGCGAGCCGCCGCCGACTGGGGCGCGGCCCTCGCCGGCGCCGGGCTCGTGGCCGGCTTGTGGCCGGGGGCGCTGGCCCACCTGCCCGAGACCTTCGGGATCGGGCTGACCGAGGACCTGGCCGTGGTGGCCGCCAGCCCGGCCGCCCGCAACGTCGTGGTGGCCTACCACCCGTACACCGAGGTGTTCGTGCACGACCGGCTGATGAACCGGGGGGGCCGGCCCGGCGCGTTCACGATCCTCGCCGAGGCCCCCGACGAGCGCAGCCTGTACGACTCGCTCGACGCGGCGCTCGCCCCGTCGCTCGGCCCGGCCGGCGGCGAGCACGCTGCGGTCTGGTGCGTGATGCCCTACGAGATCGGCCCCGAGGCCGCCGAGGCGGCCTGCCGCTTCTCCCCGGGCGCCCGCACGAGGGCGGTGGCCGAGCAGGGCGCCCGGGCGCGGATCGAGGGCTGGCTGCCGCCCGGCTGAACGAAGCTCAGCCGGGCGGCCGAGCGAGCGCCAGCGAGCCGGCCGCGGATGGGGTCTGGGGGCGCAGCCCCCAGAAGAACGCGGCTGAACGGTGATGCTGCGCGGTTGGCTACTCGGCGGCTTCGGCGAGGGACTCGGCGAGGCTCGGGTGCACGAGCAGGGACTCCACGATGTCGGTCACCCGCAGCCCGGCGGTGACCGCGAGGGCGATCACCGAGATCAGCTCCGCGGCGTGCCGGCCGACGATCGAGCCGCCGAGCACCACGCCCGTGGCCGGGTCGCTGATGATCTTCACGAAGCCCCGGGGGTCGTCGTTGATCAGCGCCTTCGAGGAGGTGGCGAAGGGCACCTTGGTGACCCGGATCTTGCGGCCGAGGCCGAACGCCTCGCTCTCGGCCAGCCCGACGTCGGCGATCTCGGGCTCGGTGAAGATGGCCGACGCCGCCTTGTCGTAGTCGAGATGGCGGTGATCGCGGGCGTGCATGCCCATCACGTGCTCGGCGATCTTGCGGCCCTGCATCGAGGCGACCGAGGAGAGCGGCAGCTTGCCCGACAGGTCCCCGGCTACATAGATGTGCGGCGCGCTGGTGCGCAGGTGATGGTCGTGGGTCACGACGTAGCCGGCGCGGTCCACCTCGACCCCGGCGGCGTCGAGGCCGAGCTCGTCGGAGTTCGGGATCGAGCCGATGGCCAGCAGGGCGTGCGAGCCGCGGGCCACCCGCCCGTCGTCGCAGCGCACGACCACGCCGTCGTCGCTGCGTTCGATGGCCTCGGCGCGTGCGCCCTTGTAGAGCCGCACACCCCGGGCGAGGAAATCCTCCTCCAGGGCGGCGGCGATGTCCGGGTCCTTGTCGGGCAGCACCTGCTGGCGGCTCACGATCAGCGTGACCTTGCTGCCGAGCGAGCTGAACATGTGCACGAACTCCACGCCGGTGACCCCCGAGCCGATCACCACCAGGTGCTCGGGGATCTCGGGCGGCGGGTACGCCTGGCGAGTGGTGAGCACCCGCTCGCCGTCGACCGGCGCCCACTCGGGGATGCGAGGACGGCTGCCGGTGGCGAGGAGGATGAACTCGGCCGTGAGCTCGACCAGCCCGTCGGCGGTGTCGACGGTGACCTCGTGGGGCCCCTTCAGCCGGGCCGAGCCCCGCAGGAGCCGCACGCCCTGGTGGCCGAGCAGATCGTCGACCGAGCGCTCGAGCCGGCCCTGGATGTGCCCGATGCGCTCCGAGAGCGCCTCGCGGTCGACCGCGGCGGGCACGTCGACCAGGCCCATGCCGTGCGCCCGGCGCAGGAACGACATGGCGCCGCCGGTGGCGATCATCGCCTTCGACGGGATGCAGTCCCACAGGTGGGCGGCGCCGCCCAGCACGTCTCGTTCGACGAGCGTGACCTGCGCGCCGAGCCGGGCCGCGTGCGTGGCGGCTTGGTTTCCGGCCGGGCCGCCGCCGATGATCACGAGACGCACTGGCATGCAGGCCAGAGTACAGGCGGGCCCACCGGCCCCCGCCGAGCGCCGAGGAGTCGATTCCCCCCATGTCCGCCCTGTTCGCCGCCCTGAAAGCGGCGCTTCCCGAGCCGGCCAAGGCGCCGGTCCGCCGCCTCGTCTGGCGGGTGGCGCCCCCGCCGCCCACCGACGCCAGGCCGCTGCCGCCGCCCTACAGCAGCCGCTGGGACGCGCGTGCCCCCTCGCCGTGGAGCCCCGCCGGCGGCCGCTGCAACCTGTGCCGGTGGAACGGCCGCTCGTTCCGGGGGCCGGCGCACTGCGAGGGCGCGATGTGCCCCCGCTGCGGGTCGCTGGCCCGGGACCGCTTCCTGCTCGCCTGCCTCGTGGCCCGCTGCCCGCCGCGCACGCTCGGCGCCCGCCTGTGGGAGACGAGCCCGCGCCTCGGCGGGCCGTACCGGCGGGCGATGGGCCGCTGGTTCGCCTACGAGATGAGCGACTACGACCAGTCCGCCCACGCCGCCGGGCGCCGGCTCGACCTGCAGCGCCTCGACCTGCCCGACGCCAGCTTCGAGGTGATCCTCTCCTCCCACGTGCTCGAGCACGTGGCCGACACGGGGGCGGCGCTGGCGGAGCTGGCCCGGGTGCTCAGCCCCGGCGGCCGGCTGTTCCTGCAGGTCCCCCTCCTCCAGGGGCGCACCGCACGGCCGGCGACCCCGGAGCTCCACGGGGACGACACCCCGGTCGAGTGGCGCTTCGGCTGGGATCTGGCCGCTGCGCTGCGCGCCGCCGGCTTCGCGCCCACGCCCCTCGCTCCCGCGGGTTGGGCGGCCTCGGCACGCGCCGCCGCCGCCCGGGGCGAGGGCGGCGAGTTCGACCTCGTCTCGCTGCTCGCCGACGCGCCGAGCGGGCCCGAGGATCTCGTCGAGGTGCTCGACCCGGCGACGAGCTTGCGCCTGGGCATCACCCCGGCGCACCAGTTCCTCACCTGGGAGTGCGCCAAGCGTTGACCCCGGCGCGTCAGCGCCGGGCGGCGCGGGTGGCGTCGGCCACCAGCGCCTCGAGCCGTTCGGCGAACGCCGCGGGCCCGTAGTCCGCGGCGCGCAGCGCCGCGGCGTCGGCCATCCGGCTGCGCAGCGCCGGGTTGCGCACCAGAGTCTCGGTGCGGGCCACGAGCTGGTCGAGGTCGGCGAAGTGGAAGCCCTCGATGCCGTCGCGCAGCATCTCGAGCTGGCCGGCCCGGCCGATCACCACCGGCACCGCGCCGGCCGACATGGCTTCGGCGGTGGTGATGCCGAAGTGCTCGAAGCGCTCGGGGTGCAGGCGGTCGTCCTCGCCGAGCCCGGTGGCGTGCCAGTAGATCGCCGCCTGCCCGTACAGCCGCCGCAGCTCGGCGCCCTCGGCGTCGACGTGCAGCTCGACCGGCAGGCCCTCGGCGGCGCCGCGCACCTCGTCGAGATAGGCCCGGTCCTTCGGGGCGCACCCGCCCACCAGGTGGTACGTCCAGCCCGTCACTCCCCGCTCGACGAGGCGGCGGAACGCGCCGACCAGCTCGAGCTGCTTCTTCGAGTGGCCGCCGGTGCGGTCGAAGAACCGGCCGACCGAGAGGATCGTGTTGGTCTTCGCCTCCCGGGGCTGGGGCGTCACCGGCGGGTTGAGCACCCCCGTGTCCCTCCCCCACAGCTCACGCACCCAGCTGCGGGTGTACTCGGAGTTCGACACCACCCGGTCGTAGGTCTCGAGGAACTCCAGCGACTGGCCCGGGTAGGCGACCTGGCGGTTGAGCGCGGCCAGGGTGTGGGCGCGCCGTCCGCCCACCACCACGTCGATCACGGGGACGCCCAGGCGGCGTTCGTCGGCGCCGCCGCCGGCCTCGGCGGGGGCCCACGCCGGGCTGCGCAGCTCCACCCGCACCCGCCCGCTGGCCGGCGCCGCCGCGGTGAAGGCCAGGCGGGCCGGGCGGCGGTCGAGCTTGGAGCGCGGCGGGCGCAGCTCGGTCTCGGCCGCCAGCTCGCCCTCGAGGAACACCTGCGCCGGGACGGGCGCCCCGCCCGGCGGCACCAGCCGGGCCAGCAGCAGCTCCACCCGGGTCTCTTCCCGCGGAGGCAGGCGCAGCTCGAGCTCGGCCTCGCCGTTGGTCCAGCGCACCGCCCGGCGGATGCGCCGACCCAGCACGCCGACCGACTCGCTGGCGTAGACCCCGCGCCGCCAGTGGTAGCCGGCCAGGTCCACGTCGAGCGCCCGGGCGGCGCGGGCGGTGACCGAGAGCAGGGCCCGCCGCGGCAGCGACGGGAGAAAAGCGGGGTCGGACGGGAAGTGCACGAAGTAGATGCCGTGCGCGGCGTGGGAGGGGTCGTGGCTCGTGTAGGACGCGTTGACCAGCAGGTCGTACGCCTCGCTGGCCAGCGCCACCGCGGCCGGCTCCCGGCCGTCGAGGATCTCGACCGCGACCCCGGAGAGGTCGACCTGGAGCCGCTCGCCGAGCCAGGCGAGCTCGATCGGCTCGGTGGAGAGAAGCGTCACGTCGTGGCCGCGGGCCAGCACCTCCGCGATGCCGGCGGCCACCTTCTCGCCGCCGCCGGCCGTGGACCAGAAGCGGTTGTAGACCGCGACCCTCATGCGCTGACCTTCATGCGCCGACCTTCATGCACTCGGCCCGGCGCCGGGCGCGGCGGCCGCGGGCGCCTCCCGCTCGGCGGCCGCCAGCTCGGACCCAGCCGCCTCGGACCCAGCCGCCTCGGACGCAGTCGGGGCGGCGCGCGCCTCGGCGCCGGCCCGCTCG
>JBJXGF010000112.1:0-16137 GCA_046153015.1 Acidimicrobiales bacterium | reverse complement strand
GCCGCCTCCGCCGGCCGCCGCGTCGAAGACCCCGGCTGGCGCCAGGCCGCGCTGGACGACGTCGAGGCCCGCCTCGCGCCGCTCGCCGCCGAGGGCCTCAACGTGCTCGCCCTGGTGGAGGAGGGCGACCCGGCCCGCACGCTGGCCCAGGTCGGCTCCCGGGAGCATGCCGATCTGCTGGTGCTCGGCCGGCGCGGCGCCGGCGGCTTCCACGGCCTGCACCTCGGCAGCGTGGCGCTGCGGGTGCTGCACGAGACGGCCGTTCCGGTGGTGCTGATCCCACCGACCGCGGCGTAGGCGCAACACGCCCCCGGCCGCCGTGCCGGCACAAGGGGCGCGAGCGGCGCCCGAGTGTGCTGAACTGGCCTGCCGGATCACGAGCAGGGAGGGTCGGCACGTGCCGTTCTTCGAGCAGGGCGACGTCAGCCTCTACTACGAGGAGCACGGGAGCGGCTTCCCGATTCTCCTGATCGCCCCGGGCGGCATGCGCTCGGCGGTGTCGTACTGGTCGGGGACCCCGTGGAACCCGATCGAGCAGCTCTCGGGCACGTACCGGGTGATCGCCATGGACCAGCGCAACGCCGGGCGCTCCACCGGCCCGGTCAACGCCGGCGACGGCTGGCACACCTTCACCGGCGACCAGCTGGCGCTGCTGGACCATCTCGGCGTCGACCGCTTCCACGTGGCCGGCATGTGCATCGGCGGCTCGTACATCATGGCCCTGGCCGCCGCCGCCCCCGAGCGGGTCGCGTCCGGCGTGGTGTTCCAGACCATCGGGCTGGACGGCAACCGGCAGGCGTTCTACGACATGTTCGACAGCTGGGCCGACGAGCTCAAGGCCAGCCGGCCCGACACGCCCGCCGAGGTGTGGGCTGCGTTCCGGGAGTCGATGTACGGCGGCGACGGGTTCCTCTTCACCGCCTCCCACGACGACGTCGCCCGCTGTCCGACCCCGCTGCTCGTGCTGCTCGGCAACGACCTGTACCACCCCGAGTCGTCTTCTCGCGACCTGGCCCGGCTGGGGCCCAACGCCACGCTGATCGAACGGTGGAAGCAGCCCGAGGACCAGCCCGCCGCCATGAAGGCGATGGAGGAGTTCCTGGCCGCGCACACCCCAGTCTGACAATGGAGCCAGCCCCATAATGGAGATAGTCCTCGCCCGCCACGCCGAGCCGGAATGGGTGCGCGAGGGGCTGGCCATCGACGATCCGCCGCTCACCGTACGAGGCCGCCGCCAGGCGGAGCAGCTCGCCGAGCGTCTGGCCGGCGAACGCTTCGACGAGGTGTTCGTCTCTCCGCTCACCCGCGCCCGCCAGACCGCGGCGCCCTTCGAGCAGCGCACCGGCTGCCGGGCGACCGTGCGCGACTGGCTGCAGGAGATCCGCAACCCCGTCTGGCACGGCACCCCGGCGGAGAAGGCGGAGGAGGCCTTCAAGGCCGACCGGGCCCGCCCCTCCCATGAACGCTGGCTCGGCCTGCCCGGCGGGGAGTCGGTGCGCGACTTCGTGGCCCGGGTGCGCGAGGCCGGCGGGCTGTTCCTCGCCGAGCGAGGCGTCGACCCGGCGTCGGCCGAGCTGCCTGTCTGGCGCATCGCCGAGCCGGGCCGGCGTCTGCTCGTCGTTGCCCACGCCGGCACCAACGCCGTGCTGATCTGCCATCTCCTCGGCCTCGAGCCCACCCCCTGGGAGTGGGAGCGCTTCGTGCTCGGCCATGCCTCGATCACCCGTCTCGAGGCGATGGAGTTGGGCGACGGGCACACGTTCAGCCTGTCCCGTCTGTCCGACGTGGAGCACCTCGACGCGCCGGACCGGACCCGGTAGGGCGCCCGCTAAGGTCCCCGGCCATGGCCGACACCGAGCAGCCGCCCCGCATCCTCGAAGGCGTCAAGGTCCTCGACTTCACCCAGTACCTGGCCGGGCCTACCGTCACCCGGCTCATGGCCGAGCTGGGGGCCGACATCGTCAAGCTCGAGCAGGCCCCGGGGGGTGACCCGGCGCGCTACTTGGCGTACATGGGCGAGGGGCGCAGCCACTACTTCGTGCAGCAGAACCGCGGCAAGCGCAGCGTGTGCGTGGACTTCAACTCGCCCGAGGCGCTCGAGGTGGTGCGCGACCTCGTGCGCGCCGCCGACGTGGTGGTCGAGAACTACGGGCCGGGCGTGCTCGAACGCCGCGGGCTGGACTACGAGTCCCTGCGGGAGGTCAACCCTCGGCTGGTCATGGCGTCGATCTCCGCGTTCGGGCGGCGCAACAGCCCGCTGGCCCACAAGGTCGGTTACGACACGATCGCCCAGGCGTTCTCCGGGTTCATGCACATGACCGGCGAACGGGACCGGCCGCCGCAGTTCGTGGGGGTGGGCTTCGCCGACGTGTCCTCCGGCGTGCACGCGCTCACCGGCTTGGCGCTGGCCCTCTTCCACCGAGAGCGGACAGGCCGGGGCCAGTGGGTCGACGTCTCGATGATCGACTGCCTGTTCCACTCCCACGAGATGAACATCCAGCTCCCGGCGGCCACCGGCGGCAAGGTCGACCCGATGCGCTCGGGCAGCCACGGCGGGGTCACCTTCCCCGCCGGGTCGTTCCGTTCGCCGCAGGGCCACATCGTGATCATCGCCCTCGACCGGCAGTGGGAGAGCTTCTGCACCGCCGTCGGCCATCCCGAGTGGCTCACCGACCCGGGCCTGCGCACCATGCGGGACCGAGCCCGCCGCCGGACCGAGCTGGTGGCGGCCACCGAGGAGTGGATGGCCGGCTTCGAGACCGACCAGGAGGTGCTCGACGTGCTCGAGGCGCACCGCATCCCCTGCGCCCCGGTGCTCAAGCCCACCGACGCGTTCACCCACCCGTACTTCGCCGAACGGGAGATGGTGCGCGTGGTCCAGGACCCGGTGGTGGGCCCGGTGACGATCCCGGGCTTCCCGTTCAAGTTCTCCGAGCGCCCCGAGCTGCCCGAGCTCACCGCCGCGTCGCTCGGCGAGCACAACGCCGCCGTGCTGTCCGGCTGGGCCGGCTACGACCCGGGCCGGGTGAGCGAGCTGGCCGCCGCCGGCGTGCTCCACGCCCGCGACCTCGACTGACCGCCCGGGCTATCGTGCCCGGGGCCGGGAGCTCACCGGGTAGGTGCCCGAGAGCTGCGCCGGGTCGGGGGCCCGCAGGCCGGGGCGGTCGCGCGGGTCCTCCGGCGACACCTCGATGTCGAGGTCGTCGCGCCGGCCGAGGGCCCGGTCGACGGTCTCGAAGAGCGGGTCCTTCGCCGGGTACGCCAGGTAGTAGCCGGCGGTGTTGCGGATCGGGTCGCCCGAGTAGAAGCGGGCGTACTGCTCCATCCGCTGCCCGAAGCTGTCGCCGGTCACGTCCCAGGCCAGCTTGAAGAGCGCCAGGCGCTCCGCGGCGTCGACGCCGGGACGGCCCCGCACGTACTTGTCGATGTCGGCCCGCAGCTCGGGGTGGGCGAGGTCGGCCTCGGTGGGCGCGTAGAAGAAGCCGCCGCCGGCGATGATCTTCACGATCTCCACCAGCCGCGGGTAGATCCGTGGGGCGCGCAGGTTGGCCTGCACGAGGAAGTGCTGGTGGACCGACCACACGCCGGTAGCCGGGTTGGGCGCGGCCAGCGCTTCGGCGCCGTAGAACGCGGCCCGGAACGATTCGAGCTCGGTCAGCATCTCGCCGAGCTTCTCCTGGATGTGGAGGAACTCGGCCACGCCGGTGGCGTCGGCCAGGCGCATCGCCAGCCCGCAGAAGAACTCGAGGTTCGAGAGCATCCGCGCCGAGGTCTGCACGGCCACGACGCCGTCGCGGGGCCGCAGCGAGTTGCACACGTCGCGGGCCGCTTCCGTCCCGTCGATGAACACCCGCTCCCAGGGCACCACCACGTCGTCGAACACGGCGATGCAGTCCATCTCCTCGAACCGGCTGGACAGCGGATGGTCGAACCGGCTCCGCTCGCCCGGCGCCACCGTCTCCCGGCAGATGTAGCGCAGCCCGGAGGTGTTGTTCGGGAGCGAGAAGCCCAGCCCGTAGCGCTCGTCGCCCGGGGCGATCCCCCCGAAGGGGAACACCATGATCTCCTCGGTGAGCGGCGCCATCGTGCCCAGCATCTTCGCCCCCCGCACGACCATGCCCTCCCGGGTGGCGTCGACCCGGCCGAGGTGGATGAACGGGTCGTCCTGCTGGTGCGAGAGGCGGGAGCGGTCCACCTGCGGGTTCACCAACGTGTGGGTGAGGAACAGGTCGTTGTCGCGCACGTAGCGGTAGTAGTCGGCGAGGTGCTCGCCGTAGCCCTCGCCGCCCCGCTCGAACTGGCTCTTCACCAGCGAGAAGTCGGTGAGCAGCGCGTTCATGAAGTCCGGCGCCCGGCCCATGAACCCGAACGAATGGTCGCAGCGCAGCTTGAAGTGCCGCCGACGCCGGACCAGCTCGTCCCGGTTCGTCGGCACGAGGAAGGAGCTGGAGAACCGCTCGCCGGTCGACGGGTCGACGCTGGTCATCACGTCGAAGAACCGCGGGTCGAGCGCCATGTCGTACTGCTGCATGATCGAGCGGATGGGGCCGGCGAAGAGCGGCTCCTCGGTCACGTCCGCCACCCGCGCGCCGTTCAGGTACACAACCGGCTGGTGCTCGCGCAGCGAGTCGAGGTACTGCTTGCCGGTTCGTGCTGTCATCGCCCCGGGACGCTAGGGCGCCGGGCCGCCCGGCTGCCTAAGGTTTCGCCCACGCCGGAGGGACGAGAGGGAGATGCCGATGGCCGAGCCGATGATCGTTGGCGAGCTGCGGGTGGACGGGGTGGTCGACGGGGGCGGGCGGTTCCGGCCCGACAAGACCTTCCGCGGCACCACTCCGGAGATGTGGAAGGCGCACGAGGACCTCCTCGACGAGGACGGCATGCTCCCCCTCACCCTCGGCGGCTACCTAGTGCGCGACGGCAAGCGCACGGTGCTGATCGACGCCGGCCTCGGCCCGGGCAGCCTGATGGGGCTCTCCGGCGGAGCGATGCTCGACAACCTCACCGCGCTCGGGGTGAGCCCGGCCGAGGTGACCGACGTGATCTTCACCCACCTCCACATCGACCACATCGGCTGGGCGACCCAGCAGGGCAGCGTCACGTTCCCCAACGCCGTGTACCGCTGCGCCCTGGCCGACTGGCAGCACTTCATGATCGAGCACAAGGACACGCCCGACGGCTACCCCGGCGCCGAGAACATCCCGGTGAACCCCCACGCCGTGCTCGTGCACGCCACGCAGCTGTTCCAGACCTACGACGGCTCGGGAACCGTGCTGCCCGGGATCGACATCATGGCCGCGCCCGGCCACACGCCGGGGAGCTCGATCGTGGTGCTGTCCTCCGGCGCCGACCGGGCCATGCTGCTGGGCGACGTGGTGCACTGCCCCGTGCAGCTCCTCGAGCTGGAGTGGGACGGGATGATGGACGTGGACCCGGCGCTGGCGAAGAAGACCCGCCAGGCGCTCGCCCGCGAGATCGAGGGCCAGGACATCCCGGTGGCCGCCGCCCACTTCCCCGGCCTGCGCTTCGGCCGCCTGCTCCAAGCCCAAGGCAAGCGCAGCTTCGTGTTCTAACCAGCTGCGCTGGCGCGCTCTGTCGCTCAGCCACTGTTGTTGCCGGAGGCTTCGCTTCGCTCAGCCACTGTTGTTGTCGGAGGCTTCGCTTCGCTCAGCCTCTGGGCCGGGGCGGGCAGTTGGCGGCGGCGAGGTTGGCGGGGGGGCGCGCCACCGCCGGGTCGGTGGTCGGGTTGGCGGTGGCGGGCTCGTGCTCGAAGCGGAACTCGCCGACCCGCTTGTAGGTGTTGCCGGTGAAGAAGATGCAGCGCTTCGCGGCGCTCGGCGCGTCCGGGTTGTCGACGGCCACGCCGACCAGCGCGGCGCCGGTCACCGTGTTGCGGTCCACCCACAGGTTGCGCAGCACCCCTCGGCTGTCCTGGCCGATGCCGACGATGCCGTTCGCGTTCCCGTTCACGGTGTTCCCCGACACCCGGGTGTAGCCGTTCACGTCGGCGGCGTCGGAGCTCTGGATCGAGATGCCGGCGCCCCAGAACCAGCCCTCCGTCCGGAAGCGGGCGAAGCCGTTGCGCAGCACGACGTTGTTGCGGATCAGCGCGCTGTGGGAGATCTCGTGGAGGATGCCCTCGTCGGCGTTGTCGGTCACCGTGTTGGCCTCGTAGACCGTGCCCCGGTTGTCGATGTCGGTCCACAGGCCCTTGCCGGCGTTGCCTGCGGCGATGTTCGCCCGCACCACGAGGTCCTTCGTGCGGGCGAACTTGGCGCCGCCCGCCTCCCAGCCCGAGCTGTAGCCGGCGTAGTTGTTCCAGCTGATCACGTTGCGCTCCACCACCGCCCTGGCCGCCGGGTCGCCCTCCCAGTCGCTGTACACGCTGAGCCCGAGCTGGCCGTTGTTCACCATCCGGCTGTTGCGCACCGTGGAGCCGCCGCCGACCTTCACGCCCACGCCGTGGTTGAGCTGCGCCAGCACCCCGTCGACGATCCAGCCGGGCGGGGTGATCGCACCGGGTGGGTCGCCGCGGCCGGGCTCGTAGGTCTGCAGCGCGCCCCGTTGGGCGGGCACGGCGTAGCGCTCGATGCGCAGGCAGCCGCTGGTGCGCCCGGCGAGGCAGCCGGCCGGGTCGGCGCCGCGGACGGTCACGTTCACGCTGTGCTCGTCGACGTTGGCCACGCCGTAGTTCCGGGCGCCGAGCTCGACGGTGATCGTGTTCGGGTCGGCGGAGAGGGCCAGGTAGATCGTGAGCGTCGCCCGGTCGATCCACCAGGTGCGCTCGGCGAGGCTGGCCGGCAGCGAAGCCGCCTGGACGAGGCGCAGGGGCTTGGCCGCCGCCGTGCCCGAGGCCGCGGTGGGCTCCGCGAAGAGGTCCTGCGGAAACGTGCAGCCCGCGGCGCCGTCGGCGCATTCGCCGTGGAGCTCGTCGCTGATCTTCGCCAGCGTGTGTTTCCACACCGCCGGCGCCCGTCGGGTTCCGGGCCGGTGCACGGTCCAGCCCTTCAGCACGTCGGCCCCGGAGAGCACCGCGCCCTCGTCGCCCAGGAGCCGGGCGTTGGCCTTGGCCTCCACGCTCACCCGGTGCACGCCCCGGCAGAAGAACAGGGTCTCGCCCGCCTCCGCGACCAGCACCCGAGGCGTGTCGCTCGGCTGGATCACCCTCGCCCCCGCCGGCGCCGCGCCGCACGCCGCCGTGACCGTCGGCGGGCGATCCCGTTCGGCCCGGCCGATCGCGCTCGGCGCGGCCGCCGCCGCGACTAGTGCACTGATCGCCGCGCCGGCCGCCCACCAACGCGCGCGAGTCCGCCTCTCACCCATGTCTCCGCCTTCACCTCGAGTCCGCCGAGCCTCAGATTACCTCGGCATCCCGAACGTGATTCAAAAGGTGCGGCGTGGGGCGGCGCTCGGGCGTCAGCCGGCCGGGAGCGGCGCGGCGGGCGGCGCCGGCTCGGCCGGCTCGGCCAGCAGCCGGCCCAGCTCGGCCCGCAGCTCGGGGATGCCGGCGCCGGTGGCTGCGCTCACCCAACGCAGCTCGTCGCGGCCGAGGCCGAGGCGTTCGGCCACGGCCTTGCGTTGGGCGAGGCGGCGGGAGGAGCGCACCTTGTCGGCCTTCGTGGCCACCACCGTGTACGGCCGGCCGAGGTGGGCCAGCCAGTCGAGCATCTGGCGGTCGAGCGGCGTCGGCCCGACCTCCCCGTCGATCAGCACCAGCACCCGGCGCAGCGTGACGCGGTCCACGAGGTAGCCCTCGATCATGCCCCGCCAGCGGGCCCGTTCGTTGGCCGACACCTTGGCGAAGCCGTAGCCGGGCAGATCCACCACCCAGCGCCCCGGGGCGCCCTCGAGCTCGAACACGTTGAGCAGCCGCGTGGCCCCCGGCGTCTTCGACACGCGGGCCAGGTCACGCCGGTTCGCCAGGGCGTTGAGCAGGGAGGACTTGCCGACGTTCGAGCGCCCGGTGAGCGCCAGCTCGGCGCCCGCCGCCGGCAGTTGCGCCGCCTTGGCCGCGGAGCACCGGAAGCGCAGCGGCAGCGGACCGGCCATGGGGCCCGAGGCTAGCGGCGGGGGGCGGCGGGCCCGCCGCGCAGCGGTCCCCGCCCCTGGAGAGTCGGGCGAGGACCGCCGCCCCCGCGGGGCAGTGCTACTCCAGCGCGAGCAGCGGGTGAAGACCAGGGCCGATCGTCCCTGTTCGCGTCCGGCGCCGGCGCGGCGAGGGCGCGTTCGAGGCCGGTGAACAGGTCGATGATCTCGGGGGATTCGAAGCTGCGGTAGCGCTGGCGGTGGGGGTTGCGTTGCGTGAGGATGCCGGCTTGGTGGAGGCGGTTGACGGCTTCGCCGACCCGCATGGGGGAGCGGCCGGTGAGCGCAGCGGCGGTGTCGACGGTGATGATCGGGGCGCCGGGGAGGGCCTCGAGGAGCAGCGCCGTGGCCGAGGCGGCCCGGACGCGGCCCAGGCGGCGGCGCCAGTCGTGTTGGAGGTCGCTGATCGTTCGGGCGTAGGAGCGGGCTCCGGCGCAGGCGCGGGCGGCGGCGGCCGCGAAGGTCCGCAGCCAGAGGTGGGCGTGGCCGCCGCGTTCGGCGTGGTCGGGCGCGCCGACCCAGCGGTAGGCGGTGAGGCCGGCCAGGTAGTCGGGCGCCCAGGTGGCCAGGACCAGGCTGATGGGCGGCACGAAGCGGGGGGCGACGCCGCGGCGGCGCAGGATCAGGTGGATGAGCGCCCGTCCGGCGCGGCCGTTGCCGTCGGCGAAGGGGTGAATGGCTTCGAACTGGGCGTGCGCTAGAGCGGCTTGAACCAGGGCGGGGTGATGGTCGGTGTTGACGTACTCGACAAGGTCGTCGAGGAGCGGGGGGACGTGCTCGGCCGGCGGGGGCACGTAGCTGGCGGCGCACGGGTTGTAGGCGCTGCCGCCGATCCAGCTCTGGGCGGCGCGCACGACGCCCGCGACCTGAGGCGTGGGGGAGCGGACCATGAGCGTGCGGTGCACGGCCAGCAGGTCGTGCAGCCGGGTCGGTCGGGCCGAGGCGCCGAGGTCGACTGCGGCTCGCATGGCGTCGATGTTGGCCAAGATCTCGACCGCGACGCCGTCGGCAGGTTCGGCGCCGGACTCGAGCGCGGCCTGGGCGTCGATCAGACGTCGGGGGCCGATCCGGTGCTTAGCAGGGAATGAGGCCCCGGACCGATGCGTCGCCCGGTCGGTACGCTGCCGCTGGTGCACGACCACCACACGAGGGCCTACCGCTGCGGGGCGCTCGTCGCCGAAGGCTTCCCGCTCGACGACGTGGGGGTGCAGCTCGACCGGCCCGACGTCATGGTGTGGGTCGACCTCAACTCCCCGTCGAAGGAGGACCTGCGCCGGCTCGCCGAGGAGCTCGGGCTGCACGAGCTGGCGGTGGAGGACGCGCTCGAGCCGCACCAGCGCCCCAAGCTCGACCGCTACGAGAGCCATCTGTTCCTGTCGTGCCACGCCGTCACGGTCGAGCCCGCAGAGGGCCGCCTCCGGCATGCCGAGATCGATGCGTTCATCGGCGAACGCTGGTTCATCACCGTGCACAACAGCGACGCCGCCGCCGTCGACGCGCTGGTCCGCCGCCTCGACCGCTCCACCCACCTGCTCGGCGAGGGCGTGGGGTACCTGCTCTATGCGCTGCTCGACGTGGTGGTCGACGGGTACTTCGACGCGGTCGGCGCGTTCGACGACTACTACGACGAGGTGAGCGAGCGCATCTTCTCCGAGCGCCCGCTGGAACCGGCCAAGCAGCAGCGCTGGTTCGAGATGCGCCGGGCGCTGGTGCAGCTCCACCGGCTGATCGGCGGGCTGCGCGAGGCGCTCAGCGCGCTGATGCGTCGCGAGCACGGCGCGGTGTCGGACGCGCTCTACCCCTACTACCAGGACGTGTACGACCACGTGCTGCGCATCGGCGAGTCGACCGACGCGCTGCGGGACCTCGTCGGCACGATCGTAGAGACCAACCTCAGCCTGCGGGAGTACCGCCAGAACCAGGTGATGAAGAAGGTCACGAGCTGGGCGGCGATCATCGCGGTGCCCACGCTCGTGACCGGCTGGTACGGCATGAACGTGCCCTTCCCCGGCTCGGGCCGGCCGTGGGGTGTGGCCTCGGCCGCGGCGCTGGTGGGCGTGCTCTCGGTCGGCCTGTTCGTGCTGTTCCGCCGCCGCGATTGGCTGTGACCCCGGCCGGCTGACGCCAGCCCGGCGCCCGCGGCGGGCTCAGGCCGTGGCCAGCACCGGGGTCAGCCAGCGCTCGAGCTCGTCCTCGCCGAGCGCACCAACCCGCTGTGCGACCACGGCGCCGTCCCGGTACAGGAACAGGGCCGGGACGCCGCGGATGCCGAGCCGCGCCGAGACCGCAGGGGCTCGGTCCACGTCGAGCTTGACCACCCGGAGCCGGCCGGCGTGGCGTTGCGCCGCCCGGTCGATCACCGGGGCCACCGCCCGGCACGGGCCGCACCACGCCGCCCAGCAGTCCACCAGCACCGGCAGCGTCGCCGACGACACGATCGCGTCGAAGTCGGCGTCGTCGGCGTCGATCACCCACGGCAAGGGCGTCTGGCAGCGGGCGCAGCGCACCGCGCCGGCCGCGGCGCCGGGCAGGCGGTTGCGGGCCCCGCACGAGGGGCAACTCACGAGACGGGCGGAGGATCCGGCCATGGCCGCATGATGGGCGCCGGCCTCAGCGCGGCGCCAGGGCCCAACGGCCGGGCGTTCAGCGCGCCCGGTCGAGAAAGGCCGGCACCTCGTCCCAGCCGCCGCGGCGCTGCGCCACCAGGTGGGCCAGCGAGTAGGTGCGGGCCGCGCTGGCCAGGTAGAAGCGCTCGTAGAGCTCGTTGCGCCCCCCGAGGGCCGAGCCGGTGAAGTCCCACGCGGCGCGGAACAGCCGGGCCCGCTCGGCCGCCGGCATGCCCCCGGCGCCGGGCAGGTACCGCTCGAGGGCGGGGCCGAGCGCAGGGTCGGCGAACGCCGCGGCGGTGGGGGTGGCCAGCAGGTTGTGCCCGCCGATCAGCTTGATGATCTCGTTGGTCCGGGCCATCCAGCCGGGCATCGTCGGGCGCAGCGCGTGGAACGGCGTCTCCTCGCAGAACCACGTGCCGGCGCCGTACTCGCGGGCGTCGGCTTCCGCGGCTCGCAGCGCGGCGCGGGTGAGCGCGGCGAAGCTCCACACCTCGCCCAGCATGGCGCTCACGTCGGGCCGCCCGGCCGAGCCGGAGGCCTCGGCCATCCGCCAGCACAGCTCGTAGGCGAACTCGAGCTTCACCGCGGCCCGCAGCGCGGTCTGCTGCATGATGTTGCCCACCCAGCCGGCGCTCATCAGCCGGTTGTAGACCTCGACGTCGCCGGCGATGAAGACCCGCTCCCAGGGCACCACCACGTCGTCGAAGATCACAAACGCGTCCTGTTCGTCGAAACGGGCCGAGAACGGACGGTCGATGACGGCCGCGTCGACCGTGTAGTGGTCCCGGCAGATCGTCCGCACGCCGGGCGCGCCGACCGGGATCGAGAACATCAGCGCGTACGCAGGGTCGGCCCCGCGCGGCAGCGGCTGGCCCGGGTACACGGCCAGGTCGTCGGCGAAGGGGCCGAGCGTGGCCAGGATGCGCGCCCCTCGCACCACGATTCCCTCGGCCGTCTCGCCGACCGTGCGCAGCGCCAGCTCGCCGTTCACGCCCTCCACGTCGCCCTGGCTCTTGTCGACCACCGGGTGCACGATCGTGTGCGTGAGGGCGAGGTCCCGCCGGGCGATCTCACGCTGATAGGCGGCCAGGGCCTCCACCGCCCGGCCGTCGCCGTTGAGGCCGATCACGTCGGGCCGCCCCGCGAAGCCGGCGAAGGTGAGGTTCACGTAGTCGGGCGTGCGGCCGAGCGTGCCGGCGCTGTACCGGGCGAGGCGCTCGAGGCCCACCCGGCGCCGGGCGAGGTCCTCGGGCCCGCGGGGGATCAGGTGGCTCACCCCCACCACGCCGTCGCCGCTCGTGCCGTCGCCGCTCGGGGCGGCCAGGCATTCGGCGGCGTGGTCGTGCTGCCAGTCGAACCAGCCGGCCAGGGCCCGCACCGACGCCGCGAACGCGGGGTGCTCGGTCACGTCGGCCACCCGCTCGGCGCCGAGCCACACCTCCCGCCCGTCGCGCAGGCCAGCCACGTAGTCGACGCCGCGGCGGGCCATCGCGACGGCCTCAGCGGGCGGCGCGGGCGTCGAGCTTGGCGAACGCGTCCTTCGCGGCGCGCATGCCGTCGACGGCGCGCGGGAACCCGGCGTAGAGCGAGAGGTGGGTCATGATCTCCTCGACCTCGGCGCGGGTGAGCCCGTGGTTCAGCCCGGCGGGCACGTGGAAGGCCAGCTCGTGGGCCTGGCCGAGCGCGCCGAGGATGGCGATGACCACGAGCGAGCGGTCCCGCCGGGACAGCTCGGTGCGGGCCCAGATCTCCCCGAAGGCCCAGCGGAACGCCACCGTGCCGAGATCGCCGAGGCGCTCGTTCATGTTCGCGAGGTCCTGCGCCGGGTCGGCGGCGGCGCGTCCCCCGGTGAGCGTGCGGCGCACGTCGGCTGCGTCGCGATCGCGCTCCGCGTCGGACTTGCGGGCCGCGGGCTCGCGCCCCTCGATGCGATCCACGCCGAGCGCCTTGCACAGCGCGGCGTCCATCCGCCGGCTCGCCGCCATGGCCGCCGGGAACCCGGCGTAGGCGGCCACGTGCAGGAGGATCTCCTCGATCTCGGTGCGGGCCAGCCCGTTGCGCAGACCGATCTGGGTGTGCAGCTCGAGCTCCTCGTCCCGCGCCTGGGCGGCCAGCACCGAGATCACGAGCAGCGAACGGTCCCGCTTGGCGAGCTGGGGCCGCGACCACATGTCGCCCACCGCGTCGAACGCGAAGCTGCCCAGCGCGCCCAGCCGGCGGGCGAGCGAGCCGGCCACGCGCTCGGGGTCCACGTCGGGCACGAAGCCGGCGAAGGTCTCCGCGGCGCGGGCGTGGCGCTCTTCGTAGCTGCCTGTCTCGGCCATGGCGGCGACGTTAGCCGCGCCGCTTCAGGCCGCGAAGGGGCCGAGATGGGACAGGATCGAGGCGGCGATCGTCTCCGGGTCTTCCATCGGCCCGAAATGGGTGAGGTGCTCGAAGCGCTCCAGGCGGCCGGCGCCGAGCGCGGCGGCCACGAGCGGCGCCACCATCGCCGGCGGCTCGCCGAGCGGCGCCGTGCCCCCGCACGCGATGACGGTCGGGCAGGTGATCGCCCGGTAGTCGGCGAAGTTCTGCGGCTCGCCGGTGGAGAACACCCTCGCTTCGGTCTCGCCCGTGCAGGACAGCGCCACGCCGCCGTCCGGACGGGGGTAGGTGCCGATCTCGGTGTAGGCGCGCACGGCCTCGGGCCGGCACCCGTCGAAGGGGGGCTTGGAGCGGAACCGTTCGTACGCGTCGTCGACCGAGTCGAACTCCTGCCGCCGCCGCAGCGACGCCTCCACCAGGCGCTCCTGCGCCCCGGCCGGGCGTTCGAAGTCGTCGGGGATCAGCACCGGCTCGTAGAGCCACAGCGCCTCGAACGTGCCCGGCCAGGTCAGCTCGGCCTTGATCGAGGCCACCCCGCCGAGGGAGTGGCCGGCTGAGAGGGCGGGCGCGTCGCCGATCTCCGCGAGCGCGGCCCGGACGTCCTCGGCGAAGCGGGCCCGTTCCACGGACAGGCCGGGCCGGCCGGGCCCGGCGGCGCCCTGGCCGCGGAAATCGAGCCCAAACAGACGGAAGCGGGTGCGCAGCAGCGGCGCGACCGCGGCCCACATGCCGGCGTTGAGCCCGTTGCCGTGGGTGAGCAGCAGCGGGCGGCCGTCGCCGCCGAGGTCGTGGAGGGCGATCGCCTCGCCGTCGGCGCTGTGCAGGATGCGGGGCGTCACGGCGTCAGTAGGGGTTGTGGTGCAGCTTCAGGCCGGGGCGGGGCCACGTGGTGCGCACGAGCGTGCCCGACGCCGAGCAGGTGATGAACGCGGTGCGCAGGTCCGCTCCGCCGAAGCAGATGTTGGTGGTGAGCCGGTCGCCGGTGGGCACGTGGGTCCAGGAGCCGTCCGGGGCCACGTCGGTGATGCCGCCGTCGCGGATGGTGGCCACGCAGACGTGGCCCTCGCCGTCAACGGCCAGCGAGTCGAACGCGTTCTCGCCCGGGTCGGCCATCAGCAGCGTGCCGCGGTCGCGGGGGTACGGCGAGTCGATCACGCCGGGGGCCTTCAGCGTCCAGCGGTAGACCCGCCCGGTGGTGGTCATCGCCACGTAGAGCTGGGCGCCGTCGGGCGACAGGCCGACCCCGTTCGGGGTCTCCAGGCCGAAGCTCATCTCTCGGATCTCCGAGCCGTCGGCCTTGGCGTAGTAGAGCGCGCCGACATCCCGGTCGCGGGCCCGCGCCTTGCCCGGGTCGGTGAACCAGAAGCCGCCGGCGCCGTCGAACACGAGGTCGTTCGGGCCCCGCAGCAGGTTGCCGTCGCACTCGGTGTAGACGGTCTCGACGGCGCCTGTCGCCACGTCGACCGCCTGGATCGAGCCGCCCGCGTACTCGGCCGGCTGCGGGCCGGGGGTGTAGCGGCCGTCCTTCACCCGCCACTCGAAGCCGCCGTTGTTGCAGATCCAGACGCGCCCGTCGGGCCCGAATGCGGCGCCGTTCGGGCCGCCCCCGCAGTCGGCCACCACCTCGACCTTACCCTCGGGGCTCACCCGGGACAGCGTCCGCCGGGCGATCTCCACCAGCAGCACGCTCCCGTCGGGCAGGGCGACCGGCCCCTCCGGGAACTGCAGGCCTTCGGCCACGACCGTCATCGCCGGTTCCACCGCGCACCTCCCTCGAGCGGCCACGCGCCGCTGCGCAGCCGGTCGGTCTAGCACGCGCGAGACTCCCTCGGGCTGGGGCCGGGCGCGGCCTGGCCGGGGAGGGAGAGGCCATGCTGTCGCCGTACCGGGTGCTCGACTGCACCGACGAACGGGGCCACCTCGCCGGTCTGCTCCTCGCCCAGCTCGGCGCCGAGGTGATCCTCGTGGAGCCACCCGAGGGCAGCGCCGCCCGGCGGCGTTCGCCGCGGGCGGCGGCGGGCGTCGACCCCGAGCGGGGCCTGTGGCACTGGGCCTACAACCGGGGCAAGCGCTCGGTGGTGCTCGACCTCGCCTCGCCGAGCGGCCGGGAGGGCCTGCTGCGCCTGGCCGCGGGGGCCGACGTGCTGCTGTGGTCGGGCCGCCCGGGCGAGCTGAGCGTCACCTACGAGGAGCTGGCCGCAGCGAACCCGGCGCTGGTGGTCGCCGCGCTCACCCCCTGGGGCCTCGACGGCCCGAAGGCCGACTGGCCCGACGCCGACCTCGTGCTGTGCGCCTCGGCGTGCCACCTCTCATTCACCGGCAACCGGGACCTGGCGCCGCTGCGCTGGGGTTCGCCGCAGGCCTACCTCCACGGCGCGGCCGACCTCGCGGTGGCCGCCCTGCTGGCCCTCACCGAACGCGTCCGTTCGGGCCGGGGCCAGCTGGCCGACGTGTCCGCCCAGGTGTCCAACCTGCAGGTGTCGTTCTGCTACAGCCTCAACCAGGCGTGGTCGTCCCCCCTCATGGGCCGCTCGGGCGAGGGCCTCAACATGGGCAACTACCGGCTGCGCTGGACGTACCCCGCCGCCGACGGCGAGGTGTCGATCACGTTCGCGTTCGGCGCCGCGTTCGCCGAGTTCACCGGCAACCTCTTCCGCTGGATCTGGGAGGAGGGCGGCTGCGACGAGGCCACCCGGGACAAGCCGTGGGCCGATCTCGCGCTGCTGCTGTTCTCGGGTGAGGAGCCGGCCAGCGAGGTCGACCGCCTGGCCGACGTGGTCGCCGCGTTCACCGCCACGCGCACCAAGGCCGAGCTCTTCGCCGAGGCGGCCCGGCGGCGGGTGCTGCTGGCGCCGATCGCCACCCTGCACGAGGTGCTGGCCAACCCGCACCTGGCGGCGCGCCGGTTCTGGGACCACGTGCCCGGCCCCGACGGCGCCGGCCAGCACCGGATGCCGGGCCGCTTCGTGGTGTCCTCCGAGGCGCCGCTCGCCGAGCTCGGCGCCGCGCCTGCGCTCGGCGCCGACACCGCGTCGGTGCTCGCCGCCCCGGTCCGCACCCCCGCCGGGCTGGCGCGAGC
>JBJXGF010000105.1:0-8823 GCA_046153015.1 Acidimicrobiales bacterium | reverse complement strand
CGATTCGGTGCGAGCGCGACGACTTGGGGTCGGTCGGCTGCGGGGGCGGCGGCGAGCGCGGGCTCAGGCCGGGGGCGGGCCGGGCCGCTCGCCGGCGGGCGCCGAATCGGGGTCCACCGAATCCGGGAAGGCGTCGGCGTACTCCGACCAGTCCTCGGGGTTGTCCTCCACGATGCGCTCCACGATCCCGCCGTCCACCCCGTCGACCATCACGAGGCCCCGTTTCGTGGGCGGGTCGTCGGCCGAGTAGAGCAGGATGCGCCAGGTCGGCCGGCTCCGCAGCCCCCGCCAGCCCATCTGCGCCGAGGCGTGGCCCACGGGGAAGCCCACCTCGGCGGTGGCCGCCACCAGGGCGTCGTTCTCGTCGACCGCCAAGGGCCACCCGGCCTGGAGGTGGTACAGACCGGCGGCGGCGAGAAGCCCGGCGGCCAGCAGCATCCCGCCGTTCACGAGCACCGCGTCCCGCCCGGCCAGCGCCCACAGCGCGACGAGGCCGGCGGCGATCGCCAGGTAGATGAACCCGGGTATCCGCCGGCGGCTGTTGTCGGGGAACACGTAGGGCCCGACGAACTCCGAGGCGTTGAGCTCGGCGGGCAGCTCGTCGACCACCTCGGCGCGCCCGGCGCCGCCGCGCTGCTCACCCGGCGGCGGTTCCTCTACGCCGCCGGGCTCCGCCGGGGCGCCCGACTGGGGCTCGCTCATCGGCCTCGACGTTACCCCCGAAGCAGGCCCGGCCTCGACGCGGACCGGGATTCGCCGGCCGCCGGAACGGCCGACCCGCATTGAGGGCGCGTGCGTCATTGCTCTCGGTAGGATCACCAGACGGCGAGGAAAGGCGGGTGGGGTGATGGGCGCCACCAAAGGCGGACCTCCGATGGCCATCGGCATGCCGGTCCGCAACGGGGAGGTGCACCTCGAGGCGGCGCTCCGATCGCTGCTCGGCCAGACGTGGGGCGAGTTCGTGTTGATCGTCTCCGACGACGGCTCGACCGACCGCACCGAGGAGATCGTCCGGGACTACGCCGCGTGCGACGAGCGGGTCGTGTGGGACCCCTCCCCCCACCCCAGCGGCGCCAACCGCAACTTCAACCGCGCCGCCCGGCTGGGCTTCGCCCGCTCACCCCGCTGGTTCAAGTGGGCGGCGCACGACGACCTGTGCGAGCCCCGCTACCTGGCGTGCTGCGTCGAGGCGCTCGAGCGTGACCCCTCCGTGGCGCTCGCGTATGCCGTCACGGCGTACGTCGACGACGAGGGCGCGCCCCTGCCCACCCTGCTCGACCAGGGCTGGAAGGCGGCGTCGAGCGACCCGGTCGAGCGCTTCGTCGACGTGCTCCGCGACGAGTGGGGCGTGTTCTACCTCTACGGGGTGATGCGGGCCGACGCGCTGGCCTCGACCAGCCTGATGGGCCCCCACTGGCCCGCCGACAAGGCGCTGATGGCGTGGATGGCGCTGCTCGGCCGCTTCGTCCAGACCCCCGAGCCCCTTTTCGTGCGGCGCATCCACCAGACCCAGTCGAGCTCGCTGTCGCCGAGGGCTCAGGCGCGGTGGTCCTCCCAAGGGCCGGCCCGCTGGGTCCCCTCGCCGTTGTGGGCCACCCGGGAGTACGTCAAGGGCATCAGCCGGTCGCCGCTCTCGGCGCACGACCGCCGGCGCGCCTACGTTGCGCTCGCCCGACGGTACGCACTGGCCGACAAGTGGCGCCGGGTGGTGGCGCCGGGGCCGAACAACTACTTCGGGCTCGGCGCCCAGCGGCCGGCGCCGTTGCCGCCGGGCGTGACCGGCGTCGCCCCAGCCCCGCAGGCCCGCATCGCGTCGGTGGACTAGGGCGCCTGGTCGGGCGCGTCCGGCCAGGCGTCGCGCATGCGCCGCCACGTCTGGTCGAGGGGCTCGGGCAGCACCCGGGCGTTGGCGATCGTGCTCATGAAGTTGGTGTCGGCCGACCAGCGGGGCAGCACGTGGGCGTGCAGGTGGTCGGGCACCCCCGCGCCGGCGGACTCCCCCAGGTTCAGGCCCACGTTGACCCCGTCCGGGTGGTACACCGCCTTCAGGGCGGCCACGGCCAGACGGACGCCCGCCCACAGCTCCGCCGCCTCGGCCTCGCTGAGCTCCTCGAGCTGCGCCGCCGGCCGGTTGGGCAGCACCATCAGGTGCCCCGTGGTGTAGGGGTAGGCGTTGAGCAGCGCGAAGCAGTGCGCGCCGCGCCAGAGGATGTAGGTCTGCTCGTCGGGCAGACCGGAGCGCAGGATCCGTTCGAAGAGCGTGTCGCCCGGGCCGACGTCGACCTTGCGGGGGGTCTCCGCGCCGGTCACGTAGGCGAAGCGCCACCCGGCCCACAGGTGGTCGATCACCGGGCCGTCGCCGCTCACAGCGCCCCGAACGCCGCGAACGGGGCGGCCTCGGCAGCCAGGCGCTCCACGAACGCCGTGAGCGCGACCCCCCGCTCGACCTCCCCGCCCCTGGGGTTGACCCCGACCGTGCCGGCCTCGACGTCGTCAGCCCCCACCACCAGCACGTAGGGGATGCGTTCGAGCTTCGCCCGCCGGATGCGGGCGCCGAGGGGCTCGTCGGCCTCGGCCACCTCGGCCCGCACGCCGGCCCCGCGGAGCGACGCCAGCACCTCGCCGGCGTAGCCCTCGTGCTCGTCCCGCACGGGCAGGACGCGGGCCTGCACCGGCGAGAGCCAGGTGGGCAGGGCGCCGCCGTAGTGCTCGAGCAGCACCCCGAAGAAACGCTCGATCGAGCCGAGCAGCGCCCGGTGGAGCATCACCGGCCGGTGCCGGGCGTTGTCGGCGCCCACGTACTCGAGCCCGAAACGGTCGGGCTCATTGAAGTCGAGCTGGATCGTCGAGAGCTGCCACTTGCGCCCGATGGCGTCGCGCACCTTTACGTCGATCTTCGGGCCGTAGAACGCGGCGCCTCCCTCGTCGACCTCGTAGGGCAGGCCGTGACGCTCGAGGGCGGCGGCGAGGGCTGCGGTCGCCCGCTCCCACACGTGGTCCTCGCCGATCGACTTGTCGGGGTCGCGGGTGGCCAGGTCGGCCTCGAAGTCGGTGAAGCCGAACGCCCGCAGCACCGACAGCACGAACTCGAGGAGCGACGCGATCTCCTCGGGCATCTGCTCCTCGGTGCAGTAGATGTGCGAGTCGTCCTGGGTGAAGCCGCGGATGCGCAGCAGGCCATGAAGGGTGCCGGCCCGCTCGTAGCGGTACACGGTGCCGAGCTCGAAGAGCCGCAGCGGCAGCTCCCGGTACGAGCGCTGCCTCGACCGGTAGATGAGGCAGTGCATCGGGCAGTTCATCGGCTTGGGGTAGTAGACGCCGTTGTCCATCTCCATCGGCGGGTACATCCCGTCCTTGTAGAAGTCGAGATGGCCGCTCGTCTCGAACAGGTCCGAGCGGGCGAGATGCGGCGTGTAGACGAACTCGTAGCCGCCGCGCTGATGGCGGGCGCGGGAGTAGTCCTCGATCAGCTTGCGGACGATGGCCCCCTTCGGGTGCCACACGGCCAGGCCGGCGCCGAGCTCGGAGGGGAACGACAGCAGGTCGAGCTCCACGGCGAGGCGGCGGTGGTCGCGCTTCTCCGCCTCCTCGAGGAGGCGGAGGTGCTCCTCGAGGCGGGCCTTGGAATCCCACGCCGTGCCGTAGATGCGCTGGAGCATGGGCTGGCGCTCGTCGCCGCGCCAGTAGGCGCCGGCCACGCGCTGGAGCTTGAAGTGCCCGAGATGCGCCTTGGTGGAGGGCACGTGGGGTCCGCGGCAGAGATCGACGAACCGCTCGGTGTTGCGGTAGGTGCGCACCACGCCGGCGTCGGTCGCCGAGGTGGGGTCCTCGGCCACGCCCTCGATCACCGCCCGCTTGTAGGGGTGCGCCTCGAAGAGCTCGAGGCCCTCGGCCACCGACAGCTCCCGCATCTCGAAGGCCTGGTCGGCGGCGATGATCTCGCGCATCTTGGCGTCGATGCGCTCGAGGTCCTCGGGGGTGAAGGTCCGCCCGCCGGGCAGCTCGAAGTCGTAGTAGAAGCCGTTCTCGATGGGCGGGCCGATGGCGAAGGTGGCCCCGGGGAACAGCTCGAGCACCGCCTGGGCCAGCACGTGGGCGGTGGAATGGCGGATGGTGTAAAGCCCGCGTTCGCTGTCGGCGGTGACCACGCCCACCGACGCGCCGTCGGGCAGGGGGGCGCCGAGGTCACGCTCGGCGCCGTCGACCGTGGTGATCACGGCGGCCTTCGCCAGCCGGGGCCCGATGGCGGCGGCCAGGTCGGCGCCGGTTGCACCCGCCCGCAGCGAGCGCGAGGAGCCGTCGGGAAGCGTGACCGTGATCTCTGTCATAGCGCGAGCGAGCCTACCCGGGGTGGGCGCCGGCCCCGACGGAGTTCCTGCCGAGGGCCCGCCTCCGGGTCACCGCAGATCGACGCCGAGCAGCTGCGCCGCCTCCGACACGCCCGCGCCCGCGGCTGCGGCGCGGTCGATGGCGGCGATGGCGGCGGGCGTGTCGAGGTCGTCGTCCAACGCGGCCCGGACCTCGGCCAGCGCCCCGTCGCCCGCGTCGGCGGCGCGCCAAGTGTCGAGGCGGCGGGCGGCGGCCGGCATCAGCTCGTCGTTCCACTCCCAGGAGGTGCGGTAGTGGTGGGCGATCACCGCAAGGCGGATGGCGCGCGGGTCCCAGTCCTTGCGCAGCACCGACACGAACACCAGGTTGCCGAGCGACTTCGACATCTTGTGGCCGTCCTTGGCCACCATCGCCTGGTGCATCCAGTGCTTCACGAACGGGCGGCCGGTCACGCATTCGCTCTGCGCCGCTTCGCACTCGTGATGGGGGAAGATGAGGTCGGCGCCGCCGCCGTGTAGGTCGATCGACTCGCCGAGGTCGCGCATGGCCAGCGCCGAGCACTCGATGTGCCAGCCGGGCCGGCCCGGCCCCCAGAGCGACTCCCAGGCCGGCTCCCCGTCGGCCGAGGGCTGCCAGAGCACGAAATCGAGCGGGTGCCGCTTGCGGGGGTCGGCCACGTTGCCGCCCCGCTCGGCGGCGAAGCGCAGCATGGTCGCCTCGTCGTAGTGGCTGACCTGGCCGAACTTGGGGTAGGTGGTCACGTCGAAGAACACCCCGCCGTCGGCGTGCTCGTAGGCGTGGCCCCGTTCGATCAGCTCGCCGATCAGCTTGCGGATCTCCGGTATGGCGGAGGTGGCCCGCGGCTCGGTGTACGCCGGGAGCATGCCCAGCGCCTCCATGTCGTCGTCGAACTTGGCCACCTCGGCCGCCGCGAGGTCGAGGTAGTGCAGGCCGAGCTCGCGGGCCTTGTCGAGCAGCGGGTCGTCGACGTCGGTGATGTTGCGGACGCAGCGGGTCTCGTGGCCGAGGTCGCGCAGGCGGCGCTGCAGCACGTCATAGGTGAGGTAGGTGGCGGCGTGGCCGAGGTGGGTGGCGTCGTAGGGGGTGATGCCGCACGTGTACATCGTGACCACGCGTCCCGGCTCGAACGGCACGACCTCGCCGCGGGCCGTGTCGAACAGGTGCATCGGACCGCCGGGCTGCGCGCTGCTCATGGCTGCTGATCCTGCTCGTGGTCCGCCTCGGCCGGCGCGTTCGGGCGCGGCGTCGGCTGGCGGGGCTTGTCCAGCCGGTCGAGCCCGGTGAAACGCACCGCCACCCGGGTCTTGTACCGCACGTTGAGCTGGAGGAGCACGGCGGCGAACGCCTCGATCGGCGCCGCGTTCGACAGCTCACCCGCCTCGAGGGGGCGCAGGTCGGGGATCTTGCCGACCACCTCGCAGGTGAGCGCCGACGCGGCCGGGTCGTCGGCGCAGACCAGCACGTCGGAGATGACCGGATGGCTCAGGTGGCCGAGCTCGCGCGCCGGCACGTGGTGCAGGGCGGCGGCCACGTGGGCCCGGGGCAGCGCCGCCTGGACGCTGGCCGCCACCGAGCCCCGGGGGGGCACGAGCGGCTGGAACTCGTGGCCGACCTTGGCCAGGGCGTTGGCCATCGACACGACCACCTTGCCGTCGAGGCGGGCGCTCAGGCCCTTGACCGTGGAAGCGGCCGCGTCCCACGGGGTGGCGACGAACACCATGTCGGCCTCGGCCGCGTCCTCGTTCGAGCCGGCCTCGAGCGAGAGGTTGAAGCCGCCCCAGCGCTCGACCACCTCGTCCCGGCTCTCCATGGCCCGATACTTGGACCGAGAACCCATCACCACGTCGTAGCCGACCGACGCCAGCCGGGCCGCCAATGAGCTGCCTGCCGGTCCGGTGGCGCCCAGCACCCCGATCTTCACGGGCGCCAACCCTACCGGGGCGGCCGGGCGCGCGCGGTAACGTCCCGCATCCATGGGATTGCTCGACGGCAAGCGCATCCTCGTCACCGGCGTGCTGACCGACGCGTCGCTGGCCTTCGGCGTGGCCAAGCTGGCTCAGGCGGAGGGCGCAGAGGTCGTGCTCACCGGCGCCGGGCGGGGCCTGTCGCTCACCGAGCGGGTGGCCCGCAAGCTCGAAGGCCCGCCCGAGGTGTTCGAGCTCGACGTGACCGTGCCCGACCACCTGAGCAAGGCGCGTGAGCTGCTGGCGGCCAAGTGGGGCCGCCTCGACGGCGCCCTCCACGCCATTGCGTTCGCGCCCGAGTCCTGCCTCGGCGGCAACTTCATGGGCGCCGGGTGGGACGACGTCGCGGTCGCGCTCCACGTGTCGGCGTATTCGCTCAAGGCGCTGGCCGAAGCGGTGGCGCCGCTGATGAGCGAGGGAGGCTCAATCGTGGGCCTCGACTTCGACGCCCGGGTGGCGTGGCCGGCCTATGACTGGATGGGGGTGGCGAAGGCCGCGCTGGAGTCGACCTCGCGCTACCTGGCCCGGGATCTCGGGCCCAGCCGCATCCGGGTCAACCTCGTGGCCGCCGGACCGATCAAGACCATCGCCGCCAAGTCGATCCCCGGATTCGCCGCGTTCGAAGGCGCCTTCGCCGCCCGGGCGCCGCTCGGTTGGGACGTGGCCGACTCCTCGGCAGTGGCACGGGCCTGCGTGGCGCTGCTGTCGGACTGGTTCCCGATGACTACCGGCGAGCTGGTCCACGTCGACGGCGGCTACCACGCCATCGGGGCCTGAGCGCCCTACCCGGCGGCGCCCCGCCCGGCGGCGCCCCTCCAGGCGGCGTCGCGCCGAATCGAACCGTCGCGCCGAATCGATATCGAGTCGGCGCAATGGAGTCGGCGTCAGCAGCTCCGGGCGACCGTCGGGTAGGGGTTGATCGGGGCGCCGCGGCCGGGATGGATCTCGAAGTGCAGGTGAGGCGCCCCGCCGCGGGCGTTCCCGGTGGCGCCCACGTAGCCGATCACCGCGCCGGATTCGACCGCGCCGGTTTCGCCGTATCGACTCAGGTGGGCGCCGTAGTACTCGTTGCCGTCGTCGCCCTGCAGGTAGAAGCTCAACCCGCCCAGACCACTGCTCTTGGTGGTCACCACACCGCTGACCGGAGCGACGATCGGTGTGCCGGACGGCGACATCATGTCGACGCCCTTGTGGCGGCGGCCCCCCGAGCGGGGGGCGCCCCAGGTGTCGCTGAACACGACCGGCCCGTCCACCGGGCACACCCAGCCGCTCCCGCCCACCGCCGGGCTGCGACCTCGCGTCGGCGGCGCCTCCTGCGCCTCGGCGGCGGCCGCGGTCCGTTTCGCGGCGGCGGCCGCCTTCGCCGCCGCCGCTGAGTCCGCGGCTGCCTTCGCCCGCTGGGCCGCCTCCTCCGCGCGGCGTCGCTCGGCGGCCGCCCGGCGCTCCCGGTCGAGCGCCTCGAGGCGCGTGAGCTCCTTGTCGAGCCCGGCGCGGGCCTGCTCGAGGCGGGCCAGCGCCTTGCGCTGCTCGGCCTGGCGGCGGGCGAGCTCGTCCGATGCGCCGGTCAGGTCGCTGCGGGCGGCGCGGTAGTCATCGAGCGCGTCGTCGGTGCGGCCGAGGGCGAAGCGGGCCAGCGCGTCGGCCCGGGCCTGGCGGTTGAGGTCGTCGTCGGCGAGCACGCTCAGCTCGTCGCCGGCCCGGATGTATCGGCTCACGGCCACCGCCCGCACCGCCGCCGACGCCTCACCCAACCGGGCTTCCGCGTCGACGGTCTCCCGGCCGAGCCGCTCGAGCTCCTGGTCGAGGCGGCCGAGGACGGCCTCGGCGGCAGCGTACTGGGCGGCGGCGCTCTGTGCTCGACGGCGCGTAGCGTCCAGCTCGCCGCTCTGGGCGGCGGCTGGGCTGGCCTCGAGCAGCAGCGCCAAGGCCGCCGCGATCGAGACCACGCGGGCGAGGCGGGGCCCTGCGGAGCTAGGTCGGTTTCGCGCGGCCGGTAACGCTAGCCGAGCGGCGTGGTGGGCGGCGAGCGCTCGCCCCGCGCGCCGCCAGCCCCGACGACCCCCACCAGGACGACCCCGACCAGGACGGCCCCGACCAGGACGGCCCCGACCAGCCGGCGAGGCGCAGCCCCGGCGGGCCGAGCACCTCGAACCGGCCGCCGCGCGTGGCGAGGCCCCACAGCCCGTCGCGGCCGAGGGTCGCCAGCGAGAGCAGCGTCGCCGCGGCGGCCACGGCCAGCGCCACGTGCGGACGGCCGCTCAGCGCCACCCGCAGCGCGATCAGCGCCGCCGCGCCGAGGAACGGCCCCTCCACCGAGTTCATCCCACCCAGCAGCGCGGCCAGCACGGGCGGCGCCAACCACCAGCCCGCCGAGGCAAGCTGGGCCGTGGCCGCACCCTCGTGGAGGGCGACGACCGCGCCCACCGCGCCGGTGAGCGCCGCGCTCACCGCCACCACCAGCCCGTGCAGGCGGGCGGCGTCGACGCCGAGCTCGCCCGCCGCCCCGGCG
>JBJXGF010000243.1:0-8620 GCA_046153015.1 Acidimicrobiales bacterium | reverse complement strand
ACCCGGGCCGGCGTGCGGCGGGTCAGCGGGCCAGCGGCGCCTCGCCGGGCTCGGCGGGCACCCACGGCAGGACCCGCTCGGGCCGTTCGGGGCCCGGCAAGGGCCGCGTGGGGGGCTCGTCGGGATGCGGGTTGGGCTCGACGGGGGGGATGACTTCGGGATCGGTCATCGGGCCGACCTTCCCGCCCCGGCGGGCGTGCACACCGCCGATTCTTTCGTGTACCGGTTGGCGGCCTTGGGTACAGCGGACGCCATGGCCATCACCGAAACGAACCAGAACCGCGTCGAGGGCAACCGGGCTGAAGCCGGCGCGCCCGCTCCGACGAGCGCACCCCCCACCGGACCGAACCTGCGCCAGGGCGAGATGAGCCGGGGCCGGCCGGGCGGGCAGCGCGCCTCGCAGCTCGTGACCGACCACGGGCGCACCACGATCGCCGACTCGGTCGTCGCCAAGATCGCCGGCGTGGCCGCCCGCGAGGTGCCCGGCGTGCACAAGATGGGCAGCGGCGCCGGCCGAGCCCTCGGGTCGATCCGCGACGTGTTCAGCAGCTCGTCGCAGTCCAACGTGTCCCAAGGGGTCAGCGTGGAGGTCGGCGAGCGCCAGGCCGCGCTCGACATCGACGTGGTGACCGAGTACGGCATGTCGATCATCGACGTGGCCGACGGCATCCGCCGCAACGTGACCCAAGCGGTCGAGGCCATGACCGGCCTCGAGGTCACCGAGATCAACATCAACGTCGACGACGTCCACATCCCCGGCGAGTCCGAGGAGGACAACCAGCCGAAGCGGGTCTCCTAGATGACCTCGGTCGCCGCGCCCGACGCCGCGCAGGCGGTCGGCGCACCCGGCGGCGCGGGCGCGGACGAGACCCTCGCCGAGCGGCTGGCGAGGCTGGCCACGAGCTGCCCCGGCGTGGTCCGGCTCATGGCCGGCCCGGCGGCCACGCACCTGCCCGGACGACGGGTGGAAGGCGTCCGGGTGAGCGACGACGCCGTCGAGGTGCACCTCCGCGCCGCGTGGACGCCGCTGCCCGAGCTGGGCGCCCGCGTCGCCGAGACGTTGGCGCCCCACTGCGGCGGCCGCGCCGTCCACGTGTACATCCAAGACATCGCTACAGCCGACATGACCCAGTCAGAGCCGCCCGAGGGTCCGCGCCCCGGGGCGGCCCCGGCCCCGGCCGGGAAGGAGACGTGAGCTGCCCATGCCCAACTCGTCGCCGAGCATCATCGGCCTCTTCGTCGGCCTCTTCCTCGCCGTCGCGTACCTGATCGAAGGCGTGGACGGTTTCCTCATCGCCGTTGCCCTCGGCATCATCGGGTGGCTCGCCGGCCGGGTGCTGCAGGGCGACGTGGATGTCCCCGGCCTCCGGGCCCGTTCCCCGGAGCGTCGGCCATGACCATGACCACCGGCCGTGCGACGCCCGAACCGGCGGCGCCGCCGGGGCTCACCCGTGTGTCCAACCGCGCTCTCGAACGCATGGCGCACGAGCTGGCCGAGGCGACGCCCGGCGTGCTGGGCGTGCGCAACGCGACGGCTCGGGCCGACGGGGAGCGGGCCCAGCTCGAGCTCGAGCTCGTGGTCGACTACCCCCGCTCGATCCGAGCGGTCGGCGACGAGGTGCGCCGCCGAGTGACCACCGGACTCGAGGCCGACAGCGGCCTCAGCCTGGACTCCGTCGACGTGGTGGTGAGCGAGCTGCGCATGGCGGGCGCCGAGCGCGAGCGCCGGCCATGAGGCTCTTCAGCCGGCTCCTCGCCGCGGCGGCGGCGCTGGCCCTGTTGGCCGGCGGCCTGCTGGTGACCGTGGAGATCGGCCTCGGCCTCGCCCAGCGCGACTCGCTCGTGATCCCCTGGGAGAGCTGGCGGCGCGAGTGGGCCGAGGCGGCGTGGTCCTCGGACTCGGCGCGCTGGGCGGCCGGAATCCTCGCCGCTGCGGGCGCGCTGTTGTTGCTCGTGGCCGCCGCGGGACGGCGGCCCCACACCCTGCAGGTGAAGGCCTCGACGAGGACCGACCGTTCCGACGTGGACGCCTCCGCGGTGCGCGACGCCGTGCGGCGCGACGCCGAAGCCCTCGACGGGGTGTCACGGGCGCGGGTCAAGCTGGGCCGCAAGGCGTTGGTGGTGCAGGCCGACTCCTCACGAGCCTTCGCCCGTGACCTGCCCGCCGACTTGCGGGCCCGGGCCGAGACCCGCCTGGCGCAGCTGGGGCTGGCTCGGCCGCTGCCGGTGCGAACCCGGGTGAGCACCCGGTCGAAGCAGGAGAGCCGCTGATGCGCGTGGCCACCCCCGACCCGGCGAGGCTCGATCGGCTGAACCGCAGCGTGCTGGGCCTGCTCGGTGCGATCGCCCTCGGCCTCGGCGCCGCTGCCCTCGCCGCCGGCTGGGGCGCGTTCGGCGACGATGTGGCCGACGGGCCGGTGTTGTCGGCTGATCTGCGCGACTGGGTCCGGACCAACGCCACCTGGTTCTGGCTGGCGGTGGCTGCGGCCGCCCTGCTGGCCGCGCTGGCCGGTTGGCGGTGGCTGCGCCGCCAGCTCCGCCCCGCCGAGGTGATCCACCGCATTGAGCTCGAGCGCAGCGAGCGGGGAATGACCGAGCTGCGCGCCGTGGCCGCCGCCGACGCCCTCGCGGCCGACCTCGAGAGCGACCCGGAGGTGCTCGGCGCCCGCGTGCGGCTGCGCAGCGGTCTGCCCGACCCGAAGGTGATGATCGAGCTCGACGCGCCCGAGGACTCGGACCTCGCCGCGCTCGACGGGCGGGTCCGCGCCCGCTTCGTGGAGCGTTTCCGCCAGGCGCTCGACGCCGAGGTGGTGCACGCCCACCTGCGGTTCCGCCTCGTGGCTTCCCGCGGCCGCCGGGTCCGCTGAGCCCCTCGCCGGCCCCCCGGGAGGGGCCAGCTGCGCCCCCAGCACCCCCGCGCCCCCTAGTGTGGGCGGATCATCTGACCGCGGCCGGGGGGAACAAGGCACATGGCGCACTCCAGGCTCGTCGGCGCCGAGGTCCGGCTCAGCGTGATGGCGGTGTCGGAAAGCCTGCGGCTGTGCCGGCTCGTGGCCGCCGGCCTGGGCGGAGAGATCGACCTCGACCTCGACGAGGTCGAGGAGCTGCGCGTGGCGGTCGACGAGCTGTGCGCGCTGCTGGTGGAGGGAGACCCGGGCGGCCGGCTCGAGCTGACCCTGCGTCCGAGCCGGGACTGCATCGAGGTCGAAGCCGTGGTGGCGGGCGGCGACGGAGGCGAGCGCCTTTCGCCGGTCGCCGTTCACGGCCTCGTGCTGACGATCCTCAAGGCCACTGTCGACGACCACCAGCTCGTGGCCGACGAAGGCCGTCGGTGGTTCCGGCTGAGCAAGAGCCGCCGGGCCCGCCCGTGACCGCAGAGGCAGCCGGCTCGGCGCCGGCCCCCTCGCCGAACCCGGGCGAGCGCTTCGTCGAGTACCGCCGCACGCGCAGCCGCCGGCTGCGCAACGAGCTCGTCGAGGCCAACGCCGGCCTGGCCGCCTACTTCGCCCGCCGCTACGCGCAGCGCGGCGTCGCCCTCGACGACCTCACCCAGGTGGCGATGCTGGCCCTGCTCAACGCCGTCGAGCGCTTCGACCCCGACCGCGGCGTGAAGTTCGCCACCTTCGCCGGGCGCACGATCGACGGCGAGATGAAGCGGTTCTTCCGCGACCGCACGTGGTCCCTGCGGGTGCCCCGCCGCTCGAAGGAGCTGCACCTCGCCATGCGGACCGCGGCGGAACGGCTCACCCACGAGCAGGGCCGCCCGCCGACGATCGCGGAGCTGGCCGCGGCGCTCGAGGTGGACGCGGACGAGGTGGTGGAGGCTATCGACGCCGGCGCCGCGTACCGCACCGCCAGCCTCGACCAGCCCGGCGACGACGAGCAGAGCGCCGCGCCCCGCTCGCTCGCCGCCGAGGGCGGCTACGGCGAAGTCGACAGCCGCGTGCTGATCGAGCGGCTGCTGGCGCAGCTCCCCGAGCGCGAGCGCACGATCATCGAGCTGCGCTTCTTCGGAGAGCTGTCCCAAGCAGAGATCGCCGAGAAGGTCGGCGTCAGCCAGATGCACGTCTCGCGCCTCATCCGGCGCACGCTGGGCGAGCTGCGCGAGCTGCTCGACTCCCGCTCAGGGCTCGGGTCGTGAGAGCGCCTCGGCCGCCTGCAGGGAGAACGGCCACGTGTCGCGGCGCACCACGTCGGGACGGGCGTGGCGCACCAGGCGCAGCTCCACCACGTCCCCCGGCTCGCAGTTGCGCAGGCCGATCCCGAGCAGCACGCCCGGGTGCGGCAGGCTGCGGAAGCAGCTGGCGGTGATCACCCGCCGGGCCCGTCGGGTGGTGAGCAGCAGCGCCACCAGCCGACCCTGCGCCACACGGTCCTCCTCGAATCGCTGCGTGGCCGCCTCGAGCGAGGAGAGGGCCTGCTCCACCGCTTCGGCCTTGGCCGAGTCGTCGCTCAACCCGCTGGCGAAGTAGCGCTCGAGCTGGTCGAGGAACCATCGGTCGGGGCCGAGCGCACGAAAGGCGTTCTGTTCAGGTGCGGTGCTCATCGCCGGCGCAGTCCTTGTCGCCTGACTTGCCAGTCTGGTTGCCTGACTTGGCAGTCTTGTTTGTTGCTTGCCTTGCTGAACCTTGCTTGCTTCGGTGCTGGCAACGTCCCGGCTGAGCTGCGCGTCGCCAGGCCGTTGTCGATATCCCGCAAACCGGGGCGCTAAGCGCCGCTTCGCCGTCGTGTGTCGGAACGGGCGGGGTCGGGTACGTGGGGTCCATGGCGATCGACGAGGGCTGGCCCGACAACGAGACCGGTCCCGAGCGCTGGCCGCCCGACGTGGAGCTGACCGTGCGCCGCCGCGCCGGCGCGCTGGTGGTGACGCTGCGCGGCGTGGTCGTCGGGCGCGACCCGGCGGCCTTCGACGCCGAGCTGCGCCGCACGCTGGCCGGCGAGGCCGTGGTGGTCGACGTGTCGCAGCTCACGATCGTGGACCCGTGGGCGTTCGCCGCCCGGCTGGAGGAGCTGCGCCGCGCCGCGGACGACGTGGCGATCGTGTGCCCCCGGGCCAGCTCTCGGCGGCTGCTGCGCCGAGTCAGCGCCACGTTGCGGGGCGTGGCCCTCTTCGCCTCGGTGGGTGACGCGCTGGCCGCCCACCGCCTCGCCGGTGAGGGTTACGGCGTCGGCTGGGGGCCCCTCGGCCGCCGGCCGCCGGCCGGGCCGGGTTCGGTGCGGGCGCTGCGGGCGGTCCGCCTGCCGCCGGCTCAGCCCGCCGCCAGGCCGTAGACCTCCACGGCGGTGCCCCGGAACAGCCGGTCGCGCTCCGCCGGGCCGGCGCCGGCGGCGATCCGCTGGAAGGCGTTCCACAGCACGGTGTAGGAGCACGACGCCCGGTCGGGCGGGAAGTTGCTCTCGAACATGCAGCGGTTCGGGCCGAAGCGCTCGATGCACCAGTGGATGTGCGGGGCCCATACCGCCGCCAGCTCGGTCGAGGTGGGAGGGGCCTCGCGCCGGTGCCACCGCTGGCCCATGATCGTCATGCCGATGCCGCCCAGCTTGAGGCGCACGTTGTCGAGGCGGGCGAGGGCCTCGAGCGGGCCGCGGCAGGCGGCCAGCACGTCGGCATGGCGGCCGGCGTAGGGGCCCACGCCGAGCGGCCCGCCCAGGTGATCGACGACGACGGTCGTCTCCGGCGCCGCCTGGGCCAGCTCGACCACCTCCGCCAGCTGCGGGTGGTAGCACCAGATGTCGTAGGTGAGGCCGAACCGGCCGAGGGTGCGGACCCCCTCCTGGAAGGCGGGGTCGCGGGCCAGCTCCGGCTTCGGGTCGGTCCGGTGGTTGCGCACGCGGGGGTCGGCGTCCCACGCCGTGGCGTGGCGAACGCCGACCACGCGCCGGCCGCCGGCGGCGCGGTGGGCCTCGAGCACCTCGGCCACGGCGGCGCCGAGGCGTAGGTCGGCGAAGGCCACGATCCCCGCGATCACCGCGCCGCCGTGCGCGTCGCGCCGCTGCTCGCTCTGCGCCGCGGCCGCGGCCACGAACTCGGTCTCGCCCACCGGGGCCAGCTCGGGCGGCCCGCCGGTTCGGTAGGCCGAGCCGCACTCCACGAACACGGTCTCGACCACGTTGTGGCCGGCCCCGGTGTCGGCCAGCAGCTCGTCGAGCAGGTAGCGGTCGCCGGGGTGGTCCCACAGATGATGGTGCGGGTCGCAGATCGGCTGCGCCGCGTCGAAGGCCGTCTCGGTGGTTCGCGCCAGCCACGCGGCACGCTCAGCGTCCATCGCCGGAATCTAGCAACCGGGCGGCGCCGCCCCCGGCCTGCCCGCCGCTCGCTCACCTGGGCGTCGACGTGGCTGTCACCGAATCGTCACGAGGAGGGCGAGCGGCGCACCCCTCTGTAGGGCCAAGAGGGCGGCAGAGGGAATCCGAGAGGTGGGCGATGCCCGAATGGGCCGAGTTGGCCGAAGCGCACGCACGCTGGGAGCGGGCCGGCGCGCCGGGCCTCGGGGAGGGCTCGGCCCGCGGACGGCGCAGCGCCGCGTTCACGCAGTGGGCGCAGCGGCGGGGGGTGATCGAGCCCGAGGACGGCTTCGCCGCCGCGGCCGCCGCGCTGGTGGTGCTGCGCCCGGTGCGCCGCCCGGCCGCGGCGCCGGAGAAGGTGTGGGAGCCGCTGCGCCAGGAGCTGGTCGCGCTCGCCGCCGCCGGCGTCGCGACCAACCCGCTCGACGTGACCCTCGCCTACGGCTGCGGCTGGCGCCGTCCGCTCGACCTCGCCGCCGGCGGCTGGTGGGGGCATTGGCCCGCGGCGTTCGGCGAGCTGCTGGCCGAGTGCCGTTCCTCGCTGTTCGTGACCAAGCGGCTGCTCGACGACCTCGGCGTGGTCGAGCTCGACCGGGACGACCTGCAGGAGCTGCCGGCGGCCATCGCTGCGTCGCTGCTGGGGTTGTGCGACTGCGGCCATCACCTGCGCCCCTGCCGCGGCAACTGCGGGCTGCCGTGCTGCTTTCCCCGCCACGACCTGCGCTCCTGGCAGCCGGAGGAGGGGGTGCACCTGCGGCCCTTCGTCGATCAGGCGGTGCGGGGCCTGGCGCAGAAGACCCTGCTCGGCGCGGCGTTCGCCGAGAGCATCCTCTATCGCATCCTCGAACGGGAGAGCCGGGTGCTGTGCCGCTCGGTTGAGTTCGTGCGCTGCTCGGGCTGCGGCGGCGCGTTCGAGGGCGATCGCTGCCCCTCCCAGGGCTGCGGCCGCTCGGCGGCCGGCGCCGTTCGTTTCGCCCGCAAGAACCGCTTGATCCGCCCCGAGCAGGAGGGCGGACGCCACCGGGAGGCGGCACGATGGGTCTGCGAAGATGCCGAGTGCGCCACGCTGTACCCCGTGGCCCTCAGCCGTGGACGGGTGCTGCCGGCGGGGCCCTGCCCGCGCTGCGGCTGGCGCCCGGCGCCTGGCCGGCGGCCGGCCCAGCGAAGCGTCTGGGTGCGGGTTGCGCCGGTTCGAATCGTGGAGGAGGCGGGACGCGCATGGTGATAGGCACAGTGAGGGGCACAGTGAACGGCACAGTGGGCAGCATCACCGGAGGGGCGGGCGGCGCAGCGCTGGTCGAGCGCCTGGCGCAGCTCGCGGCGCGATCCTGGACGATCGACGAGCTCCCCGCGCTCGTCGAGAGCCCCGAGCTCACGGTCGTGCTCGAGGCGTTTCCCGCCGACGGCGGCGGCCACGACGTGGTGGTCACCACCCGCCCGGCGCTGCTCGACGCGCCGATCTGGGCCCGCAGCAGCGGCGGGCGCACCCCCGCCGCGCCCGCCCGGCGGGCCGGGCAGTACCGGCTGCGCGGCCTGTTGGGCGACGGCTTCGAGCTGGGCGTGGGCGCCGGCGCGGCGGTCGCCCTGGCGCCCGCCCCCCGAACCCGCCCCGAGGGGGCCGAGGTCGTCGAGCTGTCCCGGTTCGTCACCATGCAGCGCACGCTCGCCGCCGCGGCGGCGCTCGGCGAACGGACGGTCACCGTGACCTGCGAGAGCGACGACGGGTCGCTCCGCGCCGAGCTGGCCGAGGAGGACGGCCGCCTGGTGCTGAGCGTGACCACCACGGAGGCGGTCGCCGAGCCGATGGCGGCCCGGGTCCGCTGGGCGGTCGTCTCGCCCGAGGGGGTCGGCGCCGTGGAGAGCCTGACCGCGGCGCTCGCCCCGCGGCGGGCGCCGGCGCCGGCCGCGGCGCGGTACGTGCTCGGCGACCTCTCCGGGGTGGCCGCCGTGCGTCTGGCGCCGGCCGAGCCCGTCGCCCTCGGCGCGTTGTCGGGCGAGGAGGTGGCGGAGGCGTTCCGCTACGAGCTGCACGGCAGCGCAGCGCGCTCCTGGCGGGCGTTGGGCGAGCTCGCCGCATGCCCGCCCGGCGTGCGGGCCGCGATCGACGCCGCGCTCGGGTAGGGCCCGCCCCCCCCGGGCAAGCTCCTAGTGCTTGCCCGCGTTAGTTACAGTGATGTAGTTTGCGGCATGCGAATCGCTGCGTTGGTATTGCGTGACGGTGACCGCGAAGAGCTGGAACGGCGGGCGGCGTCGCGGACCTTCGGGGTTCGGGACGTGCAGCGGGCCGTTTTGGTCCTGGCTGCCGCGCAGGGGGCGTCGAACCGGGAGATCGGCC
>JBJXGF010000102.1:0-2820 GCA_046153015.1 Acidimicrobiales bacterium | reverse complement strand
GAGAGCTGCCCGATCCGCTTGTGCATCACCGCCTCGAGGCCGACCAGGGTGAGCACCCGGCGAACCTCGTCGTGGCGGGTTTTCCGGTCGGCCCACTCCTTGAGGATGGCGACGTAGTCGACGAAGTCGAAGGCGCTGAAGTGGCGGTGGAAGCCCGGCTCTTGAGGGAGGTAACCGAGTCGGCGGCGGACGGCGAGACGTCCCCCGCCCGTTGAAGGATCGTTGCCGAAGACCTCGACCCGACCGTCGTCGGCGGGCAGGACGGTGGCCAGGATGCGCAGCATCGTGGTCTTGCCGGCGCCGTTCGGGCCGAGGAGGCCGTTCACGCCAGGTGCGAAGGCGACATCGATGCCGTCGAGGGCGACCGTGGCCCCGAACCGCTTGCGCAGGCCGGTCACGGCCACGGCGGCGTTGGAGCTGGTCATCGGAAGGCCTCCAGGGTTGCGAAGTGGTCGCGCCGGGCAGCCGCGATGGTGGCGGCGGCTGCGACGACGGCGATCTGGCCGGCGGCAGAGAAGGCAGCGGAGTCGACGAGCGGGACGTCGTGGCCGGCGATCCACCACACCGACAACACCCCCAGCAGCCACGTGCCGGTGAGCACCGCGAGGGCGACCTCGACCCGCAGCCACGTGCCGAGGGCAAGGGCGCCAAGGGCCAAGGCCAACGCCGGCAACAGCCACGCGGCGGCGGCCGGCCCGAGGTCGGGGAGCGCCAAGGCCGCCGCGCCGAGAACGCCGAAGGTGACGCCGACGACGGCGATCGCCCGCCGTATCACCAGCCCGGCGCCGTGCATTGGTGTCGCCACGCCGGCCTCACCGGCGGGGTCGGCGGCCGGGGCGAACGACACAGCCACAGCCCCCAGCGGGACGAGCGGGGCCAGTACGAGGAACGGGCCCTCGGCATCCGCTGTGAGCGACAGCACCCCGGCACCAGCGGCGAGGACGCAGATGGCGAGGAGACCCGCGCCCCGAAGCGCGGGTGTGGCGGCAAGGAGTCGACCGAGGCCGCTGCCGACCCCGATCCGGTGCAACACCCGCTCGAGCAGCGCCGGCCGGCGCTGGTCGATGCGATCGGCGATGGCGTCCCAGCTCGTAGTGACAAGAGCAGGGCTGACCGCAGCAGTCAGCTGCCCACGGCAGTCGGCGCAGACCACGAGGTGGGCCTCGACGGATGCCGCTGTCATGTCATCGAGGGCCGCGGGGTTGTGCACGAACCGGGCGAGCACGTCCGGCGGAGCGTGCCAGTCAGTGTTGGTCATGCCAGTGCTCCTCGAAGCTGGATGCGGGCCCGCATCATGCGGGTCTTGACGGTTCCGGGCGGGATGCCGAGCAGGTGTCCCGCCTCACCGGAGGTGAGACCGTCGAGCACCGTCGCCTGAACGACCGCCCGCAGCTCCGGGGACAAGTCCCGCAGCGCCGCGGCCAAGTCCCCGTGCTCCACGCCGACGAGGACCTGGTCCTCGGCGGCCACCATGATCTCGGACTCGGTCGCCTCAGCCGCGGCCGCGGCCCGGCTCCACCGGCCCCGGCGTTCGAAGCACGCCGATGAGGCGGCGGATGGCGATTCCCCAGATCCACGCCGCCGGCTCGCCGTGCCCGTCCCATCGCCCGGCGCCCTTCCAGACGGCGACGAACGTGTCCTGCACTGCTTCGTCGACGACGTCGCGGTCGGCGCAGCGCCGCCGCAGCCGCGCCGAGACCCACACCACATGGCGGTCGTGCAACTCCCGGAGCGCGCCGCGGTCACCTTCAGCGACCGCCGCAAGCAGGTCCTCGTCGGACCGCACTATCGCTCCCACGCCACGTACCTCCCGCCGCCAGTTTCCCGGATCAGGGACATGCCTCGCGCCAGGATCCGCCGTAGGAAGCGATCCGGTGCTCGCAATGCTGACCACGACCGGGGATGTCGCGCCGGCGGGCTGCATCGGTTCCCCGAGGCGCTGCATTCATCAGCGGCCGTGGTCACGGCATGGTCACAAGAGCCGAACCGCAACAAGGAGCGCTGACCCGTGCCTGCCACCAGAGACCTTCACATCGAACGCACCTTCGACGCCTCAATCGATCTCATCTGGGCGATGTGGACCGAACCGGAGCACGTGGGCGAGTACCGCGAGGTCAACCCCAGGACTCGACTCGTGTACACCAAGAGCATCGCCGACGCGGGCGGCAACCCGATGGCCGCCGAGCAGATGGGCATGCCCGCCGGCACCCAGATGGAGACATCGGTCGTCGTCGAGCTCGAAGACGTCGGGGACCGAACCAAGATGAGTCTCACCCATGTCGGGATCCCCGCCGACTCCCCCGGCGGGCAGGGCTGGGCCATCGGCGAGGTACGGCTGTGTCCCGGCGAGAGGCATCCTCGTCCCGACGGCGCATGGTCGGCGCCGTAGCATCGTTGACGTGGTGCGCATCGGTGCGGCCGATCACCTCGGCTGGGCCATCGCCGTGACCGCCTCGAGCGACCACACGGTCGTGGATCGCCGACGGATCGACCTCATCGATCCTGGGTTACCGAACGCACCGATCCACCACGAAGGCGGACCGCACCTTCTCCATCGACGCGGCGCGCCTCTCAGCGACGACGCTCTCTCGGACCTTGTCAACACCGTGCGGGCCGCCGTCGTGCGGGCCACCACCACAGCGTTCGACGCACTCGCCGCCGTCACAACCGAACCGGTCGCGTCGATCTCAATTGGGTGCGGCTCTTCGGGAGGGACTGATCACGCAGCCGCTGGGATGACGCCCCGGAGGTATCGGGGCTGGTGTATCCGGTGGTGTTCCCGGGCGAGATGGAAGCGCCAGTACTCGGTCCAGTCGTGGT
>JBJXGF010000098.1:0-20383 GCA_046153015.1 Acidimicrobiales bacterium | reverse complement strand
CTCGCGGCCGGCGGCTGCCCCGGGGGCCGGGCCGGCGGCCGCGCGGGACGAGGCCAGCGGCGCGTGGGCGGGAGCGGCGCTGGTGGCGCTGGGGGTGGTCGCCTGGGCGGTGGTGTTCGGGCGCCTGGTGCAGTTCCGCACCACCCGTTACGGGGCCTTCGACTTCGACATGGGCATCTACAACCAGGCGGTCTGGCTGATCAGCCACGGGCGGCACTTCATGACCGTGCGCGGCCTGCCCGTCTTCGCCCATCACGTGAACGCCAACCTCTACCTGTTCGCGCCGTTGTCCTGGCTCGGGCTGGCGTCCTCGCAGGTGCTGTCGCTCGTGCAGGTGGCCGCGGTGGCGCTGTGCCCGGCGCCGGTCTACGCGCTGGCCAAACGGCGCCTCGGCAGCGGGTGGCTCGCCGCGCCGCTGGCGTTGGCCTTCCTCGCCCACCCCTCGGCGCAGTGGGTCACCTGGGAGCTGTTCCACCCCGAGGTGATGGCCATGCTCCCCCTCCTCGTGGCCTACGCCTGCGCGGCCGCCAAGCGCTGGCGCTGGTTCGCGGCGTCGGCCGCGTTCGCCGTGCTGTGGAAGGAGGACATCGCGCTGGCGGTGATCATGTTGGGGCTGCTGCTGGCCCTGAAAGGCGAGCGCAGGATCGGGCTGGGCACGGCCGGCGCCGCCGCGCTGTGGTTCCTCGTGTGCACCAAGCTGATCATCCCGGCGTTCCTGCCCGAGGGGCCCTTCTACACACAGATGTACGGCGAGGTCGGCGACAGCGCGATGGAGATCGCGCTGAGCCCGATAACCAAGCCCGACGTGGTGCTGCGCCAGCTCGACAAGGCCGGCGCCGTGGGCTACGTGGCCGGCGTGGCTGCGCCGTACGGGCTGCTGCCGCTGGCCTCCCCGGCGGCGCTGATCGGGGCGCCCCAGACGCTGTTGAACCTGCTGTCGATCCAGGACTTCATCTGGAACATCCGGTACCACTACGTGGCCATGCCGCTCGTGGCGCTCACGATCGCCCTCGTCGAGGTGGTCGCCCTCCTGGCCCGCTGGCGGCGCCCGCTCGCCTGGGCGGCGGTGCTGCTCGTTGCCGTCTGCGCGGTCAACGCCTCCGTCCGCACGGGAGTCGGGCCCTTCTCCCGGGACTACCGCTCGGGGATCTGGCCGCTCGACCCCTCGCCCCGCTACGAGGTGATGGACCGCGCGGCGGCGCTCGTGCCGCCCGAGGCGGTGGTGGCCGCCACCTACAACTTCGTGCCGCCGCTCGCCCAGCGCCCCGAGATCTTCAGCTTCCCGAACCCGTGGAAGGGCGTGAACTGGGGCATCCGGGACGACAACCCGCGCGACCCGGCGAGCGTCGAGTACCTGGTGATCGATCGGCGCGTGCTGAACGACCCGGCGAACGCGTCGCTGTTCGCCGCGCAGCTCGCCCCGGCCGGGCCGTACGAGGTGATCTTCGAGCAGGACGACGTGGTGGTCGCCCGCCGCTGACCGCCGCGCTACTCCCGGGCCCGGCGGGCCACCTCGATGCCGGGCATCTTCTTGCGGGAGCCGAACGGGTTGTCCTTGTCGAAGAACACCCCGCCGAGGTTGGCGATGAGATACGAGGAGTGACCGGCGGCGATGGCGGCGCGAAAGCCCATCGCGTCCTGCGCGTCGTTCACCTGGCGCTTGATCATCTGCGCGGCGAGCGGATGCAGGCGGGCGATGCGCTCGGCCTTGGCCATCGCCGCCTCCGCCAGCTCGGCGCGGGGCACGACCGCGCTCACAAAGCCCAGCTCGAGCGCCTGCGCGGCGTCGAGGAGGCCCTGCTCCCACATCAGGTCCTTCGCCCGCCGAAAGCCGATGTCCCACGGCGTCGACTGGTACTGGAAGAGGAACGGGATGAACTGCGCGTCCTGCGCCGCCACGATCAGGTCCATCGCCGCGGCGATCATCCAGCCGCCGTAGATGCACATGCCCTGCACGGCGGCCAGCGTGGGCTTGGGCAGGTCGCGCCAGCGCAGCGTGTTCTCCACGTTCCAGTCCCACGAGCGCTGGTGACCGCCCCACACGCCCTCCGGGTAGGGCCGGGCGGCGCGGTCGGCGAGCTCCTCGGCGGTTCCGATGTCGTGCCCGGAGGACCAATGGTCCCCGGCGCCGAAGAGCACCGCCACCCGCACCTCGGGGTCGGCCATCGCCTCGGCGAACGCTGCGTCCAGCTCCTCGAGCAGCACCCGCGACTGCGCGTTGCGGTACTGCGGGCGGTTCATCGTGATCGCCGCCACCGGCCCCACGCGTTCGTACAACACTGTCGCCTGCGCACCCATCTCCGTCATGGGCACAGTCTGGCGCGCTACGGTCCGCCGCCATGACGCCCGACGGCGACCCGATGCTCGACGAGCGGGTCTTCGAGCTGATGCGCACCACGCGAGCGATGCGGCGGCTCAGCGCCGAGCCGGTGCCCGACGAGCTGATCCGGCGGATCCTCGAGGCCGGCGTCTGTGCGGCGAACGGGGCGAACCGCCAGACGTGGCGCTTCCTCGTGGTGAAGGACCGAGCGGTGAAGGCGCAGGTGCAGAAGCTGTACCAGCGCGCCTTCGACGAGGTGGTCGGGCCGATGTACGCCGCGAGCGAGCCGCCGCCGGGCGTGAGCCCCGAGCGCTACGCCGCGCAGCACCGGGCGGTGGCCTACCTCACCGAGCACTTCCACGAGGCGCCGGTCTGGATCGTTCCCTGCCTGGAGGAGGCCAAGCCCACGCCGTGGTCGGGCGCGTCGATCTACCCGGCGGTGCAGAACATGCTGCTCGCCGCCCGGGCGCTTGGCCTCGGGGCCACCCTCACCACGCGGCACCTGCTCCACGCGGCGGCGGCCGACGCCGCGTTCGGCCTGCCCGAGGGGGTGCGGTCCTACGCCATCGTGCCGATCGGCTGGCCGCTCGGCCGTTTCGGGCCGGTGGGCCGCCGCCCCCTCGCCGAGGTCGTGCACCTCGACCGCTGGGGCGCCCCCTACCCCGCCGTCGCCGGCTAAGCGACCCCGGCGTCGATCGGCGGCGCCTTCCCCCGCGCCAGCGCGACGACCGGTAGGGTGCGGCCGGGGAGGGCGCGATGACCACCGACGAAGACCTGCTCGAGGCGTGGCCGGGCGTGCGGATCGACCGCGACAACGCGGCGTACTACCGGGGCCTGCTCGAACGCCGGCTGCTGCTGAACCGCTGCGCGGACTGCGGCGCCTGGCACAACCCACCCCGCCCGCTCTGCCCGCGCTGCTGGTCGTGGGCGGTGGCGCCCACCGAGGTCAGCGGCCGGGGCCGCATCGCGCTGCTCACGTTCCTGCACCAAGGGCCGCGCCGCGGCGGGGTCGACTACACCAATGGGTTCCCCGCGGCGGCGATCGAGCTGGAGGAGCAGCCCGGCCTGCGGGTGAGCGCCACGATCGTCGACGCGCCGCGTGACCAGATCCGGCTCGGCCTGGCGGTGGAGCTCGCCTGGCAGGAGCACGACGGCCGACCCTCGCCGGCGTTCCGGCCCGCGTCATGAGCACCGAACGCAACCCCGCGAAGGACCGGGTGGCGATCGTGGGGGTGGGCCTGTCGCCGTACTCCCGGGATCGGGAGGGGGTCACCCCGGGCTCGCTCGTGGCCGAGGCGTGCATCGCCGCCGTGCGAGACGCCGGGCTCGGCGCCGCCGACATCGACGGGCTGTTCGGTTCGATGGTGGCGGCTCAGTGGGTGCAGGCCGCGCTCGGCCTGCCCGCGGTCACCTGCTTCGCCAACCCGCCCGCTGTGATCGGCAACCAGATCGTGCCCGCCGTGGCCGCCGTCGCCTCGGGCATGTGCGACACCGCGCTCGTGTACCACCACGCCTACCGGCTGCCGTGGGCCTCGCGTTCGGCGGCGCGTGATCCGATGCGGCGCCGGGCCACGCTCGGCGTGGCCGACGGGCGCAGCGCGTGGGGCACCGGCCACGTGGAGACCGGCCCCGGGTCGCTCGTGGGCGCGGCGCCGTACGCGGCGTGGGCCGGGCGGTACCTGGAGGAGTTCGGGTACGGGCGGGACCGGCTGGGCCTTGTGGCCATCAACTCCCGCACCAACGCCGCGGCCAACCCCAACGCGGTGTACCAGGCGCCGATGACGATGGCCGACTACCTGGACGGCCGCATGGTGCGCGAGCCGCTCTGCGTCTACGACATGGACGTGCCGATCGACGGGGCCGACGCGTTCGTGCTCACCACTGCGGAACGGGCGAAAGACCTGCCCCACCGGCCGGTGCTGATCCACGCGGCCACGCTCGGCCACACCGACTACGGCTCGGAGGAGCAGCTCCGCGACTTCGACCACGCCGGCCAGCTCGTGGTGGCCCGCAAGCTGTGGGCGAAGTCGGACCTCGCTCGGGCCGATATGGACGTGCTGTACCCCTACGAGGGGTTCTCGAACATCGCGCTGATGTGGCTCGAGAACCTCGGGTTCTGCCAGCGGGGCGAGGCCGGCGATTTCGTGCTGACGCACTGGAACGAGGCGGAGCAGCGCATCCTCGTCGACGGCCGGGTTCCGGTGAACACCCACGGGGGCAGCCTGTCCGAGGGCGGCACGCAGGGCGCCGGGCATCTCCGGGAGGCCACCCTGCAGCTGCGAGGGCAGGCCGGCCCCCGCCAGGCGCCCGGCGCCAAGGCGGCGCTGGTGACCCCGGGCGGGTTCTACTTCAACTCGCAGGGGATGATCCTGCGCACGGAGTGAGCCCGGGCGCAGACGCGGGCCGCGGCCAGACCGCGCCGCAGCCGGCGGCGCTGCTGCGGGCGTGCAGCTCGGGAGAGGCGCAGGCCGTCGAGGGGCTGCTCGACGCCGGCCTGTCGGTTGACCAGCCCCTCGACTCGATCGGCACGACCCCGCTGATGGCGGCCGCGTCGCTGGAGCTGGTCGAGCTCCTGCTCGAGCGCGGCGCCGCGGTCGAGCCGACCCGGTTCGGGCTCGACGCGCTGGCGATCGTGGTGTCCGACGAGCACTCGGCGCTTGCCGGCCCCGATGCCCGGCTGGCCGCGGCGCGCCGGCTCGTGGCGCACGGCGCCAGGCTCGAGCGCCGCAACGAGCACGGCTGGCCGCGGCTGACCGTGGCGGCGTTCAGCGTCGACGCCGGCGCCGTCGAAGCGCTCCTGGCGCTCGGCGCCGACCCCAACGACGAGCCCCCGCCCCTCGGCGGCGTCTGCTGGGGCACGGGCGAGGATGCCGCGGCCACCGCGCGCATCGTCGACCTGCTGATCGACGCGGGCGCCGACGTGGGTCGACGGGACGGCGCCGGCTGGACCGTCCTGCACGGCGCGGCGATGCCCTACGCGCACGGCGCCGGGTACGCGTCGAGCGACGGGGCCAACCCCGCGGCGCTGGCCGCGCTGGTGCGGCGCGGGGTCGACCCGGACGCCGCCGGCCCGGGCGGGGTCACCGCGCTGATGCTGGCCGCCGCCGGCGGCGAGATCGACGCAGCCGAGACGCTCCTCGCCGCCGGAGCGGATCGGGCTCGCCGGGACGACGACGGGCGCCGGGCGCTCGACCACGCCCGCCGGCGTGACCACGAGCTGGCCGCGGCGCAGCTCGCGGTGGGCTCGGACGCATCCCGCGCCGTCGCCGCCGCCCGCCAGCGCCTCGCCCGGGTCGTGGCCCGGCTGCGCTGACCCCGGCCGGGCGCAGACGCGGGCCGGAGCGGTGGGCGGGGTTCAGGCCCGGGCGTCTCCGGGGATGCGGCGGTCGGTGAAGGCCACCCGCAGACCGAACGCGTCGTCGCGGTTCACCCAGAACTCGTTGGACGACTCGCCCTCGAGGCGCTGGTTCTTCTCCCGCAGGAACGAAGCGGCGCGGGCGAGGTCGTTGGTGGCGAAGGTGAGCGAGAACACGCCCTCGCCGGCCTGCGCGAAGTCCCGGCCCTCGGGTGAGTCGGCGGTGAGCGGCTTGACCGCCTCGACCACGGTCTCCTCCCCCACCGCGTAGAACGCGCTGCGCCTGGCGGCGGTCTCCTCCTCGTGCAGCAGCCGGCCCTGCAGCGCGTGGCCGTAGGTCTGCGCCGCGTCGTCGAGGTCGTCGAAGAGCACGGTGATGTGCGAGGTGCGCTCGATGCCGAGCGGGTGCTCGTCCCGCCACATGGCGGCCGACCAGCTCGGCTCGAGCCGCGGGTCGGCGGCGAAGCCCGGCTCGCAGAACTCGAGCAGCGCGTGGGTGTCACGCGGGTGGGTCCAGATCGCCACCGCCTTCTTCGGGTCCTTCACCGGCTTGCCGGTGAGGCCGACCTGGCGGACGCCGTGCTCGAGCAGCGAGGCCGACAGCTCCTTCACGTCGTCCACGTACCACGCGATCGAGTGGAGCCGGTTGCCGAAACGGGCCTTGAACTTGGCGAGCGGGGTGTCCTGATGGGCGGCGTCGCTCGAGGGCTGGATCGGCTCCATGATCATGTCGCTGATCACCAGCAGCGACGCCGTGCGCATCGCCGCCTTCTCGTACGCCTTGTAGAACCGCACGCAGGAGAAAAGATCGTCGTACCAGCGGTCCACCGCGTCGAGATCCTCGACCAGGTGGGCCAGGTGGAAGCACTTGCCGATCGCGAACATGAGGCGCCTCCTTGTCGGGCGTCTCGACCCTACTCCGGCCTCGTGCGAGGCGTTCGGGGTAGCTTCTCGCCCATGGTCGACGTGCAGGGCTACGAGGTTCAGGGAGTCTGCGAGGCGGGCTTCGAAGGCGTGCGGGAGGCCTTCGCCGCCAACTTCACCGAGCGGGGCGACGTGGGCGCCTCGGCGGTGGTGACCCACGACGGGCGGGTGGTGGCGGACCTGTGGGCCGGCGCGGCCGACTCCCCGGACAGCGCCGCCTGGGAGCGCGACACGATCGTCAACGTCTACTCCACCACCAAGACCATGAGCTGCCTGGCCGGGCTGGTGCTGGCCAGCAGGGGCGAGGTCGACGTCGACTCGCCGGTGGCCCGCTACTGGCCGGAGTTCGCCGCCAACGGCAAAGACGGCGTGCTCGTCCGCCACCTGCTCGCCCACACGGCCGGGCTGTCGGGCTGGGAGGCGCCGCTCACCGGGGACGACCTGTACGACTGGGAGAAGTGCACCAGCCTGCTCGCCGCGCAGGCCCCGTGGTGGACCCCGGGCTCGAAGTCCGGCTACCACGCGCTGACCCAGGGCTACCTGATCGGCGAGGTCGTGCGCCGGGTGAGCGGCCAGAGCGTCGGGGCGTTCTTCCGGGACGAGATCGCCGGCCCGCTCGGCGCCGACTTCTTCATCGGCCTGCCCGCCTCGGAAGACCACCGGACGGCGAGGGTGATCCCGCCGCCCGCGCCGCTGCCCGGCGCCGACGGCGTCGGCGACCGCGCCAGCGTGGCCTACAAGACCTTCTCCAACCCGCCGCTGCGGGCCGAGCAGTCCTTCGAGGAGGCGTGGCGGCGGGCGGAGATCCCCGCCGCCGGCGGGACCGGCAACGCCCGCGGCGTGGCCGCCGCGCAAACGGTGGTGGCCTGCGGCGGCGAGGTGAACGGCGTGCGCCTGCTCTCCGAGAAGGTCTGCGAGCGGATCTTCGACGTGCAGGCCGCGGGGCGCGACCTGGTGATGGGCGTGGGCGTGACCTTCGGCGTGGGCTACGGCCTCAACTCGCCCAAGGCGCCGATCGGCCCGAACCCCCGCACCTGCTATTGGGGCGGGTGGGGCGGCTCGCTCGTGGTGAACGACCTCGACGCCCGGCTGTGCATGGCCTACGTGATGAACCGCATGGGCGAGGGCACCGTCGGCGACGACCGGGCGCATGCCATCCTGCGCGCCGCGTACGTGGCGATCGGCCAGGGCGAGGGGTAGCGCCCTCGATCTAGGTTGTCGCCGTGACTTCAGCAACGACCGACCGTGCGCAGCCGTACTACGACCCGGAGGTGCGGGCCGCCGTCGAGGCCGGCCCCCGGCTGGGGGTGGTCGACGCGGCCACGCTGCCCAAGCTGCGGGCCCAGCGCATCGCGCAGGGGGCCGAGGCGCCGCTGTCCGACGCCGTGTCCCGCACCGACCTCGTCGTGCCCGGCCCGGCGGGCTCGCCCGACATCCGCCTGCGCGTGCACCGGCGCAAGGGCCTCGAGGGAGACCTGCCCTGCCTCTACTGGATCCACGGCGGCGGCTACGTGCTGGGCGCCCCCGAGCAGGACGACGTGCGGTTCGACCGGTGGTGCCAGCGTTTCGACATGGTCGGCGTGTGCGTGCAGTACCGCCTGGCCCCGGAGCACCCCTACCCGGCGCCGATCGAGGACTGCTACGCCGGGCTCAAGTGGGTGAAGGAGCACGGCGCCGAGCTCGGCGTCGACACCAGCCGGGTGGGCATCGGCGGTCCGAGCGGCGGCGGGGGCCTGGCGGCGGCGCTGGGCCTCGTGGTGCGCGACCGCGCCGAGCTCGACATCGACTACCAGCTGCTCATCTACCCGATGATCGACGACACCCGCACCAGCGTGACCGCCAACTGGGACGTCCCGGTCTGGAACCCCGACTCGAACCGCTTCGGCTGGTCGAGCTATCTGGGCGAGCTGTTCGGCGCCGACGACGTGCCGTACCACGCGGCCCCCTCCCGGGCGCTCGACCTGTCCGGTCTGCCGCCGACGTACATCATGGTCGGCTCGCTCGATGGCTTCGCCGACGAGGACATCGCCTACGCCCAGCGCCTCAACCAGTGCGGCGTGGCGGTGGAGCTGCACGTGTACCCGGGGGCGCCGCACGGCTTCGAGGGCTTCGCACCGAAGGCGGCGGTGAGCCGGCAGGCCCGCCGCGACCTGAACAACTGGCTGGCGGCTCGCCTCGCCCAACCCTGACCCGAGCCGGGCGCCGCTCCACAGACGATGCGGTGATGCGGTGATGCGCACGACGATCGACCTCCCTGACGATCTGCACGCGCTCGCTCGCCAACTCGCCCACGAGTCGAACCGCTCGATGAGCGAGGTCATCGCCGAGCTGATCCGCCTCGGCATGCGTCGCGATCGGCCCGCGCGGGCGTGGGGCCGGCGCGGGATGCCCGTCCTCTCGGTCGGCCGGCCGATCACGGCCGAGGACGTGCGTTCGCTCGACGACGACGCGTGACGACGACCTTCCTGGCCGACGGCACCGTGCTGGTGGCCCTGACCGTCGTCGACCACGTCCATCACGATCTGGCGGTCGGCTGGTTCGAGCAGACCGAGCCGGACCTCGCCACCTGCCCGATCACCGAAGGCACGCTCCTGCGCTTCCTGCTGCGCGAAGGAGTGGCCGCTGTCGACGCCGTCGCCGTGCTCGACACGATTCGCAGTCAGGACTGGCACGTCTTCTGGCCCGCCGCGATCCCGTACCAGGCGGCCCACTTGGAGGGCGTGATCGGTCACCGTCAGGTCACCGACGCCTACCTCGTGGCGCTGGCTCGCCACGAGGGCGCGCGCGTCGTGACCTTCGACCGGGGCCTGGCCGCTCTCCACGGCGACGCCGTTCACCTCCTGGGCGCCGCGGCCGGCGACTGAGCCGGGTGGGCGGCGGCTCGGCTCAGAACGCCGGGTCGGAGGCGCCGAGGCCGAGCAGGACCCGGCCGGCGTCGAGCGCGTGGAAGCCGCCGACCATCACGTGCTGGGGCACGGCCCGCACGTCGCGCAGGCAGCGCTCGAGCGGCGAGCCGGCGAGGTTGGCGGTGGTGCCGGCGGCGGTGCACAAAGTCTCGACCGCCTTCACGCAGCTGGCCACGGCGTGCGAGCACGCCAGGCGGGCCCGGGCGTGCACGGGCCGGGGCACCCGCTCGGCGCGCACGGCGTAGCTCCACACCTCCTCGATCAGCTCGAAGGCGAAGGCGCGGCCCGACCCGAGGAGGGCCTCGGCCTCGGCCATCGCCAGCTGGGCGTCGGGCCGGTCGCAGAGCAGCGTGCGGCTCACCCGCGCCTTCTTGGCCCCGGCCAGGTCGACGAACGCGTCGATCGCGTGGCGGGCGATGCCGGCGGCCACGCCGACCTTGGGGAACGGGAAGCGCAGCGCCGGCGGCAGCCGGAAAAGCGCTGCGTCGGGCATCGTGACCCGCCCGCTGGCCACGATCCCGGTGCGGGGCTCGGGCACGAACACGTCGTCCAGCGTCACGTCGTGCGAGCCGGTGCCCCGCAGGCCGGCGGTGGTCCACGTGTCGAGGATCGTGACCTGCTCGGCGGGCAGCAGGGCGAAGCACAGCCGGCGCGGTTTGGGCTCGTCGACCTGGGCGCAGACGACGATCTCGTGCGCCGCGGGGCCGCCGGTGACGAACGGCCAGCGCCCGGAGAGCCGCCAGCCGCCCGGCTCGGGCCGGGCCCGCCCGAGCGCGGCGCCGGAGCCGGCGACGATCACCGCCGGCCGCTCGTGCAGCAGCGCCGACATCGTGGCCCCGGGCAGATAGCCGGCGGCGATCTCGATCTCCTCGTTGCAGGTCATGAGCGTCCACCCGGCTGAGCCGTCGACCCCGGCGACCTGCTCGATCACCTCCACGAACTCCCGCATGGTCGCCTCGCCGCCGCCGTAAGACGCGGGGGCGAGGAGCCGCAGCAGGCCGGCGGCGGCGAACGCGTCCATCACCGGCTGCGCCGGCCGCCGCGCCGCCTCGGCCCACTCGACGTGATCCCGCACCAGCTCCAAGAGTTCGGGCGCAGGCGTGAACCTCAGCATCGCGCCGACCTTAGGCGGCGAGCGGGCGCGCTGCGCCCGGGCGGCGCCGCCTCAGCGGCCGGCCGCGGGGCGCAGCCGGAACCGCAGCACGATCCCGCCGGACACGAGGAACGCGAGGCCCAGCGCCGCGGCCGGCGCGCCCGACGAGCGGGGTCCGGTGTTGGCCAGCGTCCGCCCGGCGACCGACGCGCCGCCCGTGGCCGTGCTCGAGCGCAGGTTCGAGGGGGAGGCGGCGCGGGCCGCGGGCGAGCTCGCCGGCGGGGCGGCTGGAGGCGCAGCAGGGGGCGGCGCGCCGAGCGCGGAGGCCGAGCCCACGGCGACCGGCGTGGGCAGGAACGCGCTGCGGATGGCCGGGGCCGGATCGCCGGCGGCGACGAGGCCCACGTGGAAGCTGCGGTTCGCGCCGGTCAGGTGGTTGTCCTCGGGCGAGGTGAGCTGGCTGCGGCCGAAGCCGAACACGGTCATCTCACCGTTGAGGTTCCAGTAGGAGTCGGGCTGCTCGTCGCCGTTGTCGTCGGTGAGGTAGAGCGCCCGGCCGGCGCCGGCGTCGGCGAAGGCTGCCCAGTCCAGGTCGACGCCGCCCTGCAGGCCCCACGAATCGTCGATGCCGGTCACCTGGCCGGTGGAGCGGATGACCGAGTCCCCGCTGTCGAGCGCGCCGCCCGGCGTGCCTTCGTAGAGGAACCAGTACGGCCGGCTCGGGGCGGCGAGGATCGTGGCCTTGGCGCCCGCGACGGAGATGTCCCACCGCATGGTCCAGCTCGTGCCGCACACGGCGGACGTGGTGATGCTCACCCGGAGCGGCCCGCTGGCGCTGATCGCGCTCTGCGCGTTGGTGAGGCCGGGGTGGAAGCAGCCTTCGGGGTTGACCATGTTGGGGATGCCGCGGAACTCCCCGCCGCCCTGGCTGCCGGGCGAGTTGCGGAACGAGATCCAGTCGCGGCCCTCGGGGTCGAGCAGGCTGGAGAATCCGCCGCCCGGTCGGTCGAAGAGCCACACGCCGTTGGGCGTGGCGATCCGGTAGGTGGCCGCGCCCTCGTGGGTGAGCTCGGAGACCGAGACCCGCGGCGCGACGTCGGCCGGCTGGTGGGCCACGCCGGAGCCGGCCACGTCGGCGTACAGGTCATAGGTGCGCACGACCCCGGCGGGCGTGGGCCCCTCCAGCATCCACACGAGGCGGCCGTTGGCGCCGCCCTCCCACTGGAAGGCGACCGCGTCGTCGACCACGGCCCCGGCGGTGTCGACCTCGACGAGGCGCAGCGACGGGATGCTCGGCGCCGCGCCGGCCCGCCCGACCCCCTCAAGGATCTGGGTGAAGTTGATGGCCGCGTCGACCACGTGATCGACCCGGCCGACGGCGCCGGCGTTGGCCAGGACGCGCACCCGCACCGGGCGGTCGGCGAAGCGCCAACCGGCCGGGGTCTGCTGGGCGCCGCCAGGCGACGCCAGCAGGCACGCGGCGGCGAGCCAGATCAGCGCGATGGGCGCGCCCCACCAGACGCGCGACCGCGCGGCGACCATCGATGCCCTCACCTGCACCCCACCTCACCCACCGTGCTGGGCCGGGGAGCTGCCGCTCACCCCGCCTCGTCCGCCTTGCTCCGTCAGCATAGCGGTCATATTGCCAACCTCGAACCCCCGCTTAGCCGCCGTGCCAAACGAGTGCGCACCAGCCATTCCCGACTCGTTGCGGTTGCGTCGACTCGCTCCGCCGGCCCGCTCGGTCGGCCGACACAGCTCGCCGACCAGGACTCTCACCCCACCGGAACGTTGTGTCTCCCTATGTGGCCGGCTGACCGCAAGGCGGTGATACGGCCGGTTCCGCGCACGAGCAGCCGGCAAATTGCCGCCGACTGCGGCGGGGCCATTTGTCGGCTAATTCCCGCGGGCAAGCGGGCGCCGTCCGGCAAGGGCATCGGTCAGGCGGATCGGATGCGCGGATCGGTCGGGGGGATCGGCCGGGCCGGCGGCCTCACCCGCCGTCGCATCCGAATGGGCCGGGGGCGAGCGAGTACAGTCCGGCCGCGTGCCGCAGAAGTACGTGCCGGTCGCCGAGACCGCAACGCTGGTTCATCACCGGGGGCCCACCACGCTGCCCGGCCGCCCGCCCGACCTGAGCCAGGGCGAGGTCGTGCTCTGCCTCCACGACGCCGGCGGCAACGGGGCCGTCTTCGACGGCCTGCTCGACGCGCTGAGCCGCTCGAACAGCCCGCTCGCCTACGACCAGCCGGGCCACGGGCGCTCGGGGGGCCTCGACTCGCTCGGCTCGGCGCCCGCCATCGCCGCCCACGCCCGCGCCCTGGCCGACGCGTTGGACCTGCCCCGCCCGGTGCTGCTGGGCGACGGCCTCGGCGCGGCGGCGGCGCTCGAGGCGGCCCTGGCCGAGCCGGCGTGGCCTCGGGCGCTCGTGCTGTGCGGCGGCGCGGCCGCCCGGTTCGACCTGCCCGCCGGCGCCGTCGAGCAGCTCCGCCTCGTGGCCAGCGGCAAGACCCGCCGCGAGTTCGACCGCACCGGCTACGCGCCCGACCCGCCGCGCGAAGTGCTCCAGCGGGCCTTCGCCGAGTGGCTGAAGACCGACCCGCGGGCCACGCTCGGCGATCGCCTCGCGCAACAGGACTGGGACGCGTCCGGCCGGCTCGGCGCCGTCGCGTGCCCCGTCCTGGTGGTGATCGGCGAGCACGAGACGCCGGCCGAGCGGGAAGCGGCCGAACGACTCGCCGCCGAGCTGGCGAACGCCCGCACCGCCGAGCTGGCCGGCGCCGGGCGGCGCGGCGTGCTGGAGCAGCCCGCCGCGCTGGCCGCGCTGGTCGAGACGTTCCTGCAGGAGATCGGCAGCGAGAGCAGCCAGACGAACGGGGAGACGCGGCCGTGAGCCTGTCGGGGAAGATCGCGATCGCCGGGGTGTACGAGCACCCGACCCGCTGGGCGCCCGACAAGACCGAGTTCCAGATCATGGCCGAGGCCGCCCGGGGGGCGTTGGAGGACTGCGGGCTCACGCTGGCCGACGTGGACGGTCTGCTCGGCGCGTCGATGTCGATGGGGGCGATGGGCGCCCTCGACCTCGCCGAGTACCTGAATGTGAAGCCCAACTTCGTCGACGCCACGAACGTGGGCGGGTCGAGCTTCGTGATCCACGTGAACCACGCCGCGGCGGCGATCCACGCCGGGCTGTGCGAGGTGGCGCTGATCCTGTACGGCTCGACCGAGGCGTCGTCATCGAGCGCGATCGGCACGGGCGGCGCCGGCCACGGGGGGCCCAACCGCAACCCGCTCCAGGCCTTCACCGGGCCGTACGGCATGACCACGGTCGGCAGCTACGCGATGGTGGCGCAGCTGCACATGGACCGGTACGGCACCAAGCCCGAGCAGCTCGCCGAGATCGCCGTGACCATGCGGGCCCACGCCGGGCTCAACCCCCACGCCAAGATGCGCCAGCCGATCACGGTCGACGACGTGCTGGCCAGCCGCATGATCTCCGAGCCGCTCCACCTGCTCGACTGCTGCATCATCAGCGACGGCGGCGGGGCGGTCGTGGTCACCTCCGCCGAGCGGGCGCGGGACCTGCGCAAGAAGCCGGTGCTGCTGCTCGGCGGGGCCGAGGCGGTGGCCCACCCCGAGATCGGCTCGCCCGACCTGCTCACGGTGGCCGCCCGCCAATCCGGCGCCAAGGCCTTCGCCCGGGCGGGGCTCGCCCCGGCGGAGATGGACTTCGCCATGATCTACGACTCGTTCACGATCACCGTGTTGGCCACCCTCGAGAACCTCGGCTTCTGCGCGCCGGGCGAGGGCGGCGAGTTCGTCTCGGGCGGGCGTATCCGCCTCGGCGGCGAGCTGCCGATCAACCCCGACGGCGGGGGCTTGTCGAACAACCACCCGGGGATGCGGGGCATCTTCCTCGTGATCGAAGCGGTCAAGCAGCTGCGGGGCGAGTGCGGGGAGCGCCAGGTCCCCGGGGCCAGGCTGGCGTGCGCCCATGGCACCGGGGGTACGCTCGGCGTGGCGCACAGCGGCGCCACGATCGTGCTGGGGGTTGACTGACATGGCTGAAGGGGCCGCTGCGCCCGTTCCCGAGCTGACCCACCCGCTCGTGTTCGCGTCGTGGGAGACGCGGGGGTATTGGGAGGGCGCCGGCCGGGGCGAGCTCGTGCTCCAGCGGTGCCGGGCGTGCGGGACCACCCAGCACAAGCCCCGCGCCGTGTGCGCCACGTGCCTCTCGAACGAGCTCGACCACGTGGTCGCCAGCGGTCGGGGCACGGTGTACACGTTCACGGTCACCCACCAGAACCTGTCGCCGCCGTTCCGCGACTCGCTGCCCTACGTGATGGCCTACGTGGAGCTGGAGGAGGGGCCGCGCCTGCTCACCCACATCGTGGGCTGCGCCCCCTCGGCGGTGACGGTCGGCATGCCCGTGCGGGTCGAGTTCCAGCCCCAGCAGCGCGACGACGGCGAGGCCTTCGCCGTGCCCCGCTTCGTGCCCGCATGATCCTCGACCTGCACACCCACTCGGTGCGTTCCGACGACGGCCGGGCCAAGGTCGAGAACTACTGCCAGTGGATCCGCAAGAAGGAGCTGCCCCTCGACGGGCTGGTGCTCACCGAGCATCGCCAGTTCGACGCCGAGTCCGACTACCGGGCCCTGGAGGACGAGTACGGCCTGCTGATCCTGAAGGCCAGCGAGGTGGAGACCGACTACGGCCACGTGCTGGTGTTCGGGGTGAACGAGGATCTCGTGCACGCCTTCGACTTCGCCCGGATCGACAACCCCATCGGGCTGGTGCTCGAGGCCGCGCAACGCTGCGGCGCGGTGGCGGCGCCCTGCCACCCCGGGCGGGTCAACGTGGGGCTCTTCGCCCACTACGAGCGCAAAGGCCCGGTGGAGGGCGTGTCGCTCGTGGAGATGTACAACGGCGGCAGCCGGCCCGGGGAGGACGAGCTCTCCGAGGAGTCCGCCGGGCGTTTCGGGTACCACGGCTTCGGCGGCAGCGACTCCCACATCGTGAGCCGCGTGGGATTCTGCGCCACCGAGTTCGAGGCCGACATCGCATCGATGGACGAGCTGATGGCCGAGCTGCGGGCCGGTCGTTTCCGGGCCCGCTCCTTCCGACAGGCAAGACAGGCGAACACGTGACAGACGAGACAGCTGGTTCGGCAGACGAGGCGACCGACATCCGAGCGGTGAAGGCCGAGTGGGTCGGCCACGAGTTCGAACGGGCCGAGTTCCGCATCGACGGGCAGCGGATGCTCGACTGGGCGGCCGCCGTGGGCGAGACCGACCCCCGCTTCACCGACCCCGACCACCCGGACTTCCAGGCCCACCCGGCGTTCCCGGCGCAGTTCGGCCCTCGGCACATGCTGCCGAAGAACTTCCCGGCGATCGGCAACACCAAGCGGGGCATGGACGGCGGCAAAGCGATCGAGCTGCACCGGCCGATCCGGGCCGGCGACGTGCTCACCGCGGCGAGCGAGCTGGCCGACGTCTACGAGAAGACCGGCCGTTCGGGCACGATGATCTTCATCGTGCACCGCATGAGCTTCACCAACCAGGCCGGCGAGCCGGTGGCCACCGTCGACTGGCGCATGATGCGCCCGGCGTCCTGACCATGCCCGCCGACCCGCCCTCCGCCGCCGTGCGCTTCGAGGACATCGAGCTCGGCGACGAGCTCCCCGAGGAGCACCCCGACGTCTCGCTCGACAAGGTGCGCCTGTTCGTGGAGGCGGCCCGCATCGTCGCCGCCCGCTTCCTCGACGACGAGGAGGCCAAGAAGCAGGGCCTGCCCGGCGCGATCGTGCCGGGCATGATGAGCCAGGGGATCCTGGCGGCGATGATCCACCGGTGGGCGCCCGGCGCCCAGATCGTCAAGCTCGACACCGTGTTCCGCTCGCCGGTGCTGGTCGGCTCGGCGCCGCACTGCACCGGGGCGGTGACCGACACCGACGAGGAGACGCGCACCGTCGAGATCGACCTGACGATGACCGCCGACTCGGGTCAGACGAGCGTGATCGGCACGGCGCTCGTCCGCCTCCCGGACTGAGCCGTGCACCGCGCCCGCCAGCTGGAGCTGCTCGACCGGATCATGGCGCACCGCGCCGCGGGCGACACGACCGACATGGCGCCTCGCCACCGGGTGAACCCGATCAGCGACTACACCGACCCGGTCCGCTACGAGGCCGAGGTGGAGGCGCTGTTCCGCCGCCGCCCGGTGATGGCTTGCACGGTGGGGGACGTCGCCGAGCCCGGCGACTACCTCACCCTCACGCTGCTGGGCGTGCCGGTGCTGGTGGTGCGGGGAGAAGACGGCGCGATTCGGGCGTTCCGCAACGTGTGCCGCCACCGGGGGGCCTGCGTGGCCAGCCAGGACCCAGCGGGCGCCAAGACCAACGGCCACACCGCCAAGAGCTTCCTGTGCCCCTATCACGCGTGGTCGTATCGCCTCGACGGCCGGCTGATCGCGCCGACCCACCCGACCGGGTTCAGCTGGCTCGACCGGGACGACAACGGCCTCGCCCCGCTGCGCTGCGGCGAGGCCGGCGGCCTGGTGTTCGTGCAGCTCGCCGACGGCGCCGGGGACCCGGCCGGCGCAGCGCTCGACGCGCCGGCGTGGCTGCAGGGCCTGGGGGACGAGCTCGCCTCGCTCGGCTTCGCCGGGTGGCGGCCCCTCGAGACGCGCTCGGCGGTGCACGCCATGAACTGGAAGCTGATGTACGACACGTTCCTCGAGACGTACCACCTCCAGCACCTGCACGCCGCGACCGCGGCGCGGACCCTGCAGTCGAGCAACTCGCTGTACGACACGTGGGGCCCGCACGCCATGATGCTCACCACCCGCTGGTCGGTGGCCGAGCTCGACGGCACGCCCCGCGAGGAGTGGGAGCTGCTCCCCCATTGCGCGATCGCCTACCACGTGCTGCCCAACACCGTGATCCTGCACCAGCAGGACCACCTCGAGGTGGCCCAGATCCTCCCCGAAGCGGTCGACCGCACCCGGATCCTCTACTCGCTGTACGCGCCGGCCGGGGAGACGAGCGAGCAGCAGCGGGCGTCCCACCACCGGGCGTTCGACCTGCTGGTGCGGGTGATCGAAACCGAGGACTTCGTGATGTGCGAGCAGATCCAGCGCAGCTTCGCCTCCGGGGCGCAGGCGGCGTTGAACTTCGGCCGCAACGAGCCGGCCCTCGTGCACTTCCACGAGGCCGTCGATGAGCTGGTCGCCGCCGATCGGAGCACGCCGGTCGGCCTGCGCGCGTCCTGATCCGCCGCCGCGCTCCACTCCGCAGCAAGCGCGCAGCGTGGCGATACGCTCAAGCCGTCGAGGCAGCGGGCCGAAAGGCCGACCGGCAGCGGGGCGGGCGACAGAAGCGCCGCCGTCGGCGTGTACATCGCCGCGGCCGGCTCGGAGCTCGTCGACGCCGCGCGCCCGCTGAGCGGCGGCTTCGGCGCAGCTCGCGACGTGCTCTGGATCCTGTGCGCCCTTCACGCCGCGTCGACCCTCTGGGCCGCTGCCCGCCGGTCCCAGCAGGCGAGCAGAACGGTGTGGCGCGGACTGGCCGCGGCGGTGGCCACCTGGGCGGCGGGCGACGTGCTGTGGCTGGCGACGGCGTGGGCGGGGGCGACGCCGCCGCTGCTCGGGCCGATCGACGCCGTGTACCTGTGCGGCTATCCCCTGCTCTTCGGCGCCCTGTGGGTGATGTCGAGATCCCGGGACGCAGTCGCTCGCAGCGGCGCGGCCGTCGACGCGCTGGCGGTGACCGGCGGCTGCGCGTTCCTCCTCTGAAAGTGCTTCGTGGTGGAGGCGGGCGGGCCCGCCGAGGGCGGCGCCGCCGGAAGGCTGGCCGCCAGCCTGTACCCGATGATGGACGTGTTCGTCCTCGCCGCGCTGGTGGGGATCCTCTTCGCCCCCGGCCGGCGCACCACCGCGGTGTGGGCGCTCACCGGCTTCGCCGCCGCCACGCTGGTGGGCGACCTCGTCTTCTCCTCCAGCGTGCGGCTGGGCGAGGCGTGAAAGGCTACGCCGACCCGCTGTTCGCCCTCGGCTACGGGCTCGCCGCCTGGGCGGCCCGCAGCCCGTCGGCCACCTCCATCGCCAAGGCCGGGCCGGCCGACGAGGCGGGCTGGCTGCGGCGCACCGCGGTGGGGCTCTCGGTGTTCTTCCCGGCGGTCACCGGGGCCGCGCTGCTCAGCGTCGGCAACCGGATCAACCTCGCGATGTACCTGACCGTGACGATCCTGATCGGGGTCCTGGTCGCCGTGCGGGTGGCGGCGCTGGTGCACCGCGTGTCTCGCTCACGGGCCGAGCTGCATGCGCTGGTCCGCCGCGACAGCCTGACCGGCCTGCGCAATCGCACCGCGCTGCTCGAGGACGCCGAGCGGCTCCTCGCCGGCCTCGACACCCTCGACACCCCCGAGAACGGGGCCGCGTTCGCGGTGCTGCTCGTGGACCTCGACCGGTTCAAGATCGTGAACGACAGCCTCGGCCACGGCGCGGGCGACCATCTGCTCGGCCTGGCCGCCGCACGCCTGCGGGCCGTCGCCGGGGACGAGGCCCGGGTGTACCGGCTGGGCGGCGACGAGTTCGTGGTGCTCGCCGAGGGCCTGCGCGGCGAGCACCAGGCGCTCGAAGCCGGACACCGGCTGGTGCGGGAGCTCTCACGGGTGTACGAGCTCGACGGGGTCGAGGCGTGGATCTCGGCGTCGGTGGGGATCGGCTTCGCCGAGCCCCGCAGCGACGCGGCCGGTCTGCTGCGCGACGCCGACCTGGCCATGTACCAGGTGAAAAGACCCGGCCGGGACGGCGTGCACGTGTTCGACCGAGCGATGCGGGACGAGGTCCGGGCCCGCCAGTCCCTCGAATCGGAGCTGCGGCGCGCGGTCGAGGCGGCCGCGGTCGAGGTGGCGTACCAGCCGTACGTGGAGCTGGCCTCCGGCCGCCTGGTCGGCTTCGAGGCGCTGGCCCGGATCGCGTCCGGCGGCGGTCAGCTCGACGCCGCGGAGTTCATCGGCGTCGCCGAGCAGATCGGTCTGGTGGGCCGCATCGGCGAGCTGGTCCTGGCGGACGCCGCCTCCCAGGCGGCGCGGTGGAACCGGGGGCGGCGCGGGCCGGCCGTCCGGGTGAGCGTGAACCTGTCCACGCAGCAGCTGCTCGACCCGCGCCTCGTCGCCCGGGTGGCGGCGGCGCTGGCCGAAGCGGGCTGCCGCCCGGAGTGGGTGACGCTCGAGCTCACCGAGACGAGCCTCGTGGCCGACCCCCCGGCGGCGGCCTGGCGGCTGGCCGAGCTGCACGACCTCGGCGTCCGCCTCGCCATCGACGACTTCGGCGCCGGCTACTCGTCGCTCGCCTATCTCCGTGAGTTCCCGGTCGACCAGCTGAAGGTCGACCAGCAGTTCGTGCGGGATCTCGGCGCTTCGCCGTCGGCGCGCTCGCTCGCCGGTTCGATGGTGGCCCTCGCCCACGGCCTCGGCCTCGAGGTGATCGGCGAGGGAGTGGAGCGGGCGGAGCAGGCGGCGGCGCTGCTCGAGCTCGGCTGCGAGCACGGCCAGGGCTACCTCTACGGGCCGCCGCTCGACGCCGGCTGGGCCGCCGCCCGAGCGCGCTCCGCCGGGCGCGGCGACGTCGAGCCCGCCGCGTTGGCCGCGTCCCACGCCGGCGCCCCTCGCTGAGCGGCTCGCCGAGCTCGGCGAGGCCGCCGGCGGGGGCTCAGCCTCGCCCGAGCAGCCGGTCGCCGAGGGCCGCGGCGCGCGCCGCGCCGCGCCCGGCCGGCCCCCCCCCC
>JBJXGF010000096.1:0-3650 GCA_046153015.1 Acidimicrobiales bacterium | reverse complement strand
GCCGCGAGGCGCTCGAACGGGCGCGGGCGGCGGCGGCCGACGCCGCGCCGCTCGACCAGCCCCTGATCGCGTACTTCTCGCCCGAGTTCGGCGTGTCGGAGTCGTTGCCGCAGTAATCGGGCGGTCTCGGCGTGCGCGCCGGCGACCACCTGAAGGCGGCGCGCGACCTGGGCACGCCCCTCGTGGGCGTGGGCCTGTTCTACGACGAGGGCTACTTCGCCCAGACCGTCGACGCCTCCGGCCGCCAGCGCGAGTCCTACCCGAAGGCCGCTCCCGACGAGGTCGGCGTGCGCGACACCGGCGTCGAGATCGAGGTCGAGGTGGCCGGCGGGCCGACGCGTTGCCGGGTGTGGCTGGCCGAGGTGGGCCGGGTCAGCCTCTACCTGCTCGACACGGCCAGCCCCGCCAACCCGGCCCGGCGGACCCGGGTGACCGACCGCCTCTACGGCGGCGACGTGGAGCATCGCCTGCACCAGGAGATCGTGCTCGGCATGGGCGGGGCGCGGGCGCTGCGCGCCCTGGGGCTGGCGCCGGCCGTGTACCACCTGAACGAGGGGCACGCCGGGTTCCTGGCCCTCGAGCGGATCGGGGTGCGCCTCGCCGAGCACGGCGGCACGCTGGCCGAGGCGGTCGCCGCGCTCGCCCCCTCGACCGTGTTCACCACCCACACCCCGGTGCCGGCCGGCATCGACCGCGTCCCGCGGGCCCTCTTCGAAACGGCCTTCGCCGGCTGGGCCCAGCGGCACGGCGTGGCGATGGACGAGCTGCTCTCCCTCGGCCGTGAGCCCGGGGCGGGCGCCGACGGCCCGTTCAACATGGCGTGGTTCTGCCTGCGGGTGAGCGGCGCCGCCAACGGGGTCTCCAAGCTGCACGGCCACGTGAGCCGGGACATGTTCACCCCGCTGCGCTCCAAGCCCTCCCCCCGGCTCGTGTGGCCGACACCCGAGATCGGCTCGGTCACCAACGGGGTGCACGCCCCCACCTGGACCGCCCCGGCGGTCGCCGCCCTCTTCGAGCGGGTGGTGGGCGACGACTGGGCGTCGGCGCCGGCGTCGCGTTGGGCCGCCGTGCACGAGCTGAGCGACGACGAGGTGCGCGCCGCGCGTGCGCCGGGCTTCGCGGCGCTGACCTCGGTCGCCCGGCGGGTGCGGCCCGACGCGCTCGACGAGGGCGCGCTCACGATCGGGTTCTCCCGCCGCTTCGCCACCTACAAGCGGGCCGCGCTGCTGCTGAGCGACCCGGAGCGGCTGCGCAAGCTGCTGCTCCACGCCGACCGGCCGGTGCAGTTCGTGTGGGCCGGCAAGGCCCACCCCGCCGACGAAGGCGGCAAGGCCGTGCTGGCCGAGCTGGCCCGCTTCGCCGCCGCCGACCCCGACTGCGGCCGCCGCTTCGTGGTGGTGGAGGGCTACGACATGGGCATCGCCCGCGCCTTCTACCACGGCAGCGACGTGTGGCTGAACACCCCGCGCCGCCCGCTCGAGGCGTGCGGCACGAGCGGTCAGAAGGCCGCGTTCTGCGGCGCGCTGAACTGCTCCATCCTCGACGGCTGGTGGGACGAGCTCTACGACGGCGCCAACGGCTGGGCGATCCCCTCCGCCGAGGAGCAGGCCGACGACGCCCGGCGCGACGCCCTCGAGGCCGCTGCCCTCTTCGACCTGCTCGAACGGGAGGTGATCCCGTTGTTCTACGAGGACGGCCCGGTCACGCCGTCGGCCCGCTGGTGCGCCCGGATCCGTCACGCGTGGCGGACGCTGTGCCCCGAGGTGAGCGCGGCGCGGATGGTGCGGGATTACGACGAGCAGGTCTACCAGCCGGCTCTGCGTCGCGTGCGCTGAGGCCTGCTGGGCCGGGGGCGCAGCCCCCAGACCCCGGCCCAGCACCGCTACGCTGCGCCGTCGTGAGTGCAGGCGCGGGGCAGGCCCCGCCGCCGGGGGGACGGCATCGGGACGACCACGAGCTGGCCGGTTGGCTGGCGGCGCAGGCGCGCGACCTGTTGGTGGCCATACGCGAGGGATGGCCGCGGAGCCGCTCCGACTGGGCCCTCGAGGAGGAGGCCGACCGCGCCGCGCACGTGTTCCTCACCGACGCGTTGGCTGAGCTGCGCCCGGCCGACGTGGTGCTTTCCGAGGAGGGCCGGGACGATCCGCGACGGCTCCAGGCCGATCGGGTGTGGATCGTCGACCCGCTCGACGGCTCGAACGACTTCCCCTACCGGGGCAGCATCGAGTGGGCGGTGCACGTGGCGCTGGTGGAACGGGGGGCGCCGGCCGCCGGCGCCGTCGCCCTGCCCAGCTCGCCGAGCCTGTTCGGCACGCGGCTCTCGGCTGCGACCGGCCGCCGGGCGTCCCGGGCGAAGCCGGTGGTCATCACGAGCCGGTCCTGGACCTGGGCGGGGCGGCGCATCGCCGACGCCTTGGGCGGCGAGGTGGCCACGTCCAGCTCCGCCGGGGTGAAGGCAATGGCCGTGGTGGCCGGCGACGCCGACGTCTACGTGCACCCGAGCCCTCTGTACGAGTGGGACACGTGCGCGCCCGTCGCGGTCGCCCAGGCCGCCGGGCTGCACGTCTCCGCGCTGGACGGCGCCCCGTTGCGCTTCAACCAGACCCGGCCCGTGACCCCCGGCCTGGTGGTGTGCCGGCTCGACCTCGCCGACGCGGTCCTCGACGCGATCTCGGGCTGAACCCGACCGAACTCCACGCGGCGTCGGCTGCGTACGTAGGCCGACGTTTCGAGCGAAGGGGTTCGACCATGAATGCACGACGGGGGCTGACGTGCGCTGCGGCGGCGTTGGTCATAGCCGCGGGCTGCGGGAGCGACGAGGAGCAGGAGGCGGTCGCGGCGGCGACCCCCGCGGCGGCCAACATCTCGCTCACCGCCAGCGACTTCAGGTTCGACGGCGTGCCGGCCACCGTGCCCGCCGGCCCGACGGCGTTCACGCTCACCAACAGGGGGCAGCAGCCCCATCACGCCCAGCTCCTGAAGTTCCGGCCGGGCAAGACGATCGCCGACCTCGCCGCCGCCCAATCCGACGCGGCGATCGCCGCGCTCGCCACCTGGGAGGGCGGGGCCAGCGTGGCCGCCGGGCCGGTTGCGACGAAGGCAACCGTGAAGCTCGAGCCGGGCGCGTACGCCGTGATCTGCGTGATCCCCGACTCCGCCGACGGGGTCAGCCACGCCGCCAAGGGCATGGTCGCACCGCTGACCGTGACCGGTCCGCCCTCGAACGTGGAGCTGGCGAAGGGCGACGGGCTGATCACCATGAAGGACTTCACGTGGGACCTGTCGGCCGTGACGAAGAAGGGCGTGTACGAGCTCCGCAACGACGGGCCCCAGCCCCACGAGCTGTTCGTGGCTCGGCTGGCCACCGGCGTCACGCCCGAGGCGCTGGTGAAGTCCGTCACCGCGCCGCCGGCGCCGGGCGCTCCCCCGCCAGCGGGGCCGCCGCCGTTCACGCCGCTCGGCGGCGGTCAGGCCATCGAGTCCGGCAAGAGCCAGCTCGTCGACCTCAGCGGCCTCGCCCCCGGCCGGTACGCCGCGTTCTGCTTCATCCCCGATTCGGCGAACCCGGGCAAGATCCACGCGGAGTCGGGGATGCTGCAGGAATTCGACGTCAAAGCCTAACGAATCCGCAGCTCAGCGGCCAAGAATCG
>JBJXGF010000090.1:0-6735 GCA_046153015.1 Acidimicrobiales bacterium | reverse complement strand
CTCGCGGCGGCGCATCGCCTCGTAGCCCTCGTTCACCTGCTCCAGCGTGATGTGACGCGACACCATCTCGTCGAGCATGAGGCGCCCGTCGAGGTACATGTCGACGAAGCGGGGCATGTCGGTGCGGAACTGGTTCGAGCCCATCATCGAGCCCTTCAGCGTCTTCTCCATCATGAAGATCTCGTGCCCGGTGATCTCGACCTTCTCGCCCTGGGGCATCATGCCGATCACCACCGCGGTGCCGCCCATGCCGACCATGCGCCACGCCTGCTCCACGGTCGGCTTGGACCCGAGCGCCTCGAACGCGTAGTCGGCGCCGCCGCCGGTGAGCTCCCGCACGGCGTCGACCGCGTCGACCTGCGAGGCGTTGACCACGTCGGTGGCGCCGAGCGTGCGGGCCGTGTCGAGCTTGGCGTCGGTCACGTCGACCGCGATGATGCGCCCGGCGCCGGCGATGCGGCAGCCCTGCAGCGCCGACAGGCCGATGCCGCCGCAGCCGATGACCACGCACACCGCGCCGGGCTCGATGCGGGCCGTGCGGAACACGGCGCCCACGCCGGTCGTGACGCCGCAGCCGATCAGCGCCGCCTTGTCGAGCGGCATCTCGTCCTTGATCTTCACCACGGCGTTCTCGTGGACGAGCATCTCCTCGGCGAAACCTCCCAGGCGGGCGAACTGCGCCACCGCCTCGCCCGTGCCGTTCACGAGCCGCGACGGGGCGCCCTTGCCGCGCGACACTGCGGCGTTGTTCTGGCAGCGGTTCGGGTGGCCGCCCAGGCAGTCACGGCACTTGCCGCAGAAGATCGACAGGCAGGAGATCACGTGGTCGCCGGGCTTCACGTAGGTCACGTCGCTGCCGACGGCCTGCACGATGCCGGCCGACTCGTGGCCCATCACGGCGGGCAGCTTGGTGTTCCACAGCCCCTCCATGAAGTGGAGATCGCTGTGGCAGAGGCCGGCGTTGGTGACCTGGATGAGGACCTCGTTGCGGTCGGGCTTGTCGACCGTGATGTCCTCGATCTCCAGCTCGCCCGGGATCTGGTTGAGCACGGCAGCCTTCATCAGCACCCTCCCTGTCTGGCCTGGCTGGGCGAGATTAGCCTGCGGGCGCGGCGACGGCAGCGGCCGCGGCGGCTTCCGCGGTGGCGGCGAGGTGGGCGTCGGTGTGGGCCAAGCTGGGGAAGAGCGCCTCGTAGGGACCGGGCGCGAACGCGACCCCGCGCTCGAGCAGGCCGTGGAAGAACGGTGCGTAACGGCCGCCGCCCGCGGCGAGCTTCGCGTCGTCGTAGTCGCGCACCGGGCGCTCGGCGAAGAACACCCCGACCAGGGGCCCGACGCAGGGGACCTGCGCCTGCGGCCCGAGCGCGGACCGCAGGCCGGCGGCCAGCCGGGCGGCGATGTCGGCGAGCTGGCGGTAGGCCTCGCGGTCCAGCTCGCTCAGCACGGCCAGCCCGGCGGCCGTGGCGAGCGGGTTCCCCGAGAGCGTGCCGGCCTGGTACACCGGGCCCAGCGGCGCCAGCTCCCGCATGAGATCGGCCCGCCCGGCGAACGCGCCGACCGGCAGCCCGCCGCCGATGACCTTGCCGAAGCACCACAGGTCGGGCGTGACGCCGTAGGCCTCGACCGCTCCGCCGTAGGCGAGCCGGAACCCGGTGATCACCTCGTCGAAGCACAGCAGGGCGCCGACCCGGCTGCACTCGGCCCGCAGCCCCTCGAGGAACCCCGGTTCGGGCGCCACGAGGCCCATGTTGGCCGCGACCGGCTCGACCACCACGACCGCGGTCTCGGCGTCGAGCCGGGGCACGACGTTGTACGGCGCCACGACCGTGTCGGCCACCGCCGAGGGCGGCACGCCTGCCGAGCCCGACAGGCCCTGGTTGGCGACGCCGCTGCCGCCGGCGGCGAGCAGCGAGTCGGAATGGCCGTGGTAGCAGCCGGCGAACTTGACCACCTTCGCCCGGCCGGTCGCGCCCCGGGCGAGGCGCACGGCGGACATCACCGCCTCGGTGCCGCTCGAGACCAGCCGCACCATCTCGACGCCCGGCGCCCGGGCGCAGATCTCCTCGGCCAGGCGCACCTCCCGCTCGGTGGGGGCGCCGAAGGTCGTGCCGTCGAGCGCGGCGGCTCGGATCGCCTCGATCACCTTCGGGTGGGCGTGCCCGAGGATCGACGCGCCGTAGGACTGCACGTAGTCGATGTACTCGACGCCCTCCACGTCGGTCACCGTGGCCCCCTCGGCCCGGGCCACGAAGTACGGGACGCCGCCGACCGAGCCGAATGCCCGGACGGGCGAGTTGACCCCGCCGGGGATCACGGCTTGGGCGCGGGCGAAGAGCTCCTGGTTCGAGGCCACGCCGCTCAGAGGCTCTCGGCGATCTCACGCGCCAGGTACGTGAGGATGAAATCGGCGCCGGCCCGCTTGATGGCGGTGAGGTGCTCGAGGGCGACCGCCGGGCCGTCGATCCAGCCGTTGGCGGCGGCCGCCTTGATCATCGAGTACTCACCCGACACGTGATAGGCGGCGAGGGGGGCGTCGACGAGGGCCCGGGCCCGGGCGAGCACGTCGAGGTACGCCAGGGCCGGCTTGACCATCACGATGTCGGCGCCCTCGTCGAGATCGAAGCGGATCTCCTCGAGCGCCTCGCGCGCGTTGCGCCAGTCCTGCTGGTACCCCTTGCGGTCGCCCCCTCCGGCGATCGACACGTTGACCGCCTCGCGGAAGGGGCCGTAAAGCGCAGAGGCGTACTTGGCCGCGTAGGCGAGGATGCCGACCTCGTCGAAGCCCTCGTCGTCGAGCGCCTCGCGGATGGCCAGCACCTGGCCGTCCATCATCCCCGACGGCGCGACCATGTCGGCGCCCGCCTCGGCCTGGGCCAGCGCGGCGCGGGCGTACAGGTCGAGCGTGGCGTCGTTGTCGACCACGCCGTCGGGCGTGAGGATCCCGCAGTGGCCGTGGTCGGTGTACTCGTCGACGCAGAGGTCGGCCAACAGCACCAGCTCCTCGCCCAGCTCCTCGCGGAGGTCGGCCAGCGCCAGCTGCACGATGCCCTCGGGGCTCCATGCGCCGGAGCCTTCCGGGTCTTTCCGGGCGGGCACGCCGAAGAGGATCACGGCCGGCACGCCCAGCTCGGCCAGCTCCCGCGCCTCTTTCACCAGGGACTCGCGGGTGTGCTGGACCACGCCGGGCAGGCTGGCGATCGGCTGCGGCGAGTCGATCCCCTCCCGCACGAAGAGCGGCGCGACCAGATCGTCGACACGCAGGTTCGTCTCGGCGACGAGGCGACGCATGGCGGGGGTGCGCCGCAGACGGCGCAGGCGGCGCTGCGGGAAGCTCACGGCGCGATCGTAACCCTCGCCGAGCCCCCCGACCGACGCGAGGCCCCCGCGGGATGCCTCAGCCGGTTAGCGCGGCGAGCTCGGCGAGGCTGAGCGCGGCCAGCGACGGCACGAGCAGGTCGGCGTGAGCGAAGTCGAGGCCGGCGGTCACCGCGTTCGGGGCGGCGACGACCCGGATGCCCGCCGCCTTCGCCGCCGTGCAGCCGTGGGCGGAGTCCTCCAGCGCCACGGCCCCGGCGGCCGGCACGGCGAGGGCGGCGAGGGCGGCGAGGTAGAGGTCGGGCGCCGGCTTGGCCACGCCGACGTCGTCGAGCGTGATCACCGCGTCGAATCGGCCGGCCAGGCCGTGATCGGCCAGATGCCCGGCCACCCACGACCGGGGGGAGCTCGACGCCACCCCGACGGCGATGCCGGCCGCGTCGGCCGCGTCGAGCAGGTCGAGCACGCCGGGCAGAACGGCGGCGGCGGCCATCAGCTCGGCGAAGCGGGTCCGGCGACGCCGCTCGGCCTCCTCCCGGTTCACGGCGCGGGCGAGGCGGTGCTCGAGCTCGCCCGCCCAGTCCACGTCGTGCGAGGTGCCCACCACGTGCACCCAGCTCTCCAGCGCGTACGTGAGCCCGTGGCGTTCGAACTCCGCGGCGATCGAGCGGTAGACGGGCCATTCGGTGTCGAGGATCAACCCGTCGAAGTCGAAGATCAGCGCCTCGAGCGCCATCAGCGGTGCAGCCCCTCCCACCAGGCGGCGAGCGCGGCCACGAGTCCGGCGGTGGTGTGCACGGCGGCCTCCACGTCGACCGGCACGCCTTCGGCCTCGATCGCCGCAGTGGTGACCGGGCCGATCGAGGCGACCACGCCCGGCAACGCCGACCGCCCGGCGATCTGCAGGAAGCCCCGGAAGGTCGACGGGGAGGTGAACAGCACGGCATGGGCCTCGGCCACGGCGCCGAGCGCGGCGGGCGACGCGGGCGGCACGCGTGTGCGGTAGGCCTCGACGACCTCGACCGCCCACCCGCGCGCCGCCAGACCCTCGGGCAGCACCTCGCGCGCCTCCGCGGCGCGGGCGAGGAGGAGCCTCGCTCCCGGCGCCGGCGGGGCGGGCAGGGCCTCGAGCAGCGCCTCGGCCACGAACTCCTCGGGCACGAGCGAGGCCGGCCAGCCGGCGGCCTCCAACGCGGCGGCGGTGGCGGGGCCGATGGCGGCGGCGCGCCGCGGGGGTCCGGCGCCGGCCGTGCGCGCCGCAGCGGTGAGGCGACGGGCGCCGTTGACCGAGGTGACGACCACCCAGTCGTAGTCGGCGAGGCGCCCGGCGGCGGCGGCCAGCGCGGCGCCCCCGTCGGCCGGGTCGACGAGCTCGACGGTGGGCAGCGCCACCGTGCGGGCGCCGAGCTCCTGGAGGGCGCGGCGCAACCCGGCCGCCTGGTCGCCGGGCCGGGTGACCACCACCGTGAGCCCGGCGAGGCGACCGCTCACGGCGCCGCGCCGGCGGCGAGGAGCAGCTCCGCCGCCACCGCCGAGCCGAGCTCCGCCGGATCCCGACCCTCGGCGGAGCGCCGAAGCGGGGCGCTCGACTCGGCGCTGTCGGCGAGGACCCCGGTGAGCGTGAGGCGGCCCCCGCCGCCGATCGTGCAGTGCGCGCCGGCGGGCAGCGAGCAGTCGGCGCCGAGCGCGGCGAGGAAGGACCGCTCGGCCTCGAAGGTGAGCCGGGTGGGAGCGTGCTCGATGCCCGCCAGCAGGGCGCGCGTGGCCGCGTCGTCGGCGCGGCACTCCACGGCGAGGGTCCCCTGGCAGGCCTGGGGGACCATCACTTCCGGCGCCAGCACCTCGGCGATGTGCGCGTGGAGACCGAGCCGGGCGAGCGCCGCCGCGGCCAGCACGATCGCGCCGAACTCGCCCGCTCGGGCCACCCTCGTGTCGACGTTGCCGCGCAGCCCCGCGAAGCGCAGATCGGGCCGCAGGGCGGCGAGCTGCACCCGGCGCCGGGCCGAGCCGGTCGCCACCACCGCACCCACCGCCAGGCCGGCGAGCGGGGCGCCGACCAGCGCGTCTCGCGGGTCGCCGCGCTCGGGCGTGGCCGCGACCACGAGGCCGGGAGGGGTGACCGAGGGGAGGTCCTTGCCGGAGTGCACGGCGAGGTCGGCCCGCCCGTCGAGCAGCGCGGTCTGCACCTCCCGGGCGAAGACGCCCTTGCCGCCGATCTCCGCGATCTGCAGGTCGAGCCGGCGGTCGCCCTTGGTGCTCACCACCACCGGCTCCACGCTCACCGCACCCCCGGTGGCCGCCGCCAGGAGCCGACCCACGTGCCCGGTTTGCCAGAGGGCGAGCTTGGAGCCGCGGGTGGCGGCCCGCAGCACCACCGCTTCGGGCATCGCCTACAGCCCGAACAGCTCCGCCGCGGACTGCGCCAGGCGGGCTCCCCGTTCGGTGCCGGCCGCCGCCTTGAGCTCGACGCTGGGCTGGTGCAGCAGCTTGGCCAAGAGCCCCCGGGTGAGGGCGTCGACCGCCTGCAGCTGCGCCGCATCGAGGCCCAGACCGTCGGCCCGGCGGGCGAGCTTGGCCAGCTCGGCCAGGCGCAGCTCCTCCGCCCGGCTGCGCAGCGCGGCCACCACCGGCGCCGCCTCCCGGGCGTTGTCGGCCGCGGTGTAGCGGGCGAGCTCCTCGGCCACGATCCGCTGCACAGCGCCCAGCTCGCGCTCACGGGCGGCGAGGCCCCGCTCGGCGAAGCGGCGCAGGTCGTCGAGGTCGACCAACGCCACCCCCGGCGCCTCGGCCGCCCCTGGGTCCACGTCGCGGGGCACGGCGAGGTCGACGATCAGCAGCGGCCGGCCGTCACGCGCCGCCACCGCCGCCAGCACGTCGGCCTGCTCGATCACCACCGAGTCGCTGCCCGTGGAGGTGAGCACCACGTCGGCGTGCACCAGCTCCGAGACGAGGTGCGTGAGCGGCGCGGGCACGGCGCCGAACCGGGCCGCCAGCTCCTCCGCCCGCTCGAGCGAGCGGTTGGCCAGGACCAGCTCGGCCACGCCGGCGCTGCGCAGCGCGTGCGCCGCGGTGGCGACCAGCTTCAGGGATTCGCGCGGCGGCACGAAGCCGAAGCGGATGATGCACAGCACGCCGTTCTCCGACAGGTGGGCGAAGTAGTCGTCGAACGCCTCTTCGGTGTAGAGGTAGCTCTCCGAGAGGATGTAGCTGCCGGACGACAGCGCGGCATAGGTGTCCGTGCCCGACAGCTGGATCAGGTCGTAGATGCCGCCCTCACGGCGCAGGAAACTGCGGCCCTCGGCGTGCACCGCTTGCACGTTCGGCCGGCGATAGACGTCAGCGGTGAAGGTCTTGAATGGCTCTCGGCGCACCAAGTCGAGCAGATCACCGTTGATGTCGACCGCGGTCACCGTCGCCGCC
>JBJXGF010000084.1:0-6688 GCA_046153015.1 Acidimicrobiales bacterium | reverse complement strand
GTCGCGGGCGGGGCCGGGGCCGGCGCCGAAGCCGGCCCGGGCCTGGCGCTCGACGAGCTCGACCGGCGCAACGACCTGCTGCACGACGCCGTCGCCGCCTGGTGCGAGGCGGGCCCGCCGCCGGCCGAGCTGCGAGCCCTGCTCGAGCGCATGACCGCCCGGCGGGCCTCGCTGCGGCTCTCACCTTGGGAGCGTTGAGCCCGCCCGCTGTGCCAGGCTGGGGCCGCTGTGGCGAGTAGAGGCCCGACCCTGGGGGGTGCACCGTGATGATCGTGCCGGCGCGCAAGCAGTACAAGGTCGTCACCGAGACGAACGTGCCGATGAAGACGCGTGACGGGGTCACGCTCTACGCCGACGTGATCCGCCCCGCCGCCGAGGGCCGCTTCCCGGTGCTGCTCAGCCGCACCCCGTACGGCAAGAAGGGCTCCGACGACCCGAACGGGCCCACCGCGCTCTACGCCAGCTACGGCTACGTGAACGTGGTGCAGGACTGCCGGGGCCGCTTCGAGTCCGAAGGGGACTACGACACGATCTTCCAGGAGGCGGCCGACGGGTACGACGCGGTGGAGTGGGCGGCGCGTCTGCCGTGGTCGAACGGACGGGTCGGCACCACCGGACAGTCCTACCTGGGCCTCACCCAGTACCTCATCGCCTGCAACGACCCGATGCCGCCCTCGCTCGTGTGCCAGGCCCCGGTGTCGGCCTCGGCCGACTACCACGCGAGCTGGATCTACCACACCGGCGGGGTGTCGCTGTGGGGCTGGATGGTGCCCTACGCCATCTCGAAGGGGAAGAACACCCTCGAACGCCAGGGCCGCAAGGATCTCGTCGAGAAGCTGGGCGAGATGCTCGACGGCGGCTTCGGCATGGTGCGGCGCACCCCCAACGGCCTGAACGCGTTCGCCCCGTTGAAGGACGAGTGGTACCGGCACCTGCCGATCAAGGACTGGGCCGACATCCTGAAGGAGACGGCCCCGTACATGGCGGACCACATCGCCCATGCCGACGACGGGCCGTACTGGCATCGGGCCAACGTGAACCGTCACGCGGCCAGCGTCAGCGTGCCGATGCTGCACGTGACGTCGTGGTACGACATCTTCGCCGAGGGCGGCCTCACCGCCTACCAGAGCATCAAGAGCGAGAGCCGCTTCGACGCCGCCCGCAACGGCCAGCGCCTGATCGTGGGCCCTTGGGGCCACCTCCTGCCCTACACGTTCCCGAGCAGCCGCGGCGCCGGCGACATCGACTTCGGCCAGAACGCCATGATCGATCTCAACGAGATGCTGCTGCGCTGGTTCGACCACTGGCTGAAGGACGCGGACAACGGCGTGATGGACGACCCGCCCGTCACCGTGTTCACGCTGGGCGAGAACCGGTGGCAGAGCCTCGCCGACTGGCCGCCGCCCAAGATGCGCCTCGTGCGCTGGTTCCTGCACTCCGACGGCGCCGCCAACTCCCTGCGGGGCGACGGGACGCTGTCCACCCTGCCGCCCTCGGACGAGCCGGCCGACTCCTACACCTACGACCCGAACGACCCGGCGCCCTCGCTCGGCGGCAACAACCTCACGATCGACATGGGCGTGCAGGACCAACGCCCGGTCGAGGAGCGCAACGACGTGCTGGTGTACACCTCCGAGCCGCTCACCCAGCCGCTCGAGGTCACCGGCCCGGTCACCGTGCACCTGTGGGCCGCCTCGTCGGCGGTCGACACCGACTTCACCGCCAAGCTGGTCGACGTGCGCCCCGACGGCTACGCCCAGAACCTGCTCGACGGGATCGTCCGGGCCCGCTACCGGCGCTCGGGCGAGAAGCCCGAGCTGATGACCCCGGGCACGCCCTACGAGTTCACGATCGACCTGTGGGCCACCAGCAACGTGTTCCTGCCCGGCCACCGCATCCGCCTCGAGATCAGCTCCAGCTGCTTCCCCCGTTTCGACCGGAACCTGAACACCGGAGAGGCGTTCGGCGAGGGCAGCGTCGGCGTGGCCGCCCAGCAACGGGTGCTGCACGACGGCGCCCACGCCAGCCACGTTCTGCTGCCGGTCATCCCCCGCTGACGGGGCCACGCGGGCGGCGCACGTGTCTCCCCGGGGCCGGGTGTGCGACGATGGGCGCACCTGACCCAGGGGAGGACCAGCGGGGATGAGCAGCTACGACATCGTCATCAAGGGCGGCACGGTCGTCGACGGCACCGGCGCGCCGGCGCAGCGGGCCGACGTCGGCATCGTGGGCGACCGGGTGGTCGAGGTCGGCAAGGTCGAGGGCACGGCCGGGCGCACGATCGACGCCGAAGGCCGCGTGGTCACCCCCGGCTTCGTCGACATCCACAGCCACCTCGACGCGCAAGTGTCGTGGGACCCGCAGTGCAGCTCCTCCTGCTGGCACGGCGTCACCTCGGTGGTGTTCGGCAACTGCGGCGTCACCTTCGCCCCGGTGCACCCGGGCGAGCACGAGACGCTGGCCAAGCTCATGGAGTCGGTGGAGGACATCCCCGCCGCCTCGATCATGTCGGGCCTGCCGTGGGACTGGGAGAGCTACGGCGACTACCTCGGCTCGATCGACCGGATGCGCAAGGGCATCAACGTGGGCGGCCTGGTCGGCCATTGCGCGGTGCGCATGTACGCCATGGGTGAGCGCTCGATCGACAAGGGCGAGAACCCCACGCCCGACGAGCTGGCGCTGATGGTGCGCACCGTCGACGAGGCGATCGCCGCCGGCGCCATGGGCTTCTCCAGCTCCCGGGTGCTCGGCCACCGCACGCCCGACGGGCGGCCGGTGCCGGGCACGTGGGCCGAGCGCGACGAGCTGCTCGCCCTCGCCGAGCCGCTGCGCAAGCGGGGCCGGGGCCTCTTCGAGGTGGTGCCCCGCTTCGAGACCGAGGACGAGGCGTACAGCCAGGCCCGCTCGGAGATCTCGTGGATGGCCGACGTGTCGCGCACCAGCGGCCGTCCGCTCACGTTCGCGTTCTTCCAGTTCGCCCACGTGCCCGACCAGTACCGCGAGATCATGCGCCTCGCCGCGGCGGCCAACGCCGACGGCGCCCACCTGCGGCCCCAGAGCACCGTGCGGGGCATCGGCATGATGTACAGCCTCCACAACCGCACCCAGTTCGACCGCAGCCCAACCTGGCGGGCGATGCGGGGCCGCTCGGTGGCCGAGCGGCTGGCCGCGTTCCGCTACCCCGCCACCCGCGCCCAGCTGGTGGCCGAGGCCGAGGCGAACGGCCCCTTCGCCGCCGACCTCGAGCGCCACTACCTGGTGCTCGGCCCCGACCCGGACTACACGCCGGACCCGGCCCGGTCGCTCGTCACCCTCGCCGCCCAGCGCGGCGTCACGCTGGCCGACGCCTTCATCGACATCATGCTCGAGCACAACGGCGAGTGCTTCTGGACCTTCCCGGTCGGCAACCCCACCTTCGAGGCGGTGGAGGACATGATCACCGAGCCGCTGGTGGTGCTCGGCCTCGCCGACTCCGGCGCGCACGTCGGTCAGATCATGGACGCCAGCCAGCCCACCTGGTTCCTCACCCACTGGCTGCGCAAGCAGCAGGCGTTCACGCTGGAGGAGGCGATCCGCAAGCTCACCTCCGACACGGCCGACCTGTTCGGCGTGGCCGGCCGCGGGCGGCTCGTGCCCGGCGCCTACGCCGACGTGAACGTGCTCGACCTCGAGCGGATGCGGCTGCACATGCCCGAGTACGTGCACGACTTCCCCGGCGGCGCCGGGCGCTACGTGCAGCGGGCCGACGGCTACGACGCCACGCTGGTGAACGGCCAGGTGTTCATGGAGCACGGCGAGCACACCGGCGCGTTCGCCGGGACGCTGCTGCGCTCCGGGCCCGACCAGCGCTGAGCCGACGGGGTCGAGGGCGGGTTCGGTGCGCCGTTCGATCGTGTTCGCCACGAGCGCGTTCGCGCCGCTCGCCGAGCTCGCCCGCCAGGCCGAGGCCGCCGGCTTCGACCGCATCTGGACCACCGAGTTCCCCGACCGCGACGCGTTGATTCGGGCGATGGTGGTCGGCGCCGCCACCACCCGGATCGGGCTCGCCAGCGGCATCGCCTACAGCTTCACCCGCCACCCCCTCGCCCTCGCCGCGGCCGCGCTCGACGTGCACGAGGCCACCGGCGGGCGCTTCACGCTGGGCCTGGGCACCGCCACCCGGGCGATGCGGGCCCGCTGGTACGGCGACGGCGAGACTCGCCCGGTCGCCCAGCTCGGCGAGATCGTGGCCCTCTTGCGCGCCGCGTGGGCGAGCGAGGGCGGGCGCTTCGCCCATCGGGGCGAGTTCTACCGCTGCACGGTTGACGGGTTGGCGCTGGCGGCGCGCAGCGCAGCGCTGCCCCCGTTGGCCGTGTTCGGCAGCGGGCTCAACGCCGGCATGCTGCGCGCGGCGGCCGGCTGCTGCGACGGGCTGGCCCTGCACCCGCTGGCCGCGGGGCCGGTCTACCTGGACAAGACCGTGGCGCCGATCCTCGCCGCCGCTCCCGGCCGGGGCGCGGCGCTGTGGGTGATCACCTCGGTCGACGCCGACGAGGCGCAGGCCCGCCTGCGGGCCAAACGGGCGCTGGCCTTCTTCTTCTCCACCCCCGGCTACGAGGGCGCCGCCGCCGGCGAGTCCTGGGAGGACGCGCCGGCCCGGATCCGGGCCCGGTTCCCCGCCGTCGGCGCCGATTGGACCGCGCTGGCCGACGAGGTGCCCGAGGAGATGGTCGACCAGCTCACCCTCGCCGGCACGCCGGCCTCGGTGCGAGCCCAGCTCCCGGCGCTCGAGGCCCGCCTCGCCGCCGCCGGCGTCGACGAGCTGGTGTTCCAGACCGGCGTCGAGGACGCCGACGAGTTCACCGCCATCTGCCAGGGCATCATCGAGCACTGCCGGCCCTGAGCCGCCGAGCAGGGACCGGCGGCGAGGCGGCGCTCCTCCCTCGATCTCGGCGATTGCGCCGGGTTTGCCCGGCGCAATCTTCAGCCCACCTCATGGTCCGTCGATACGGGGTGCGCCGATCGACCGCGCCAGGGGATGCGGCCGTGAGGCGCCTACGAGGAAGCATCGAGAGGCTCACCATTCTGTCCGGCCTCGGGTTCGGGTTCTTCTTCGTGCTGCTCGACCGGACGAGCAGCGACGCCGGGTTGTGGCCCCTCGTGAGCGCCCGAGCCGCGTCGGTCGGGATGTTCGCGGTGGCCGCCTGCGTCACCAGACGGGCCCTCCTGCCGGGCCGCGGCTCTCGGCTCTCGGCGGCGACCGCCGGCCTGCTCGACGGCGCCGCCGCTGCGCTGTTCCTGGCGGCGTCGCGAGCCGGCGCGCTGTCGGTGGTTGTGGTGTTGGCCTCGCTGTACCCAGCGGTCACCGTCGTGCTCGCCCGCCTGGTGATGAAGGAGCGGCTCAGCCGCCGCCAGATCGGCGCCTTGTGCGCCGCCGCCATCGCCGTCTCGGTGCTGGTCCTCGGTCGCTGAACGCAGCGCCGTCGCCGTCGGCGGCGCGGCGCCCGTTCAGCCGACGACCGCCCGGAGGCGGCCGTGGATCTGGCCGAGCTGGTCGATGATCGCCGACACCGAACGGGCCCCGGCCTGGAACACGGCGGTGGCGTTGACCCCGGTCCAGTCGAAGCCCATCGCCTTGATCGTCTCGGCTCGGCGAACCACCCCGTCGAGGTCGGTGTAGAACGCCTTGCCGGCGGCGTCGGAGGGCGGCGGGGCCAGCATGAGCTGCAGGCCGATCGAGTCCGGGTCCCGGCCGGCCTCCTCGGCGTGGCGGCGGATCTCGCCGACCGCGGCCTTCACGTCGGCGTCGCTGGCCCGGGCCGACCCCATCCAGCCGTCGCCCAGCCGGCCGGTGCGGCGCAGCGCGGCGGGGCTCACCCCGCCCACCCAGATCGGGAGCTTCGCGCCTTGCGGGGGCAGCGGCGCCATCGCCATCGCCGTCTGCGGGTAGTGCTCGCCGGCCAGGTCGACCCGCTCGCCGGCCCAGTAGGCCCGCAGCAGCTCGATCGCCTCGTCCATCCGCCGGCCCCTCGTGCGGTAGCTCTCGCCCAGCGCGTCGTATTCCGACTCCTGCCAACCGACGCCCACGCCGAGACGGACGCGGCCGCCCGAGAGCACGTCGAGCGTGCCCACCTGCTTGGCCACCAGCACCGGCTGGCGTTGGGGGAGCACCAGCACCTCGGTCGACAGGCTGACCCGTTCGGTCACCGCGGCGGCGAAGGACAGCATCATCAGCGCCTCGAGCACCGGCATCTGCGGCGGGTAGATCGGCGCGGGGCGGGTCTCGGTGGGATAGCCCATCACCACGTGGTCGAACACGGCCAGCTCGTCGTAGCCGATCTCCTCGATGGCCCGGGCCATCTCCATCACCTTCTGAGGACCCTCCCGGAACGCCACGCTCGGGAACTCGACGGCCAGCTTCATGCTCGACTCCTTGGTCAGGCTGTGCGGGGCCAGCCTTGCGCACCGGCCCTCGGCCCGCCACGCACGGTTGCCGACCCTCGGGATTCTCCGGTGTCGAAATGCCGCATGGTCTCGGGGCGGCCAGGCGCCGACGGCCACCATCGGCGAAGGCTCGCCCGCTGTAGGCGCTCAGTTGCGTCACCGGAGAATCCCCAGGCGGTTGGCGGGCGGGGCACGTCGGCGGCGCCGGGCTCGGCCGCGGGGGACGCGGGCCGGTCAAGCCGGGCGGGCTGGCCCGAGGCCCGCC
>JBJXGF010000072.1:0-31127 GCA_046153015.1 Acidimicrobiales bacterium | reverse complement strand
CCGACAGGCCAGAAGATCAGCGACCGCGACTTCAACGCCCTCCCACTCACCCCCCACGACTGGCACGGCGACTGGAACTACACGATCCGACCACCCTAACCGCTCACCTTATTCACGGACAGGCTCTAAGGGGGCAGCAGCGGCCCTGGAGCGGGCCATCGCGCCGGCGAATGTAGACAGTCGCGCGGTTCGTAAGGGCCGTTACTGCGCAGCAGCGTGAGTCCCCGCCGCTGCGAACCGATGGCTGCCCCGTCCGGCAAGTGGGACGCTGCGAGCGAAGCGCTGCCCCTCACCCACCTCATCGAGCTTCTCCGAGCCACCTGGGACGGCGCCGCGATCTCACCTGCACGCATCGGCATGCTGATCGGGCTCACGGCCGTCGCCGCGGTCGCGGCGCCGCGGCTGTTCAGCCGAATTTGACTCCGCTCACCCTAAGCCGAACCCCTCGACACCAGCTCAGTCGAAGCGGACGCCACGCCATGAGACTCGCGTCGGCTCGATCTCGGGAACCACGTGATTCGCTCCGAGTCTGTCGTAGACATCACTGCCGAGGTGGAAGTGAGCGTTCTCACGGATCATCAACCTCGCCCCAGGTTCAATCGTCGGCTCTTGAGGCACCGACGAACTTCACCGTCCAGGCGATTACTTGTCGCGTTCGAGGAAGATAACGATCTCTGACTTCGCGCTTTTCCAAATGCTCATTGCCGAAAGGGCAGCGGCGATCCTCCAGCCTTCAGCTGCGTGGCCGTTCAACGCGGCTTCGAGCTGATCGATGTCGAAGTTCCCAGAGAACCTCGAGTCGCGCTGGCTCAGGATCTTGTACTCCAACATGGTGGTGCCTCTGTTCATGGTTGTGATCGGCTTCGCGGTTGCGACTGATCGTGCGCAGGGATGAAGATCGACTCGATCGAGTCGTCGAACACCGCTGCAAGCTTGAACGCGAGCGGCAGACTCGGGTCGTATCGACCTGTCTCGATCGCGTTGATGGTTTGCCGTGACACATCCAGGCGGTCGGCGAGATCGGCCTGCGTCCAGTCGCGCGCCGCGCGCAACTCCTTGAGCCGGTTCTTCATCGCGATCGTGCCGACAGCACTGCCGAGGCGCCCACCCACGCGAGCACCCCCGCGATGAGCGCGATCTGGGTCTGTTGTGCGATTTCGCCGATCTCCGCAGCGTGGAGGAGCCCAATTGCTGTCAGGAGCACGATGAGTACCGCGAACCCGATCGAGAGTGCCTGAAGTTGCTGTAGGCGCTGGAGCTCGTCGGCTCGACCGACGGCGCGGATCTGACCCCAAACAAGCCAGGAGATTGCGGCCAAGGGCGACAAGGCCCATACGATCTCGGCAGGATTCGTTGGACGCGACGGATCGAGCCAGATGAGGCTTCCCTGGGTGACCACCAGCAGCGCGACGGCCGGCGCGGCGTCGCGCCGAGCGGCGTGCTCGCGGGCGATATCGCTACGGCTCTTGTGCTCCATAGGCGACTTCGGCATGGCACGAACGTAAAGCACCCTTGCCTTGGTGTCAATGTTACTTGTCATTTAGGCCCTGCGGGCGACCATGGCCTGCTGCGGAGGCGACGGTCGACGCGAACGGCAGCCGACCGCGGCTCTGCACCGGTGTCGGAACGAGGCGCTCGGCATCGACCACCACCACCGAGACGCACGCGGCGGCCGTCGCGAACCCAACAGACCCGTCCCAGACCGGCGCCTACGGAACTCGATGCGACGTCGCACAGCAGCTCGTACCCCGGGCCATGTCGCTCCGATCGGCCACACACTCCCGGCGAAGTGCAAACAGATCTCGCGACTGACCGGACCCGTGCCGGCGCTTGGTGTTCAGGTCGATTCACGGAGCCGGGGGCGTCGCGGGCTGCGCGTTCGGGCCTGGGATGAGACGGACAACTGGGCGCCTGCCCGTCGGCAAGTGAGCGGCCTTGAGCGGAAGGCTGCCGCCTGGCGTCGTTGCTCAGCGTCGCGGTCCGTCTGCAATCGTGTGGAGCGCGGCGTGGCAGCTGCAGAGTTCGGGCCGAGCGGCGAGCCGCTGGGACGCACCAGCGTCAGCGTGTGGGGGCGTCGACACCTGGCGCGTTCTTGCAGCGATGTCGAACCGGTCGCCGCAGGTTCCAACTGCTCCGTCGCGTGGCCGTGATGGATGTTCGACGTTGGCCATGGCCCGAGGCCTACTCCGCGAAACGGCCCGCCAGCCGATGTCCCTCGTCGAGCGGTCCCGGCCTGGCCAAGGACGTGCTCGACACGTCGACACGTCAGCTCGCCGCCGCTGAGGCTCGGCACACCCTGTTACGTCTAGCCGCCTAGTCGATGCTCCAAGACGACGTCCGGTGACGGTATGGCGACGTCGCCGGCGTTGTCGTCGGGCTTCCATCCGGTGTCCGCCGCCGGACCGCCACGGATCAGCCCCAAGGCCAACCTCGCCGTGATCGTCAGCTTCCGAACCCGCGACGGCGGACAGCCGCCATGGCGGGTCGTCCGCCGGCGCCCAGCGGAGGTCTTGGCTAGCCGTACGCCCGAGCGGTGGACGCATAGTGGGTGGACCCTGATCGTTGCAGGCGTCAGCCCCGTCGATGAACGACGGTCAGTGCGTCGATCGGTAGAGGTTGTGGCTGTCGCCGATGAGCTCGGCGATCTCGTCCCAGTTCGTGGCGGCGGTGAGGATGACGCCGAGCACGCCCGGGTTCCATGTTGTCCCCCAGGCGGGTCGGAAGAACGGGAAGCCGATTGCGCTGAGCGCGTCGAGATCGAGGTCGGCAGCGCGGACGGTCAGGACGTCGGCGGGGCCGGGCGTCCCGGCCTCACGAGCGTAAGCGGTGGGCCAGCCGTTCTCGATGTGCACCACATGCGCGTACGTGTGCTTCCCAGTGCGCCACCGGACGCCGGTCCAGGCGGGCTCCTCGACCGTTCCGGGCAGGGCATCACAGATCTGGCGTATCGCCTCGACAACGTGCTCGGGGACCTCGCCGCGGGAGGGATTAGCGCGGCGGGTCATACCATCCAACGGTACCCGTCGACATCGGCGGGCGTCGCAGTGTCGTCGAGCCAGACCCACGAAGCGAACGGCTCGTCGAATCAACGCGGCCTGACGCCGGTCGATCGTCGGCGACCGCGGCCGCGGTCGGCGAGGGAGCTGATGGGCCACACGGTCAGGATCGGACCGTGGCGGGCGCCGGAGGCGTGCTGCTCCACAGACGCCGCCGCTGCCCACCGCCGGCCGCTGCCTACCTAGCGCTCTGACCAGGATCGCGTCGAAGTGTTGAGCTTGAAGATCATGGGGCGCAGCTGTTCGTCGGTCGTGGAGCAGACCAGCTCGGCGAGGTGACGGGGACCTGCCGGCCGCACGCGGCGCGTCCGCTGCACTCCGGCCCATGAGCGGCTGGCGGCGAATGGGCGTGCTGGGATGGTGTCGTTCAGTAGCTGAAGGTGGTAGCCCCGTCGCCGATCCACTCCCAGAGGGGGCCCGTGCCGCCGATGGTGGCGTTGCCAAGCAGCGCGCCAGGGTCGAGTTGTTTGGCGTTGAAGCACAGCGGGCACACGAGGTAGCGCCCTCCCGCGTTGTGGTAGCGGATCAGCAGTTCCGGCAACGGAGGGCAGCCCTCGCAGGCCGTGCCCGTGGCCGTGCCCGCAACCGCGATGCGGACCGCCTCCTTGGCGAGGAACATCATCGTTGGTCGACCGGATTCCGCGGCGCCGACGGCTACGAGGAACGCGACGGTGACCTTCTCCGGATCCTCCAGCCCTGTGGTGAGGCTGACGGCGGCCTTGTTGTTGTGGTTGGTGGTCATGGGTCGCATGAAAGCGAACCTGGATCGCCGCCACATCGGGCGAACACCCGACAAAGCTACGATCGCCGCCATGATGCGGGACTCGGGCGTCCGGTTGGCCGAACTGGTTGCCACGCTCTCGCTCGCGTCCGATCTCGGCCTCGGCCAGCCGGCCGAACACGCCATCCGCTCGGCCCTCGTCGCCCTCGACCTCGCCGACGGAATCGGGTTGAGCGCGCAGGACCGGGCGACCACGTACTGGGTCACGCTGCTGGCGTGGGTCGGCTGCACCGCCGACTCGTTCGAGCTCGCGCGGCTGTTCGGCGACGACATCGAGTTCCGCGCCGGCACCTACGGCATCGACTTCGTCGGCGTGCCCCAGCTCGCCTATCTGCTGCGTCACGCCGGTTCGGGCGGATCGTTGACCGGTCGGGCGACGTCGTCGGCGAAGCTGCTGCTGTCCCACGGACGAACGGTCGTCAACGCTCTGACCGCTCACTGCGAAGCGACGCGCGGCCTCGCCGCCCGCTTCGGCCTCGGCGGTGAGATCGACCGGTGCCTGGGGCTCACGTTCACCCGCTGGGACGGTCGGGGCCAGCCCCGCGGCGTCGCCGGCGAGGACATTCCGATCGCCGTGCGGCTTCTTCATCTCGCCGATGCGGCGGTCGCCCACCATCGCACCGGCGGTACCGCCGGCGCCGTCGAGGTGGCGCGCAAGCGACGTGGCACGCAGCTCCAGCCGGACCTCGTCGATGCTTTCGTGCCCCGGGCCGCGACGGTGCTGGCCCATCTCGACGAAGCCTCCAGTTGGGGCGAGCTCGTCGCAGCCGAGCCCTCGCTGCGGGGCACGCTCAGCGACGACGAGCTGAACGCCGCGCTCGAGGTGCTGGCCGACTTCGCCGACCTCAAGTCACCCTGGTGCCTGGGCCACTCCCGCGGGGTCGCCGATCTCGCCGCCGAGGCCGCCTCCGCAGCAGGCTGCAGCCCGAGCGACGTTCGTCTGGTGCACCGGGCCGGCCTGGTGCACGACCTCGGCCGCACCGGTGTACCCAACACCCTGTGGGACAAGCCCGGCCCGCTCACGCCCACGGAGATGGAACGGGTCCGGCTCCACGACTACTACACCCAACGGATGCTGCAGCATCCCGCCGCGCTCGCCGAGATCGGCGCGGTCGCCTCGACTACTCACGAACGACTCGACGGGTCCGGCTACCACCGGGGGGCGATGGCAGGGGGCGTGTCCAGCCTCGCCCGCCTGCTCGCCGCCGCCGACGTGCTGCACGCGATGAGCGAGGACCGTCCCCACCGCCCCGCGCTCGAACCACGAGCCCGCGTCGCGCAGTTGCGCGCCGAGGCGCGCGCCGGCCGCCTCGACACCAACGCTGTCGACGCCGTGCTCCAAGTCACGGGCCACGCTCGCCGGCGCCGTCCCGCCGGTCCGAGTGGACTCACCCCTCGTGAGGTCGAGGTGCTGGTGCACGCCGCACGAGGCGCATCGAACCGCGCGATCGGCGAAGCGCTCGGAATCTCGGCCAAGACCGCCGGCACCCACATCGAACACATCTACCTCAAGCTCGGCGTATCGACCCGAGCCGGCGCCGCGTTATGCGCCATCGAGCACGGACTACTCCCCGCAGCCTCGACTGCCCCAACGCCGCGACGAAACTCGCGCAGTTGAGTTGGCAAACTGCGTGCCCCCTTCACCGCGACGAGCCGACGCGGTCCACGCGCGTCCATCCAGCTCGTCGACACCACGCGCCCGGCCAGTCGTTGTGGCCGCGGCGAGCTGTTACGCCTACTCGCCGCGCCCAGGAGCCTCGAGGTAGCCGCGGTCCCCGGCATCAGCGAGAACACCGCCCGAAAGCGCATCCGGCCGCTCAGGCAGGCAGGACTGGTCATCCAGCACGGAGGGAGGACACGGGCGCCCCCCCAGGACCGGGGCAGCTGACTGCAGCCCCGCCCCGCCAACCCGTACCGGGGCGAGGGCACCGGCATCGTGCAGGACCTCTCCGACCGCTTCGTGCGCCGCGTCGGCCTCGACGGCGCCGAGGTCACGCTCTTGCTGCGGGCCGACCCGCGGCTCGAGCGCGAGCTCGCCACGGCCAGCGCCCGTCCAGCTCGACCTCACGGCTGAAGCTGAGGAACCTGCGGATGACCACGATCATCCCCAGCACCGCCGCGCTCTGCAGCGTGGGGCGCATCGCGATGGTGCGGATGATGTCGGCGGCGACCAGCAGCTCCAGCCCCAGCAGGATCACCCGGCCCAGCCTCTGGCGAACTTCTGGTAAGGGTCCTGCAGCGAGCCGCGTCGCTGCGCCCGCAGCGTGAGCGGTGCGGCGGCGGCGATGCCGGCCCCGAGCACGGCGACGCCGCGGAGGGCGCCGACCGCCTCGCCCCCGGCCGCCCCACCTGTCGTCCGGCGAACCGGCACTGCCATCGCTTTCGGCGACGCGCAAGCGGATTGCCCCGCGATTCCTACCCTAGTAGGAGTGGGCCCGTGGCTGTCACCAAATGGTCCGTGAGCGTCGACCAGACCCTCGCCGCGCGCGTCGAAAGCCATGTAGGTGATCGGGGTCTGAGCGGGTTCGTCGCCCGCGCCGTCGCGCACGAGCTCGAGCGCGATCTGCTCGACGAGTACCTCGACGAGCTCGACGCCGAGCTCGGCCCGATCCCCGAAGGTCTCGTCGAGTCGGTCGACGAGCTGTGGCCGTCCTAGTCCTCGGCAGCGAGGCTGTCTCCGCTCTCGCTCGACCCCGAGTCGATCCACTGCGTCACAACGCGGTGCGCGCCGCGATGCGCAGCGCGCACTCGCGCAACGCACCGATCCGAGTGCCGGGTCGCGGCGCCGACGAGGCCATCGACGCCGTGCTGGCACATGGCTTCGCGCAAGTCGTCACGACGGGAGCACGAATGGCACGCGTCGCCGGTCACCTGTTGGCAAAGCTTGGCGCTGGCCGCGAGGCGGCCAGCGATGCGCTCGTCGTCGCCACGGCAATCCGCTTCGGAGGCGGCATCATCGCCACACACGACCCGGACGATCTCCGACGACTCGCAGCAGCACACCCCAACGTCGCCATCCTGAAGATCTAACCGCCCCTGCGCGATATAACCAGCGCAGTCCGTCTCGTTGCCCCCAGTCGGACACGTTGATCCGCTGAGGTATGCGAGATCGAAGCTAGCCGACGCCCCGAATCGGGAGTCGTTCGCGCCCGGTCGGGCGGTCAACGCACATCAAGCCTCAGGAGGCTCTGACTGGAACGGAGAGGCGGATCCGGCTGAGCAGGTCGTGAACCGGCTTGGCGCCGCCGCCTGTGGCCAGCCCGGTGACGAGGGCGTCGCCGGTCCCGTACCAGGGTCCCGACGCTGTCGTCGTGTCAGGGTTCGAGATCAGAGCCATGAAGCCGATGTCGAAGAGGATCGAGCCGACGACGCCGACGAAGACGCCGGCTCCGAGCAGGATCAGCGCCCGGTCGACCTCTCGACCCGGAACATCTCTGAATACGCGCCTGGCGACCGTCAGCTCAAGAAGCCGTTCAATGCCCTGAGCCATGCCGTAGACGCCCACCATGAGAACTCCGAACGCCCCAGCTATACCCGAGAGGTGCACTGATCCTGAGGTGGCGGCTTCCGAGAACACGACCGCGACGACCACCGCTGCCGCGAGAGCCAGCAGCCCCAGGAAGCCGTAGTTGGTGGCCGTCCGCGCCTTGCCCTCGAGCGCGTTCTTCAGCGGCTTGCTGAAGCCGACACCCCATTCGGGATCGAGCGGCGCCAACTCCCTCCCCCTCGTCCGGTAGGCCCGCTCGGCGTTGGCGTCGGTGGCGTCCAACACCGCCTTCAGCTCGTCGCTGGCCACGTGGCCGGTCCCGACGGCGATGCCAGACGCTCGCCCCTGCAGGGCCGACCACAGCACGGTGTTGTTGGCGCGGTTGTCGACGATCTCGGCCGCGAGCAGGCTCGGGACCTTCGCCAAGGCCTCGACCGTCTTTGCCCGCGTGTCGTAGGTCCCTCGGCCGATGAAGACCGAGGCGACGCCGCCTGCGATCCGGTCAAGTTGGGTGAGCTCGTCGCGGGGAATGAACGCGTGGATGTAGGCGCTCTCCTCCACCACCGCTTCGCCGTTAGGTCCAAGAACCGGTCGGGCCAGCAACGCGGGAACGTTCACGATGCCCGCGCCCCACTCATCGGGGCTGGCGCCACCCGCACTGCCCGTCCACGGCGTGCACGTGTCGATGAGCAGCTGTTTGAACAGCTTCGGAAGCCGGTCAGCGGGGTACCGCTCCCGCAGCTTGTCGACTCCGTGATGGTCAAGCCACCTCGCGGCGACGCCTGCGACGTGGGCCGTGGCATAGGTGGTGCCCGAACTGGGCGACACGTTCGGTCGGTCGAGGTCGGCTTCGTCGAAGGCCGCCCGCCACACGAGGTGGCCCGGCGCGACGACATCGACCTCCGGCCCTCGACTCGACTCGGCGGCAAAGGGAACGAGGTCGGGCGTGACGGCGCTCACGCCGATGGTCTCGCCGTAGGCGGCCGGGTCGACCACGACGCCGAACCCGTTGCCGGCGGCCGCAACGACGATGACCCCCCGCTCGGTGGCGTCCTTGACGGCTTGCTTCAGGTCCTGGAACCCGAAACCCCCGAGCGACATCGAGATCACGTCGGCGTTCAGCTCGAACGCCTTGCGGACGCCCCTGGCGACGTCGTCGTCGCGCACGTGGACCGGCCCCCCCATGACCCTGATCGGCATGACCTCGGCGTCGGGCGCCACCCCGATCATCTCACTGGCTTCCCACCATTCGCTCGGGCTGATGCTGCGGCTGGCGTCGCCGCCCGCCGCGATGACCGACGCCACGCCTGTGCCATGTCCGTTCGCGGTCATCAGGTCGAAGTCGGCGCCATCGGCCAACCAGTTGAACAGCCGTCCCGCTCCGCTGATCTTGGGTATCGGGACGCCTCCACCAGGCGCGATGCTCGGGTCGCGAGGATCTCCGTCGTCGTCGAGGGCGTCATAGCCGGCCGCGCGACGGGATGCTGGGACGGAGTGAGGGTGCTCCGCGTAACCCGTGTCGAGTACTGCCACCCTCACCCGGCGATCACGCGTGCCCTCGGGCGCCATCGTGGCCGCGTCGAGACCGAGCGCCTCAAGCGCCCAGCGCCTGTTCGCCGGGGCGGCTCGGGGGTTATCGTCCTTGGCGAGCTTCGGCCCCAGGGGCGTGGCCCGCAGACCCACCGTCGCCTCGACCCTATGGGCAGCCGAATACAGCTCGCGCCGATACTCGTCTGTGCCCGGCTCGGCCGCAACGTGAGCCGTGGCGACGACCGACCGGCCGCTCGGCTTGGTGCGCCAGCCGGGCAGGATACGCCCGACCAGGTGCGTCAACTCCGCCAACTCGGCGGCCACGGCCTCGTCCGGCGCGATGGGCGCCGTCGGTCCGTTTCGCTTGAAGAGCCGCTTCACCGCACCGAACCGACCGATGGGCTGTTCGTCGCGGTCGACAAGCACCGACAGGGCATGCGCGGCGCCGCCCGCAAAGGCCAGGCGCTCCGTCTCCGACAGGTCATCCGACTCGTCCCGCGCGCCGCGCTTGCGTTCCTGCACGTTCTTCTCAAGACGCGACACCAGGTCGTGCAGCGGCTTCGCTCCACCCGAGAGCGCAAACCCGACCGCCAACAGGTCGAGCCAGCGAAGCCCGGCAAGTGTCGAGTCGGCGCCGCCGCCTCCGTCGACTCCCAACAGGGGCACGGCGCTGAGGCCGATCATGGCCGCCAGGGCGACGGCGACCACGAACGAGAGGCTGGCGATGAGCACGGCCCTGTCGACCGCCCTGTCCCCGTTGCCCACCCACGGGGCGATGACCAGTTCGGTGACTCTCTCGAGCGCGAGAGCAGCCACGAACAGGCCCGCCACCGCCAAGTAGACGTCGGTGTCGATGCCGAGCAGGTGATCCTCGGCGCCGTTCGCATCGGCCACGATCGACAGGACAACTGCGGCTGCGATCGAACCGATCAGCATCGCCCAGCGCAGCCAGCGGTTCCTGTCGAGGAACCGCCCGAGTCGTGTCGGCTTCTGCTTCCCCGCTGCTACCGCGATCGACACCATGGCGCTCCTCACTGCTTCACTTGCGAGCAACCGCTGCGCAGCCGCATTGTGCGCGATTTTCGCGCCGCCGATCTCGCGTGGTCAACGAACGAGCGTCTGCGGCCATTGGCGCGAACGTGACCACCTGGGTCTGCAGCTTGACGGGCGGCCGGACTCACCGAGGTCGCGCAGTTGGGGGTAACACGAGCGCCGCCTTGGGGGTGTGGCCTAGCTCTCAGCGGGTGAGGCCGTCGCACACGTCGACGCAGCGGCGAAACGCGCCTCGACCGAGCCGGAGCTCAACAAAGGCGAACCCGCCGTGCCACTGGGGTCCCGATCGCAGCGCCACCTGGTCGACATCGCGGGTCGCGATGCGTCCAACCCGAGGTCTACGACCGCCGGACACACCCGCTTGCGATCCGACCGCCCGACAGCCCGACCGCCCGACAGAACAGTGACGCACTCGGCAGCTCCTGCCAAGACGACAAGGCTCAGTCGGTCATCGTAAGGGCCTCTCGTCAGCGGATTCGGGCGGCGCCTCGAGGTTGAAACGACGTGCGGCGGCGATCGCCTGGCGAGCTCGGGTGAGAACGTCGACCATGGCTGCTCGTTGACCCGCTCGCTGTTCGCGATCGACCTGAGCTGGGCCGAGCCGGGCAGCGGCGAGCTGTGCCGCGGCGGTGACCTGGCGCTGGGTTCGGGGGTCGTTGTGGCGGCTGTGGCGAGCGTCCAGGGCGGCGCTGAGATAGACGATGTCGGCGTCCTGGCGGGGCTGGTCGAGCAGCGTGAGCACGCTGGCCAGGATCACGCACATCCGGGTCTCGTCGCCGGCGCGATGCCACGTCAGCAGCATCCCGTCGTTGGCGGCGAGCCTGGCGTCTCGGTCCAAGTCGGAGAGCCGACTGTTGGTGAGCGCGTCGACGGCGCTGGTGATGACGAACGGCGCGTGCGCCAACGCGGCCATGTCCATCGCCTCGTCGAGATCGGTTCTGGCGCGTGTGGGGTCGCTGGCCTGGAGGAACAGCGCTCGTACGACGCGCATCATGGCGGGAACCGTCAGGCAGCCGTCGGCCTCGCTGCGCCTGATGCCTTCGTCGAGCCGCTCGAGCGCCTCGGGGATGTCGAATTGCCAGGCGGTCTGTTGGGCCGCCATGGCGATCCGGTACGCAGATCCGGTGGCCTCGGCACAGCGGATGAGGTCAAGCGCGGCCCCTCGCAGGTCCAGCCCGGGGTGTTCGTCGGGGTGGTACAGCAGGTCGGTCCACCACGCGAAGTCCACGTCGATTACCGCCGGGTGCGCAGGGTCGGCGCCGATTCCGGCGAGGTGAGCTCGGACTTGGCGAGACACGTCCGATCGATGGAAGGACAACGCCGCCCAGGCCACCGTGGCGCAATACCACAGGTGGATGTCATTCGGCTCGCGCTCGGGGTCCGGCCGCCAGACCTGAAGCGACCACTCGAAGGGCTCGTAGGTCATCGTCCAGCCCGCCGCCACGAACCCTGCGCACAGCTGCTCGGCCGCGATCAGATCATGCTGGCACAGTTGGTGGAACGCCGATCGGCAGTTGTCGAGTGCGCCGAGAAGCCCACCGACGCGTTCGGCTTCACCTTCGCCGAAATGGTCGACGCCAGTGCGGTAAGCGAACTCGGCGTACCACCGGGCGTGGCGGGCTGCGATGGTTCCGGCTTCGCGTCGTTCGTTGAGACGCTCGCGGCCGAAGGCCCGCATGCTGTCCAGAAGATCCAGTCGATTCGTACGCAAGGTGCCGGGGCGAACGGTGATCAATGACTTGTCGATGAGCGAGTCGAGCGCGTCGTCGACGTCGTCGACGTCGCTGTCGGCGCAGATCGCGGCCGCTGCGGCGCGAGTGAACGGGCCGGCGAACACCGAGCAGCGGTCGAAGATCACCTGCTCGGAAGGCGTCAGCAGGTCATAGGACCATTCGATGGTTCGCCGCATGCTCGAGTGTCTCTCCGGGCGGCTGCTGGGGGCGAGCCGCGCCGCGCGCAGGATCCGGAAGCGGTCGTTGACGGCGTCGAGCAGCTCCTCCACGCTGTGGGAACGGACACGGCCCGCGGCGAGCTCAATCGCCAGGGGCAGCCCGTCGAGACGTTCGCAGAGCTCAGTGATCTGGCGATGCTCGCCCCTGGTTGGTTCGAAGCTCGGTGAAGCGAGCCGGGCTCGTTCGATGAACAGGTCCGCCGCGCTCTCACCCATCGGCGGCAGCGGAAACAGCTGCTCGCCGGGGACGCCCAACGGTTCCCGGCTGGTGGCCAGCACGGTGACGCCGGGGCAGCTGCTGATGATCGCATCCACCAGGGTGGCGGCTTCCTCGCGCACGTGCTCGCAGTTGTCCAGCACCAGCAGCAGGCGCTGGGCGGCAAGCGCTTCGACCAACACGCGCTGCGGTTCACGGTCGGGCGGCAGCTGGATGCAGAGCGGGGCGGCCGCCGCGGCGGCTGCCTGCCCGTCGACGATGGGGAGCAGGTCAATGAACCAGACTCCATCGGGGAGCTGCGACGCATGATCAGCTGCGATGTGCAACGCGAGGCGGGTCTTGCCGATGCCGCCGGGGCCGATAATGGTCAGCAGCCGACTTGTCTGGAGCAGCTTCGACGCCTGCGCGTACTCGTCGAAACGCCCCACGAACGAGGTCGCCGTCGTGGGCAGGTTGCCGGGGACACGCTCGACGGTGCGCAGCGGCGGGAAGCGCGTCGCCAGCCCATCGGCGATGGTCATGTGCACAGTGAGCGGCTCGCTGACGTCGCTCAGCCGATGCTCGCCCAGGTCAACGAGCACGGCGCCGTCGGGGAGCTTTCCGATCACCGCAACCGTCGCCCCGGACAGCAGGATCTGGCCGCCGTGCCCGGCGGCCATCAGCCGCGCCGCTCGGTTCACCGCCGGGCCGTAGTAGTCGCCGTCGCGCTCGTGCGCCTCGCCGGTGTGCAGGCCCATCCGCACACGCAGCGCCGCGCCCGTTGGCCAGGGCTCGTTGGCGAGCCGGCGTTGGGCGCGGACCGCCGCGGCGACGGCGTGCTCGGCGCGGTTGAACGCGGCGGCGAACCCGTCGCCGCCGGTGGCGAACACCACTCCGCCCGCCTCGTGCACCGAGGACCGCAAGATCTGGTCGTGGGATCCCAGGGCCCGTTCCATCTCCCCCGGCGAGGCCTCCCACAGCCGGGTCGACTGTTCGATGTCCGTGAAGAGGAACGTCACTGTCCCGGTCGGCCGCGCTGCCACCGTCAGATCCTCGCGCGTGCCGGGAGGTCGTCGGACGTGACTCCGGTGGGCGCCGCCGGCCGCGCTGTTTGGGCTCGATCATCGGCGGCGTACGCGCCCTCCGCGGCGCGCTGATCGTCGCCGTCCGGCAGGATCGCCGCCAGGAGGCCACGATGCCCGCCGAACACGCCTGCGCCGGTGGCGGCAGCTAGATGCTCGACCGGACCCGTGTTCGTGAACGCCCCAGCACGCGCCTCCGAGGGCCACGGCACGACCAGCTCGCCTGGAAAGCCAGCCGCGAAGTCGAGGACTGGTCTTCCACTAGCTCAGCTCGCCTCTGGCTCAGTCAATCGGGATGCCACCGCCTCGGCCGTCCGAGGTGGCGCGCTCGCTTGGGGCAATCGGCGGGCCGACCGCCCCAGCTCCCGGCGAGGCCAGCTTCCGTGTCGCTCCATCGACTCCGTTCGTCACCCACGGGTCCGTGTCTCCCGTCGCCGCTCAGTCACGCGTCGACAAGCAACCGCGGCTCGTCGGCTCACAAGGCGATCGATGAGCGTGCCTGCCTCGATGCCCGCGAGCTCGATCTCGCGTCCGGCCCCAGTACACGTCGCTCAACCCGGCCGCCGGGCTGATGCTGGCCAGTTAGGAGTTCATCGCCTACGACCGAGCAACGCCACCGGTCCGGATTTCGAGGCCGGACGCTATTGGGGCGGCAATAGGGTAGGGGAACACCCCCATGGGCGCGCCATGCAGTAGGTGGGAGGGTGAGGTCAAACAGCCATCAACTACGGAAGGCAGGAGACCTCATGAAGATCAAACAGATCCTTCCCGCAGCCGGGATTGCTGGGTCTATCTTGGGGGGCGCGCTCATCCTTGCCGCCGATCCCGCGGGTGCGCTGCCGAAACGGGAAGCGGCATTTCAACGTGAATGCAGCCGTTTAGGCGGCACGTTCACGTACATGTTGGAGCGGAACTCGGCTGGGAAGCTGGAGACCACTGGTTACAGCTGCGACTTCGACACCGACGGTGAGTGGGATTTCAGCTTCTGGGAGGAGATATAGCGATGAGCCGCAAGCCTACTTTCTTGAAGGCAATTGTCGCCGGGGCCATCGTGGCCGGCTCGCTCACCGCTGGTGCTGGCGCCGCGGGCGCCAGGGTGCACGACGGCTGCCGCTTTGCCCGCAACAACGTCCGCCTCTTCCAGTCGATGCTCGACGATGCCCACGAGCGCAAAGACCAGGCGAACATACAGTACTGGCGAGGGATGATCTTCGACGCGCCGCTCGAGGTCCTCGACGCCTGCTGAACGCCCTGGCTTCGCTCAGGCCGTCGAACGCTCGGCGCTGAGCATGGCGTCGACCAGCGCCAGACCCGCTCGTGCACCAGCTCGGGCCGCCGCGACAGCATCCCCGGCGGCGGCCAGGGCCAGATTCTCCCGGTTTGCGGCCCCGCGCGCCGAGATAGAACCGCTCGCAACGCGCCGGCGGTTGCCGGGAACGGAGCCGACGAAGGCCCACGCCAGGCGGAACACCGCCGCCCGCCCCTCGGCGCCGCTGTCGTCGGCCGCGGCGAGATAGGGCTCGATCAACGGACGCAGGCCGCCGTCGTCGAGCACCGCCCGACTGGGTGCTGCCAACAGGTTGTGTGGCTGCCAATGAGCATGATGATCTCCATCGCATGGGGCGGCCACTCGGTGAGCGTGGCGGCCCGCCGCCAGCTCATATTCGAATCCAGTCTGTTGACCGCCCGGATGGTGGTCTGCTGCATGATGCTCGGCCACCACGAGGCCCGCATCACCGAGTTGTAGATCTTCACGTCGCCGTCGATGAGAACCTGTTCCTTTGGCGCCTCCTGTTCGTCGAACCGACCGAACGACGGCCGGTCGAAGGGGTCAGCGTCCGCAACGTCGGAGCCCCTTCGCCGACGAGCTGTTCGGTGATCCCGTGCCGCGACTCGGCCGCCTCGGCGCCGGTCTCGTGGCGAGGATGGGGCCGGCGCCACGATGGCGTTGGTGGTCTCGCCCATCTTCTGCAGGGGCATGGTCTTGCCCACCACCAGCGGCCGCCTCGCACCACTCACCGTGACCAACCACACCGCCGCTCAACCATCCCTACGAAATCCGGGCTAGGGTCAGCCTCCTGGCACGCTGCCTCGGGGACGCATTGCGGCGCCCCTGTTCCCGCGCTCCTTTACCGAGAACGCGAAGGACCCTGCGGTGGTCCAGCGTGCTGACCTGTGTTTGCAACGACGTCGCCTCGTGGTGCTCGCCTGGGTCGTCGTCCTCATCGTCATGGTGGCCGGAGGACGAGCGCTCCCCGCCGAGCATCGGGCGAACTACCAGACGCCCGGTGCGGAGTCGTCGAAGGCGTACGACCTGGTGGGTGACCGCTTCCCGGCGCGCCGGGGCGACTCGGTCAAGCTCGTCTTCTCCGGCGACCTGGCTGACCCGCAGGTGCGATCTGCCGCAGAAGCCGTGATGACCGTCGCCGCATCGCGACCCCACATCAGCGCGGTCGACAGTCCGTACGCGCCGCAGGGGGCGGCGCAGATCGCCGCCGGCGGGCGGGTCGGCTACGCCGAGGTGCACCTCGACCAGCCCCTCGACCAGCTGGCCAACGAAGACGCCGACTTCCAGAAGACGTTCCTTGAGGCGATCGACCCAGGCCTACGAGACGGACTCGAGGTCCAGGTCACGACCCTCGTCGGAGAGGTCTGCCCGGGATCGGAGTTCCTGGGGCTCGTCTTCGCCGTGCTCGTCCTGCTCCTCGCGTTCGGCTCGGCGATGGCTATGGGCCTACCGATCGTCACCGCACTGTTCGGGCTTGGTGTCGGGGCGATGCTCGGCGGGATCGCGTCGAGGGTGCTGGAGACCCCGGACTGGGCGTCCACGATCGCGCTGATGATCGCGCTCGGCACGGGCATCGACTACGCGCTGTTCATCGTCACCCGCTGCCGGCAGTCCCTCGCAGAGGGGCTCCCGCCCCGCCAGGCGACGATCACCGCCATGGGCGCCGCAGGACGAGCCGTGCTCTTCGCCGGGGCCACGGTCGTGATCTCGCTCGCGGGCATGCTCACGATGGGCCTCAACTATCTCGACGGCGTCGCCGTGTCCGCGGTCGTCGCCGTCCTCGCGGTCCTGGCCGCCGCCCTCACGCTGCTCCCAGCGCTCCTGGGGTTCGTCGGCGCCAGCATCAACCGGCTCCGAGTGCCTTTCACCGGGCGGGTCTCCCACCAGGGCGAGCGCGCGCTCTGGTATCGGTGGAGCCGTGTTGTGCAGCACCGGCCGTGGACCTCGTTCATCGGCGGCGCTGTCGTGCTGCTGGTCCTCGCCGTCCCGTTGTTCTCCCTTCGACTCGGGTTCCCCGACGAGTCGAACAACCCGAAAGACGAGACCTCCCGCCAAGCGTACGACCTGCTCACCAGCGGGTTCGGCCCAGGCTTCAACGGGCCGCTCCTGCTCGTCACCGACCTTGCGGGCGTCGCTGATCGCCCCGCCGCCATCGGCGCCATCACCGACGCGGTCACCGCGACTGCTGGGGTGGCCTTCGTCACCGGCGCCGCCGGCAACCCCGCTGGGGACGCAGCGATCATCACCGTGTTCCCGGACACCAGCCCCCAGGACGAAGCCACCACAACCCTCGTCCGGGACCTGCGCGACTCGGTGATCCCCGACAGCATCGACAGGACGGATGCAACCGTGCTCGTCGGCGGCGCCACCGCGATCGCCATCGACCAGAGCGACTACATCAGTCGCCGCCTCCAAATTTTCATCGGTGCGGTGGTGTTCCTGTCATTCCTGCTCCTCACCATGGTGTTCCGTTCGCCGCTCGTCGCCCTCAAGGCGGCGATCATGAACCTGCTCTCCATCGCCGCCGCCTACGGCGTCATGGCCTACGCGACGCAGGGCAACTGGTTCGGCGATCTGGTCGGGATCCCCGAGACCCCGATACCCGCGTTCATGATCAGCTTCGCGATCCTATTCGGGCTGTCGATGGACTACGAGGTGTTTCTCCTCAGCCGCATCCGCGAGGAGTACACCCGCACCGGCGACAACCGTGGCGCGGTGGCCGACGGGCTCGCCGCCACCGCCCGGGTCATCACCGCCGCCGCTGCGATCATGGTGTTCGTCTTCGGGGTGTTCATCTTCGACCCGAGCATCTTCATCAAGATGTTCGGCCTAGGCCTCGCCGCTGCCGTGCTGATCGACGCCACCGTGGTCCGCATGGTGCTGGTGCCCGCCACCATGGAGCTGCTCGGCAACGCGAACTGGTGGATGCCCCGCTGGCTCGACAGGCTCCTCCCGAACATCCATATCGAAGGCGACGCCGCCGTCGAAGCCGAGCTCGCGCTCATCCTTGCCTTTGAACAGGCCAACGAGCTCCTCGCGACCGAACGGGCCGCGGCGCTCGCCCTCGCTGCCGGAGACGCCAAGCGCTGATCCTCGCAGCGCGCCGAGTGCTCGACGAACGCCGCGTCGAACAGACGACAGGCGCTGGCTCGGTCTCGATCACGTGCCAGCCGGCGCCGATGTCGACGGCGCCGCTCATCTCGAAACCGCCCGCCTCGGCCAGTGCGCGCCATTCGCTCGAGGTGTGTTGATCTTCATGCTGAGGTCAGACATGACCGCCACGGCGCCCGGCGAGCGGTCGGCGACGACGCGCTCGGCGATCAGCAGCGCCGTCCCCGCGGCCGCCACCTCAGCGACGCGACGCAGGATCTGAGCCGAGGAGGCGTCGTCCCAGTCATGGAGGACGGACTTCAACACGTAGGCGTCGCAACCGGCCGGGGCGCTGTCGAAGAAGCTGCCAGCAGGCACCTCGCATAGGGACGCCCGACGAGCTCCGCCCACCCAGCGAAGGAACCAGGGGCATCACTGCACAGACCCTCGCCCAGTTCGGCGACTCGAAGTCCCAGCCATCTCCCTGCTCGCTCTCACCGAGCTGGCCGAGCCCGGCCAGGGCGCGGAGCAAGCGGTAGAGCGAACGCGGATGGGCCCCTGTCCGCACTGCGAGGTCATCCGCACTCCGAGCGCACCGACGGCGCCCCTCAGCAGGTAGGCACGCCCGCCCGGGCCGGCAGTCTCCGGCAACCAAGCTTCGAAAGCGGACCCAACGAGCGCGACGCCCCTCGGGCTTGCTGTCCCTGGCCAACTGGTCACGACCCACGGCGCGGCCCGCAGCACCAACACGGTGTGAGCGGGGGGCGTCGTCGGGCTCCTGCGGGAGTGCCAAACTGTGCGCTCCGACCAACCGGGGGTGCGGCCGCGATGACCATCACCGATCGGGCGCTCCTGCCCGTGCTCGACCTGGGCGACTACCTGGCCGGCGTGCCCGGCGCACGGGAGGCCGCCGCCGCTGAGCTGCGGGAGGCGCTGCTGCACGTCGGCTTCTTCGCCATGGTCGACCACGGGGTCGACTGGCGCCAGGTGGAGGGCATCTACGAGCAGGCCGCCCGCTTCCACGCGGTGCCCCTCGAGGCGAAGACCTCCATCGAGATGACCGCCCGGCGGATGGGCTACCTGCAGCTCGGCAAGGGCTACTCGCGGGCCTCCTCGCTCGACGAGCTGAAGAAGCCGAACATGAACGCCGCGTTCTTCATGTCCAAGGAGCCTCACCCCGACCCCGCCCGCAACCAGTTCCCGCCCGGCCTGCCCGGCTTCCGTGAAGCCTGCGCCGCCTACTTCGACCGGATGGAGGCGCTCGGCAAGGCGCTGCTGCCGCTCTACGCCGTGGCCCTCGGGCTGGCGCCGGACTGGTTCGACGACAAGTTCGACCCGCCGCAGGCCACGCTGCGCCTGTCGCACTACCCGCCCGTGGAGTACGAGGAGGGCCAGTTCGGCATCGGCGCCCACACCGACGCCGGGTTCATGACGCTGCTGCCGAGCAACACCGCCCGGGGGCTCTACATCCGCCCGGCCGGCGGCGAGTGGACCGAGATCGACCAGCCGCCCGAGTCCTTCATCGTGAACTCCGGGGACTCCTTGCGGCGCTGGACCAACGACCGGTTCCTGTCGACCTCGCACCGCGCCCGCAACCACACCGGCGCCGACCGCTACGCCATCCCGTTCTTCTTCGACCCCAACGGCAGCACCATGATCGAGTGCCTGCCCACCTGCAGCGGGCCCGGGGACCCGCCCCGCCACGAGCCGATCACCTACCGCGAGTACCTGATCTGGTTCATGCAGGCCAACTACGAGCAGACGAGGCAATCGTGACCGCGCCGCTTGCGCCCTACCGCGTGCTCGACTTCACCGACGATCGCGGCCACCTGACCGGCATGATGCTCGCCGGGCTCGGCGCCGACGTGATCGCCGTCGAGCCGCCCGGCGGCAGCGCCGCCCGCAACCTTGCCCCCTTCCTCGGCGACGAGGGGGGCCTCGAGCGCTCGCTCACCCACTGGGCGTACAACCGGGGCAAGCGCAGCGTGGTGCTCGACCTCGGCTCGCCGGCTGGGCGGGACCACGCCCGCCGCCTCGCCGCCGGCGCCGACCTCGTGATCGAGTCGGGCGCGCCGGGCGAGCTCGCCGCCCTCGGCCTCGGCTACGAGGAGCTGGCCGCGGTGAACCCGGGGCTCGTGTACGTGTCGCTCAGCCCGTTCGGCCAGACCGGCCCGAAGGCGCACTGGCCGGCGAGCGATCTGACGCTGCTGGCCGCTGGCGGCCCGCTGGTGCTCACGGGCGACGCCGAACGCCCACCGTGCCGGGTGAGCGTGCCCCAGGCGTGGCTCATCGCCGGCAGCGCCGCCGCGTCCGGCGCGCTGCTCGCCCTCTACGAGCGGGGGCGCAGCGGCCGCGGTCAGCACGTCGACGTGTCGGCCCAGCAGGCGGCCACCATCGCCACCCAGGCCCAGGTGCTCAGCGTTCCCTCTCACGCGCCCTCGGCGGTGCGCTCGGGCGGGGCGATCAAGATGGGGGACCTGCGGCTGCGCTTCGTGTGGCCGGCGAAGGACGGGTTCGTGTCGATCACCCACGTGTTCGGCGTGTCGGTCGGCCCGGTCACGCGCCGGCTGATGGACTGGGTGCACGAGGCCGGCTACTGCGACGAGGCCACCCGCGACAAGGACTGGGTGATGTACGGCATGGCCCTGACGAGCGGGGAGGAGCCGCCGGCCGAGTACGCCCGGGTGCAGGGCTGCATCGAGGCCTTCACCGCCAGCCGCACCAAGGCCGAGCTGCTCGAGGGGGCGATGAACCGCCGGGTGCTGGTGGCGCCGGTCACGAGCACCGCCGACGTGGTCGAGTCCGAGCAGTTCGCCGACCGCCGCTACTTCGAAGAGGTGGAGCACGCCGAGCTCGGGCGCAGCATCCGCTACCCGGGCCCGTGGGCCCGGCTGTCCCGCACGCCGCTGGAGGTGCTGCCGCGAGCTCCCCGCCTCGGCGAGCACACGGCGGCGGTGCTGGCCGAGCCGCCCCGCGCCCCGGCGCCGGCCGCGCCCGAGCCGACGCCGCCCGCCCTTCCCCTAGCCGGGCTCAAGGTGCTCGATCTCATGTGGGCGGTGGCGGGGCCGACGATGACCCGGGTGCTGGCCGATTTCGGGGCGACGGTCGTGCGGGTGGAGTCCACCGTGCGCCTCGACGCGGCCCGGGCGTTCCAGCCGTTCATGAACGACGACGTGGGCGCCGAGAGCTCCACGCTGTTCTCCAGCCTCAACGCCGGCAAGCGCAGCATCTGCGTCGACCTCGGCAGCGACGCCGGGCGCGAGGTGATCCTCGACCTCGTGCGCTGGGCCGACGTGGTGACCGAGGCGTTCTCGCCGAAAGCGATGAAGAGCTGGGGCCTCGACTACGAGAGCCTGCGCGCCGTCAACCCGGGGCTGGTGATGCTCTCCACCTGCCTCATGGGCCAGAGCGGGCCCCTCGCCCTCTTCGCCGGCTACGGCAACCTCGCCGGGGCCATCTGCGGCTTCTACAACCTCACCGGCTGGCCCGACCTGGCGCCGGCCGGGCCCTTCGCGGCGTACACCGACTACGTGGCCCCGCACTTCAGCCTCACCGCGCTGCTCGCCGCGCTCGAGCACCGCCGCCGCACCGGCGAGGGCCAGTACATCGACTTCTCCCAGGCCGAGGCCGGCCTCCACCATCTCAGCCCCGCGCTGCTGGAGTACACCGCCAACGGCCGGATCGTGGAGCGGATGGGCAACGACGACCGCGAGGCCGCGCCCCATGGCGTGTACCCGGCGCGGGGCGTGGAGCGTTGGGTGGCGATCGCCTGCACCACGGACGAGCAGTGGCGGGCGCTGGCGGAGGAGATGGGCCGGGTCGACCTCGCCTCGGACGCGGCGCTGGCGACCGCCGCCGGCCGCCTCGCCCGGCGCCGCCAGCTCGACGACGCGGTGGCGGCGTGGACCTGCGGGCTCGACGAGGCCGACGTGACGGCTCGCCTGATCGCCCGGGGCGTGCCCGCCCACGTGGTGCAGAACAGCGCCGAATGCGTCGCCGACCCCCAGCTCGCCCATCGGGGCCACTTCGTGACGGTCCCGCACTCGGTGATCGGCGAGCACACGATCGAAGGGGCGCGGGTGGCGTTGTCCCGCACCCCGGCGCAGATCACCACGGGCGGGCCGGCGCTCAACGAGCATCTCTTCGAGGTCCTCCACGACCTGCTCGGCTACGACGAGGACCGCATCGCCGAGCTGATCGCGCGGGAGGTGTTCGCGTAGCGGCCGAGCGCGGAGCCGCCCGCCGGCGGGGGAGGGGCCACTAGGCTTTGCCCACGTGCGCCTCCTCGTGACCAACGACGACGGGATCGACTCGATCGGGCTCCATGTGCTGGTGCGTGAGCTGGCGCCGCTCGGCGAGGTGATCGTGGCTGCGCCCGACCAGGAGTGCTCCGGCTCGGGCGCCGCGTTCGGGCCGCTGCACATCATGCGCCCCGAGATCCAGCGGGCGCGGGTGGCCGGCGCGTCGGAGGCGTGGACGGTGAACGGCCCGCCCGGCCTGTGCGTGATTCTCGCCCGGCTCGGCGTGTACGGCCCGATCGACCTGGTGGTGGCGGGCATCAACCCCGGCGCCAACGTGGGCCGGTCGGTGTACCACTCGGGCACCGTGGGCGCCGCGCTCACGGCCCGCAACGGCGGCATCTCGGGGGTGGCGGTCAGCCAGGCGGTGGTCGGCTTCGGGGTCGAGGGGCAGGGCTGGGACGACGCGCTGGCCAACCAGCTCTGGGACAGCGCCGCGGTGATCGGCGCGGCCGCAGTGAAGGCGCTGCTCGACTCGCTGCCGGCCGACCCGGTGGTGCTCAACCTCAACGTGCCGAACCTGCCGCTCAACGAGATCAAGGGCTGGCGGGAGACCGAGGTGGGGCACCTGCCGCCCCGCTCGGTGGCCACCGCCCGGCTCGAGGAGCGCCTCGGCCACGAGGGCCGCTACCGGGTGCACATGGACTGGGGCAAGCCGATGGCCCTGCCGCCGCACCTCGACGGCGGCGCGGTGGAGGACGGCTACGTGTCGGTGTCGTGGTTGTCTCGTCTGGTGCACGAGTCCGATGGCGGCCCGCAGGGCGTCGGCATGTGCCTCGACGGCCTGCTCGGCCGCTGACCCAGCGCGCCGCCGCGCCGGTCCTGAGCGCCGATCGCGGTCGGCGCCAGACGTAGGATCGGGGCGTGCTTCTCCGATTGGAGGTCGACGGTTTTAAGAACTTGATCGGCTTCGACGTACTGCTGGGACCGTTCAACTGCATCGCCGGCGAGAATGGGGTCGGCAAGTCGAACGTCTTCGACGCAATCCAGTTCTTGGCACTGGTGGCCGACAAGTCGCTCCTCGAGGCGGCGCAAGAGGTTCGCTCGACCCGGACCGACAGCGCGGGCGAGCCCGAGCACTTGTTCACCGCCGGCGGGAGGCGACACTCGATGCGCTTCGCAGTGGAGATGGTCGTTCCTGCTCAGGTGGAGGACGACTTCGGGGCCACCGTCAGGCCGTCGATCACCTTGCTCCGGTACGAGCTGCAAATCGGCTACGAACCGCCGAGAACGCACTCGCGGATGGGCCGGCTGGTGGTGGAAAGCGAGGAGCTCCGCCACATCAACCGAAGTGACGCGCCGAAGCATCTTCGCTTCCCCCTGTCGGTGCGCGAGTTCCGCGACGCCGTAGTGGTGGGTGAGCGGCGAGGCGGTCCGTTCATCTCGACGGAGGCTGTCAACGATCGCATCACCGTGCACCAGGACGGCGGCAGCCGCGGCCGACCGCGCCGAGCCTTGCCCACGCGGGCTGCGACCACAGTTGTGAGCACGATCAACACGGCCGACGATCCGACCATCCTCGCGGCGCGCCGGGAGATGCAATCGTGGCGGCGACTTGCGCTCGAACCGACGGCCTTGCGCGCCGCCGACCGCTTCGTCGACCCGCCGGTGATCGGTTCTGACGGAAGCCACCTCGCCGCTGCGCTCTTTCGCATCGCAAATGAAGGAACGGATGAGCCTGAGGACGTCTACGCCCGGATCGCCAACCGGGTGTCAGGCCTCGTCGGCATCGACGTTCGATCACTTCGAGTCGACGCGGACGAAACCCGCCAGCTGCTCAGCATCATGGTTGCTGGCGCCAACGGCGTAGAGCTCCCGGCACGGTCGCTCTCGGAGGGGACCCTTCGGTATCTGGCGCTGTGCGTGATGCTCGAAGACCCGCTCAGCACCGGGTTGATCGCCATGGAGGAGCCGGAGAACGGCATCCACCCCGCCAGCCTGGCCGAGATGGTGCAGCTCGTTCGTGACCTTGCGGTCGACCCTGCTCGAGCGCCGGGGGCTGACAATCCCTTGAGGCAAGTGATCGTCAACACACACTCCCCGGCAGTCGTGCAACTGGTCGGTGAGGATGATCTGCTCTACGCGTCGGACATGCGAGTGACTCAGGATGGCGAAACGGTCCGAGCCTTGGGCCTCCACGGCCTGTACGGCACCTGGCGAACGTATGAGCGACCGGGGGCGAGCCGAACCAGCCTCCTTGCGTACCTGGCTCAACCTCCGGGGTCGCAGATCCCGCTCTTCGACGTGGCATGACGCTGCGTGCCATCTTCGTAGCAGACGGCCCCAGCGACCTCCCGCTAGCAACGCACCTCGAATGGATCTGCGCCGAGATGGGGAAGCCCGGGCGGGTCACACCTCTAGATCCGAGGTTCTTGGCCGAGCAGGGGCGCACGGTGGAGAGTCGCCTCCGGTTCCTTGTAGGGCGGAAGCGCGAGTTCGACCTCGTGTTTGTGCACCGAGATGCCGAGAATCAGTCGCCGCAGCTGCGCCGAGACGAGATCGAACGCGGACGTCATGCGGCCGGCCTCGAAGGCCCGGTGGTGCCGGTGGTGCCGGTGCGCATGACCGAGGCATGGCTGTTGCTCGACGAGCAGGCCATCCGACGCGTGGCCGGCAAGCCTTCGGGGCGCGTACCGCTCGATCTTCCCGCGGCCCGCGACGTCGAGCGGATCGCTGACCCCAAGCAGATCTTGCGCGCTGCGCTGTTGGCGGCCAGCGGCGCAGCCGGTCGACGCCGGGAGCAGTTCGTTCGCGACTTCGGGCGACACCGGGCGCTGCTGCTCGAGCGCCTCGATCCGACCGGTCCGGTGTCGACGTTGGCGGCGTGGCGCCAGCTGTGCGCCGACGTGGCCGGCGCACTTGCCGCCGTGAGCAGGGCCGCCACGTAGGGTTCGCGCCGCGGTCGGCGGGTGGGTCAGGGTTGGCCGCCGTCGAGGCGGAGCACGGCGCCGGTGCAGAAGCTCGACGCTGCGCTGGCGAAGTAAAGGGCGGCGCCGACGATCTCGTTGGGCTCGCCGCCGCGGCGCAGGCACATCTCGGCGGCGCGTTGGGCGAACACCTCCATGTCCCACGCCTTCGCGATGTCGGTCAGGAACGGGCCGCACATGATGCAGTTGACCCGCACCGCGGGCCCGAAGCAGTGCGCGAAGCCGACCGTCATCGCGTTGAGGCCGGCCTTCGCTGCGGCGTAGGCGATCACGTCGGCCCGGGGCCGGATGGAGGTGGTGGAGGACACGTTGATGATCGAGCCGCCTCCGGCCGCCGCCATCCTCGTGCCGATGTTCGCCATGAGCCGGAACGGGCCTTTGAGGTTGAGCGCCACCACCTTGTCGAACAGGGCCTCCTCCACCTGGTCGATGCTCGGATAGAGCGGCGAGAGCCCGGCGTTGTTCACCAGCACGTCGACCCGGCCGAAGCGCTCGTATGCGGCGTCGGCCAGCTCGTCGCACTGCGCCCAGTAGCTTACGTTCGCCGCCACCGGCAGGGCCTGGCGGCCGAGCGCCTCGACCTCGGCCGCCACGGCCTCGCAGGCGTCGAGCTTGCGGCTGGCGATCACCACGTCGGCGCCGGCCTCGGCGAAGGCCAGCACCATCTCGCGGCCAAGGCCCCGGCTGCCGCCGGTCACGAGAGCCACCTTGCCGGACAGGTCGAACAGGTCGTGCACGGGCATGGGCCGATTCCACCACAGCCCCGGCCGGGAGGCTGCGAGGCGCCTCGTTCGCACTCCTCCCCCGTAGCCTGACGGCGCCGACCGCTTCGACCCGAACGTTTTTCCTACGAGATGGTCGCACGCGGGGGCGGCTCTCAGCGATCAAGGCGGATCATGGCCTCTCGTTCCCGGCTCGCGCGCGCACTCGGTCTCGGAGCGTGGTCGGCGCTCGTCGCCTCCGGCTGCGCGGCGGGCGTCCCCACGGCCTTCGTCGCCGGCTCAGCGTCCCCGCCGGCGCCCACCCCTCTCACCGTGCCGGTCACCGACGCACCGCACCCGGGTTCGTGCTCACCGCACTACCTGCCGTGCGTGCCGATCGCGTTCGACGTCGACTGCGCCGGCGGCTCGGGAAACGGGCCGGTCTACGTGCCGGGGCCGGTCGCCGTGGTGGTCATCGGCGACGACCCGTACGAGCTCGATGCGGACGGCGACGGGATCGGCTGCGAGGCGCCGTAGCCGGACGCGGGCGCTGCGGCGGTCGGGGCGCGGCGGCCGGGCTACGGTCGCGCCCGATGGCAGCCCCCGACCTCGACCCCCCGGCGATCGACCTCGCTCACACCACCATCCCCGCCGTGCTGGCCCACGCCGCGGCCGGGCACGGCGAGCGGATCGCGGTGTCCGACACCCAGGACGGCGGGCGGCGGCTCACCTACGCCGAGCTCGCCGCCGAGGTGGAGCGGGGCGCCGCCGCGCTGGTGGCCTCCGGGGTCGGCCCGGGCGACGCGGTGGGGGTGTGGGCCCCGAACACGTGGGAGTGGGTCGTGGCCGCCCTCGCCGTGCACGGCGCCGGGGCGGTGCTGGTTCCGGTCAACACCCGCTTCAAGGGCCGGGAGGCAGCGTTCGTGCTCGGCAAGGCCCGGGCGAAGCTGCTGTTCACGGTCAACGGCTTCCTCGGCGCCGACTACCCGGCGATGCTGGCCGACGCCGAACCGCTTCCCGAGCTCGCCGACCTCGTGATCCTGCGCGGCCCCCGCCCGCAGGGCGCGCTCGGCCTCGACGACCTGCTCGGCCGGGCCGACGAGGCCGCCGCCGCCGAGGCCGCCCGCCGCCGCCGGGCGCTGCGCCCCGAGGACGTGTGCAACGTGATGTTCACCTCCGGCACGACCGGCATGCCCAAGGGCGTGATGGTCGGCCACGGGCCGCTCGTGCGGGGCTTCGCCGCCTACTCCGCCGCCCTCGGCGTGCGCCCCGGCGACCAGTTCCTCGTGGTCAACCCGTTCTTCCACGCCTTCGGCTTCAACGGCGGGATCGTGGCCGCCATGATCGGCGCGGCGACGATCCTGCCCCACGCCGTGTTCGACCCGGCGGCGGTGCTGGCCAGGATCGCCGAGGAGCGGGTGAGCGTGATCCCCGGGCCCCCGGCGCTGTTCCAGGCGCTGCTCAACTCGGCCGAGCTCGACCGCTACGACATCTCCTCGCTGCGCTCCTGCGTCACCGGCGCGGCCTCGATCCCGGTGGAGATGGTGCTCGGCATGCGCAGCCGGCTCGGCTTCGAGACCGTGCTCACTGCCTACGGCATGACCGAGACCTCCGGCATCGCCACGCTGTGCACCCCCGAGGACGACCCGGAGACCATCGCCACCACCTCGGGCAAGGCCTTGCCGGGCGTGGAGCTGCGCGTCGTCGACGACGACGGCGTGCCGCTGCCCGCCGGCCAAGCCGGTGAGCTGCTGATCCGGGGCTGGAACATCATGAAGGGCTACCTCGACGACCCCGAGCAGACCGCCGAGGCCATCGACCCCGACGGCTGGCTCCACACCGGCGACGTGGCGGTGATGGACGAGCGGGGCTACATCGACATCACCGACCGGAAGAAGGACATGTTCATCGTCGGCGGGTTCAACGCCTACCCCGCCGAGATCGAGCGGATGATGATCGAGCACCCGCTCATCGGCCAGGTGGGCGTGGTCGGCGTGGAGGACCCGCGCCTCGGCGAGGTGGGCGCCGCGTTCGTGGTGCCCACCCCGCAGGGCGCGCCCGACCCCGGTGAGGTGATCGCCTGGTGCCGGGAGCGGATGGCCAACTACAAGGCCCCCCGCTACGTGTGGGTGGTCGACGCGCTGCCCCTGAACCCCTCGAACAAGGTGCTCAAGTACGAGCTGCGCGAGCAGGCCAAGGCCCGCCTGGCGGCCGAGGGCGGCGGCGCATGAACCCGCCGGGGATCTTCGAGGGCGTGCGGGTGCTCGAGCTCGCCGGCGGCATAGCCGGGCCCTACGCCGCGATGTTCCTCGCCGACCACGGCGCCGACGTGGTGAAGGCGGAGCCCGATGGGGGCGACCCCTACCGCGCCGAGGCGGGCTTCCAGACCTTCAACCGCAACAAGCGCTCGGTGGTGGGCGACTGGCGTCCGCTCGCCCAGGCGGCCGACGTGCTGATCACCGCCACGCCCGGCCAGGCGGCGGAGCTGCGCGCCTTCAACCCGGGGGCGGTGATCGTGGCCATGCCCCCGTGGGGCGAGCGGGGCCCCTACCGGGACCGCCCCGCCACGCCCGATCTCATCCACGCCGCCACCGGGATCATGTGGCAGCAGTGCTCGTACGCCGACGTGCCGGTGCACGTGGTGCTCCCGGTGGCCAGCTACGGCGCCGGGGTGCTCGGCGCGCTCGCCGCGGCGAGCGGCCTCTACGCCCGCCTCGCCCACGGCTCGGCGCCCACCTACGAGGCGTCGGAGGTGGCCGGCGCCGCCGCGGTGCAGCTCCACGAGTTCCAGCCCGCCGGCCGGGTCGACGAGCGGGTGGGCTCCTCGCCGCTCGGGGGCAAGGGCCGCATCCCCTGCTACCGGCCCTTCCAGGCGGGCGACGGCCGCTGGCTGTTCGTCGCGTGCGGCACCGTCCGCTTCTACGAGCGTCTGCTGGCCCTGCTCGACCGCAAGGACCTGCTCGGCCACCCGCTGCTGCCCTCGCCGCCCTTCGGCCTGGTCGATCTCGACGCGGTGGCCTTCCTCACGCCGATCCTGGAGGACGCGTTCGCGTCCCGCCCCCGGGCCGAGTGGCTGGCCGCGTTGGCCGCCGCCGACGTGCCCGCCCAACCGGTGCAGACCCGGGAGGAGTTCCTGGCCAGCGGGCTGTGCGCGGCGAACCGGCTCGACGTGGCCGTGGCCCACCCCGATCTCGGCGACGTGCGGATGATGGGCGTGCCGCTGGTGATGGAGGCGGGGCCGGGCTCGGTCCGCAGCCCTGCGCCCCGCCTCGGGGAGCACACCGACCAGGTGCGCTGGGCGCCCCGCCCGCCGACCGGGCCGAGCCCGACGGGCGGGGCGGCGCCCGGCCAGGGGGGCCCGCCCCTCGCCGGGGTCGAGGTGGTCGACCTGTCGTCGTTCATCGCCGGGCCGGTCGTGTCCCGCCACCTGGCCATGCTCGGCGCGTCGGCGATCAAGGTCGAACCTCCCTCCGGCGACCCGTTTCGCTCCTTCGGGCCGGGCTTCGCGGCCTGGAACCACGGCAAGCGCTCGATCGCGCTCGACCTGCAGAGCGAGGAGGGCCAGGCGATCATGCGCCGCCTCGCCGCCCGGGCCGACGTGCTGGTCGAGAACTTCCGTCCCGGCGTCGCCTCCCGCCTCGGCGCCGACCCGGCGGAGCTGGCCGCCCTGAACCAGCGGCTCATCTTCCTGTCCTCACCCGGGTACGGGCTCGACGCCGACATGGCCGACAAGCCGGCCTTCGACCCGCTGGTGCAGGCCCTCGGCGGGCTGATGGCGGCCCAAGGCGGCATGACCTCGCCCGACAGCGACGCCGAGCCGGTGTTCCTCACCGTCGCCTTCCACGACGTGGTCACGCCGTTGATCAGCGCCTTCGGGGTGGCCGCCGCCCTCTACCACCGGGAGCGCACCGGCGCCGCCCAGCACGTGCGGACCTCGCTGGCCCAGACCACGGTGGCGGTGCAGGCGGCCGAGCTCACCCGCTACGCCGGGGCGCCGGCGCCGATCGTGGGCGGGTTCGACTTCCCCGGCCCGTCGCCCGAGCGGACCTGGGTCGAAGGCGACGGCGGCGAGCTGCGCTTCGTCCACGGGGAGCTCTCCGTGCCGATCTGCAAGGTCGGGCTGGTGAACGAGGCGATCGCCCAGGAGAACGGCCTCACCGTGGAGCACGACCACCCCGAGCACGGCCGGATCGTCGGCGTCGGCCAGCTGATCGGAGGGGCCGGACCGCCGCCGGCGCGAGGCCCGCTGCTCGACGAGCACCGCGCCGAGATCCTCGCCTAGCTCTGACCCGGCTGGCTGGGCCGCCGGCTGCGTTGTTTGGGCCGCCGGCTTACGCCGGCGTGCTGTGTTGTTTGGGCCGCCGGCTTACGCCGGCGTGCCGTGTTGTTTGGGCCGCCGGCTTACGCCGGCGTGCCGTCGGCCCTGATGGCGTAGATCACGGTCTGGTGGCCCATCGTCACGGCCACGCGATCGCCGGCCGGGCTCCAGCTGAGGGCGACGCCGGCCGTGTCGTCGGCGGCGCCGGCGGGCAGGTCGCCCCGGTGGGCGCCGGTGGCCGGGTCCCACAGGCTGACCACCGCGTCGGTTCCGGCCACGGCCAGCACCCGCCCGTCGGCCCGCCACGCGAGCTGGCGGGGCTCCTTGTGGCTGACGGGGAAGCGCCGCAGCGACGCCCCGGTGGCCGGATCCCACACCTGCACCGCGCCGCCGCCGACCGCCGCCACCTGCGACCCGTCGGGCCGCCAGGCGACCGCGTTGAGCAGGGCGGCATCGCCGGCCAGCGCGGCGCGCACCGAGCCGCCGCCGGGCGTCGCGTCCCACACGGTCACGCCGCCCTTGCGGGCCGCGGCCAGCAGCTTGCCGTCGGCGCTCCAGCCGAGCGCGGTGGGGCGCTCGCCCGGCGCCTCGATGCCGGCGAAGCTGCGCGACGGGCCCTTCGGCAGCCGCCACACGGAAGACGCGCCGTCCGCCGCCAGCGTGGCCAGCTCGTCGCCGCCGGGCCGGAAGGCCAACGCGGTCAGCGCCGGCCCGCCGGTGTCGAGCTCCTCCCGCTTGGCGCCGTCGGTGCTGGTCAGCGCCACGGTCGCGCCCGCGGCGGCGGCCAGGCCGGCGCCGTCGGGCCGCCACGCCACGGCCGTGATCGGCCCGAGCGAGGCGTCGATCGGCGCGCCCAACCTGCTGCCGTTCACCGGGTTCCACAGGGTCACGCCCGACGGGTCGACCGTGGCCAGCGAGCCGCCGTCGGGGCTCCAGGCCACGGCGGACACGCGGCCGCTCAGGTTGGTGAGCGTCACGAGCGGGGTGGGCACGGGCGCCGGCGCCGGGCTGGGCGGCGGGGACAGCTCGGGGGCCGGGGGCGGCGCCGGCTTGCGCTGGGACCGGGGCTTGGGCACCGTCGTCGACGGGAGAGGAGCGGCGGTGGTCGTGGGCGCGGCCGTGGTGCTGGTGGTCGCCTCCGGAGGGGCCGGCGCCGGCTCGCTCGGCTCGGGCAGGCCGCCGCCCGGCGGTGAGGGCGCCGTCGCCGGCCCGGCCATCGTCGCCAGCGAGCCCGTCGGGTGGGCGCGCAGCTCGGTCAAACCCACGCCGCCGAGGCCCAGCGTGGCCGCCACGGCGAGGGCGCCGGCGCCGAAGATCCGTCCGCGCCGCCGGGCGGGCGCCGCGTCGTGCAGCGCCGCCAGCAGCGAGC
>JBJXGF010000071.1:0-23732 GCA_046153015.1 Acidimicrobiales bacterium | reverse complement strand
GAACTGCGCGTAGGCCCGGGTGATCGCGGCCAGGTCGTCCACCGTGGCGAAGCGGCGGGCGAGCTGCACCTCCACCTGGGACCAGCCCTCGGCCACGCCGTTGCGGGCCGCGGCGAGCCGGTTGTGCAGCACCACCGCGCCGAGCGCCGCGGCGGCCAGGGCCAGCACGACGATCACGAGCGCGGCGACCACGATCGTCGACGGTACTCGGGGCTACGCTCGCGGCCGCCAAGGGGGTGCGCATGAAGTTCCACTGGTTCCACCTGATGCCCTACAGCGACCTGCCCGACGACTTCCGCGAGCAGCACCGCTCGGTCTGGGTCGACGTGGACCCGAAGCTGTACGACCCGGTGAAGGGCCACCGGATGTACAACGAGTACCTCGACGAGCTCGAGTTCGCGTCCCAGTGCGGCTTCGACGGCATCTGCGTGAACGAGCACCACTCCAACGCCTACGGGCTGATGCCCTCGCCGAACCTCATCGCCGCCGCCCTGGCCCGGCGCACGGAGGACACCAAGCTCGTGCTCATGGGCAACTCGGTGGCGCTCTACAACCCGCCGATCCGGGTGGCCGAGGAGTTCGCGATGCTCGACGGGATCTCCGGCGGGCGGCTGGTGGCCGGCTTCCCGGTGGGCACACCGATGGACACGAACTACTGCTATGGGCAGACGCCGGCCACGCTGCGGGAGAAGTACCGCGAAGGCGTGGAGCTCATCCTGCGGGCGTGGAAGGCCACCGAGCCGTTCGCGTTCAACGGCAAGTACACCCAGATCCGCTACGTGAACCCCTGGCCCAAGCCGCTGCAGCAGCCGCATCCACCGGTGTGGATCCCCGGCGGCGGCTCGGTCGAGACCTGGGAGTGGTGCCTGCGCAACGACTTCCTTTACGCCTACCTCTCGTATTTCGGCTACAAGGCCGGCCGCCGGGTGATGGAGGGCTACTGGGAGACCGCCGACCGTCTCGGCGTGGCCCGCAACCCCTACCGGGCCGGGTTCCTGCAGTTCGTGGGCGTGGCCGACAGCGACGCCCACGCCGAGGAGCTCTACGCCGAGGCCGCGCTGTACTTCTACAACCGCTGCCTCCATCTCTATCCCGGCTTCGCCGCGCCGCCCGGCTACACCTCGCTCGAGACGATCCGCCAGGGCATCGTCGGCCAGGTCGAACGAGCTGCGGCCGCATCGGCCGACCTCACCTGGCAGCAGATCGTCGACCGCGGCTATGTGATCGCCGGCAGCCCCCAGACCGTGATCGACCGCCTGCACGAGGTGGCCGACACGATGAACGTGGGGCACCTCATGCTGCTGCTGCAGTTCGGGAACCTCTCGCGGGAGACCACCTACGAGAACACGGAGCGCTTCGCCACCGAGGTCATGCCCAAGCTGCGGGACCGCTTCGACCAGTGGGACGACAACTGGTGGCCCACGCAGTCGCTGGCCGAACCGGCCCGGCCGGCGCCGCTCGGGAGGGCCCGTGACGCTCGCTGAGTCGACCCTGCGCCTGGCCAGCGGGCTCGACGCCCGGGTGTTCCGAGGCGGCGACGGCCCCCCGCTGCTGTACCTGCACGGCGGCGGCGGGGTCGACGCCGACGAGCCGATGGCCAACGCGCTCGCCGACGCCGGGTTCTCGGTGGCGGCGCCGCTGGCGCCGGGCTTCACCGATCTCGACGAGATCGACGAGCTGCGCGACGTGCGCGACCTCGCCCTCCACTACGACGACGTGCTCGCCGCGCTCGGCCTCGGCTCCACCGCCGTGGTCGGCCACAGCTTCGGGGCGATGCTCGCCGCCGAGCTGGCCGCCCACTACCCGGCCCGGGTGAGCGGGCTCGTGCTGATCGCGCCGCTGGGCCTGTGGAACGACGCGTACCCGCCGTTCGACCTGTTCTCGGTGCCCGCCGCCGAGCTCAACGACTACCTATGGGCCGACCCGAGCTCGGAGCTGGCCCAAGCCGCGGCGGCGCAGGCCAACCCGGCGGGCGCCGATCTCACCGACCCGGCGGTGGTCGAGCGGATCATCGACCGAACCCGCGGGCTGATCACGGTGGCCAAGTACCTGTGGCCGATCCCCGACAAGGGCCTCGCCCGCCGGCTCTACCGGGTGGCCGCGCCCACCCTCGTGTTGTGGGGGGCGAAGGACCGGATCGCCCCGCCGGAGTACGCGGAGGACTTCGTCCGCCTCATCGCCGGGGCCCGGGCCGAGATCCTGCCCGACGCCGGGCACCTGGTCACGCTGGAGAAGCAGGCCGAGGTGGTGGAGCTCATCCGCCGGTTCCTGCAGTAGCGCGGAGGGGTCCGCCCCCCACAGGAGCACCGCAGCCTCTAAGGTCCCGGCGAGCAACCAGGAGGGTTCTCTGTGGGTGTGTTCGACCTGATCAAGAACATGATGGGCAAACGCGGCGGCGGAGGCGCGGGCGCCGTGGCGGGCGGCGTGAAGACCGGCAACCCGCTGCTCGACGCGCTGCTGCCGATGCTGCTCGCCGGCGGCGCCGGGGGCGCCGCCGGGGGCCTCGGCGGCCTGGGCGGGCTCATCGGCAAGTTCACCCAGAGCGGGATGGGCGCGAAGGCGCAGTCCTGGGTGAGCACGGGCCCGAACGAGGATCTCGGCGCCGACGAGGTGCAGCAGGCCCTGGGCGAGGACACGATCGGCCGCCTCGCCGGCGACACCGGCATGTCGCCCGACGAGGTGAAGGGCGGCCTGGCCGGCATGCTCCCCGGGCTCGTCGACCAGCTCACCCCGGGCGGCCAGCTTCCCGACGCCGGCAAGCTGGGCGGCATGCTCGGCGGGCTCGACCTGGCGAAGGTCCTCGGCCGCTGACCCTCGGGCGGGGCGCCCGCACCTGCGGCGTCCCGTCAGGCGGGGCGGCGGATCTCCGCAGGGTCGGGCTGGGCTCGCAGGTCGATCACCGGGGCCGCTTCGATCTCGACGAAGATGCACTCCCCGGGGCATTCCTCCGCCGATTCCACGACCACCTGCTCGAACTTGCCCGGTACCCGCGCCCGCGAGCGCGACCCGCCCGGGTCGTTCAGCACCTCGCCGAGCTCCTTCACGTAGGCGATGCCGTCCTCGAGGATCGTGAACACCTCGGGGCAGTGGTCGGTGCAGAGCCCGTCGCCCGTGCAGAGATCCTGGTCGATCCACACCTTCATGGGCGCCCGCGCTTCATCGACCGAGACTACCCGGCGGCCGGTCTGAACAGCGGGAGCTGGCGACCGTCCTCCAGCTCCTCCCAGGTGAGCTCGACCCTCATGCCGATGCGCACCTCGTCGGGGTCGCAGCCCACCACGTTGCTGTAGAACCGGGGTCCGCCGTCGAGGTCCACCAGGGCCACCACGTAGGGCGCGAACGCGGCCAGTCCCTTCTGCGCCGCGCTCGGCAGCACGGTGAAGGTGTACACCTCGCCGGCGCCGGTCAGCGGCTTCCACGACAGCTTCTCGCCGAGGCAGCGGGGGCACACCGCCCGCGGGTAGTGCACCGGGGCGGCGCAGTCGTCGCACCACTGGCAGATCAGCCGGCCTTCGCGGGTGGCCTCCCAGAACGGTTCGGCCTCCTCGCTCTCCGGCGGGGGGTAACGGGTCCAGCCCTGCTCGCTCATACCGTCGCCTCCGTGCCCAGCACCACCGTCGACGTGGACGACAGCACGCCCCCGCAGCCGTGCGCCACCGCGAGCTGCGCGCCGTCCACTTGGCGGGGCCCGGCCTCGCCCCGCAGCTGACGCACCGCCTCCACCAGCAGAAACATGCCGTACATGCCCGGGTGACAGTACGAGAGGCCGCCGCCGTTGGTGTTGGTGGGCAGCGAGCCGCCCGGGCCGAGGGCGCCGCTGGCCGCGAACGGGCCGCCTTCGCCCTTCTTCACGAAGCCGAGGTCCTCCAACGCGAGCAGCACGGTGATCGTGAAGCTGTCGTAGCTCTGCAGCACGTCGACCTCGGCCGGGGTGACGCCGGCCATGGTGAACGCCTGGGGCCCCGACACCGCGCCGGCGGTGCGGGTGAAGTCCGGCATCGCCGAGATCATCGAGTGGGTGTGCGAGGTGCCCACGCCCAGGATGTAGGCCGGCGGCTTGCGCAGGTCCTTCGCCCGCTCGGCGCTGGTGAGCACCACGCAGCCGGCGCCGTCGGTTATGAGGCAGCAGTCGAGGCTGTGCAACGGCGAGGACACCATCCGCGAGGAGAGCACCTCGTCGATCGTGAGCGGCTCCTGGTACCGGGCCCGGGGGTTGAGCTGCGCCCATTCCCGGGTCGACACCGCGATCTGGGCGAGCTGCTCGGAGGTGGTCCCGAACTCGTGCATGTGCCTTTGCGCGGCCAGGGCGTAGGCCGAGGGGGGCATCATCCCGCCGTACGCGGCCTCCCACTCGTGCATCGGGCCGCGCCCGCCGCCGCCCCCGCCGCCGAAGCCGCGCTTGCCCCGCTTGCGGGCCGAACGCGGGGTCTGCAGGTAGGTCACCACCACCACGTCGCACAGGCCGGCGGCGATCGCCGCGGCGGCGTGCTCCACGTGCACCTCGAAGGCCGAGCCGCCCGTCTGGGTGGTGTCGGTCCAGCGGGGGGTCACGCCGAGGTACTCGGCGAGGTCCATCGACGGGAAGAAGCTGGTGCCGAAACAGGTGGCGAAGCCGTCGACGTCGCTGATCGACAGGCCGGCGTCGTCGAGGGCGGCCTTGATCATGCGCATCTCGATGGCGCGGTGGCTGCCCTCGAGCTCGCCGGAGGGGGTCACGTCGTCGGCGGCGCCGGCGATGACCGCCTTGGCGCGGGCGGAGCCGAGCACGCCCATCAGGCGCCGGTCCCCAGGCGACGCTTGCCCTTCCGCCAGGCGTAGCTCATCACGTGCGGGTTCCCTTCTGTGCGGGTGAGCTTGAGCTGCACCGCGACCAGCTTCCAGCCCTCGGCGGTGCGCACGAGCTTGTCGTCGTAGTAGCCGAACATCGAATACCGGTCTCCGCCGGCCGGGCCGTCGCCGCGCTGGTCGAGGCGGACCAGGTCGTCCTCGTCGAAGGTGACCCAGTGCTCGGCCCGCATGTGGGCGACGACCCGGGCCCGGTCGCCTTCGATCGTGTGGCGATGGTTGGTGATCATGTGCTGGGTGGCGTCGAACCCGGCGAACTGCGTACGGACGAACTCCACCTGCTGCTCCACGGCGGTCTCCACCGGGGCCTTGCCGGTCACCGAGCTCAAGTCGAACACGATCCGCTCGACGAAGGCCGAGCGCCACAGCGCCCAGTCCTGCGCGTCGAGCCCGGTGGCGTAGACGTGCAGCACGTCGCTGATCGCCGCCCGGTCGAGCAGCGTTTGCAGATGATCCCGGTCTGACACCGCGCCCCCTCGGTTCGGATCATGGGATAGTAGGCCCCGGGGCCTGCACCGGGGCCAAGCGCGAGTAGGGGAGGGCGATGGCCGATCGGCTGGCGGGCAAGGCGGCGGTGATAACCGGCGCGGCGAGCGGCATGGGCGCCGCCACCGCACGGCGCTTCGCCGCCGAGGGGGCGAAGGTGCTGATCGCCGACCTCCAGGAGGACAAAGGCGCGGCGCTGGCCGAGGAGATCGGCGGTGCGTTCGCCCGGGTCGACGTCACCCAGGAGGCCGATGTGGCCGCCGCGGTCGCCGAGGCGGTCGACCGCTGGGGCCGGCTCGACGTGATGTTCAACAACGCCGGCTTCGGCGGCGCCCGGGGCCCGATCGAGACGATCTCGGTCGAGGACTTCGACATCACGATGGACGTGCTGCTGAAGGGCGTGTTCCTCGGCATCAAGCACGCCGCGCCGGTGATGAAGCGGCAGCGGTCGGGTTCGATCATCAACACCGCGTCGGCCGCCGGGGTTCAGGCGGGCGAGACCCCGCACCTGTACGCCGTGGCGAAGGCGGCGGTGATCCATCTCACCAAGTCCACCGCGCTCGAGCTGGGCGCGGCGGGGGTGCGGGTCAACGCCATCTGCCCCGGGGTCATCGCCACGCCGCTGGCCTTCGGCGGCAAGGACGTGAGCGAACGGGGCCTCGCCAAGGCGCAGGACAAGCTCGGCCCGTACCAGCCGATCGGACGCATCGGGGAGCCCGACGACATCGCCAACTACGCGCTGTTCCTCGCGTCCGACGAGTCGACGTTCATCACCGGCACCGCGCAGCTCGTCGACGGCGGCTTCGCCGCCGGGCGGCCCTGGGCCCGCCAGCCCCGGCAGATGACCGCCGAAGGCCCGATCAAGCTCTACCGGCCGCCGGGGAGGTAGCACGATGGCTGCAACGCTCGACTGGCTGGGCTGCGCCACCTTCCGGCTCACGCTGGACGACCTGGTGGTGTACTGCGACGCCTACATCGACCGGGTTCCCTCCGCCCCGCCGACCGGGCTCACCACCGCGCAGGTGGAGCGGGCCGAGTTCGTGGTGGTCGGCCACTCCCATTTCGACCACCTGTGGGGCGCGGAGCGCATCGCCAAGCAGACCGGCGCCGCGGTGATCGGCTCCTACGAGTCGATCCGCATCATGGCCGAGGCCGGCGTGCCCGACCGCCAGCTCATCCCGGTGGCCGGCGGCGAGCGGGTCCGGCTCTCGGAGCGGGTCACGGTGCGGGTCTTCCCGAGCCAGCACTCGTGCGTGTGGAGCCACCAGAAGATGCCCCCGGCCGACCAGGTCTGCATCGGCGACCTGGGCGTCACCTGGCAGGAGCAGCGGGCTCGGTTCAAGGAGCTGATGGAGTTCTTCTCCACCATGAGCCGGGAAGCGAAGGACCACCTGAAGGAGAGCTGGCAGGGGGACCGCGGCGACGGCGGGGCGCTCGTCTACCTGTTCGAGACGCCGGAGGGGTCGATCCTGTTCCAGGACACCTCGGGCCACTGGACCGGCATCTTGCGCGACCTCCGGCCCGATTTCGCCATCCTCGCCGCCGCCGGCCGGGGCAACATCGACGGCGAGCCGATCCAGGGCAGCCTCGCCGAGTTCCTGGCCCGCCAGGTCGAGCTGCTGCGGCCCCGGCGGGTCACGCTCGGCCACCACGACGCCTGGCTGCCCGGCTTCGCCGACGCCATCGACGTGGGGCCGATCCGCTCGGCTCTGGAGCGGCGCGCCGACTACGCCGAGCTGGTCGAGATGCCCTACCAATCGGGCTACAAGATTTTCTGACGTTGATGTCTGGGGGCGCAGCCCCCAGGGCGAGTACGGCCGAGCGCGGCGAGGCCGTACGGCCGGGCGAGCGCTACCAATCCGGCTACAAGATCTTCTGACGGCCGAGCGCAGCGAGGCCGGGGGATCCGACTAGGCATATCCCCTACGTGCGGTGCGGGCGGCGCTTTCACACTGGGGCCGATGAGCGTCGACCCCAGCGTGATCGCCGCCCTGGAGGCGGCCGTGGCCGCCGACCCGGCAAACCCGGCGCTGCGCGTCCACCTGGCCGAGCTGTTGGTGGAGGCGGGCCGGGCCGACGCCGCGCTCGACCACTCGCGGGCCGTGCTGGCCGCCGAACCGACCAACACCACGGCGCTGGCGCTGGCCGCGCTCGCCGCCGAGCTGTGCGGCGAGGATCAGGCGGCGGCCGACTACGGGCGCCTGCTGGCTGCGCTCGGCGCAGCGCCCGGGCCGAGGGCGAGGGCCGCCCCGCCGCCCCCGAGCGAGCGGGTGGCCGTCTTCGCCGACCCCGCCGGCCCGTCCGAGCTCGGCGACGAGTGGGCCGACGTGCAGCGGCCAGTGCTGCGCCTGGCCGACGTGGCCGGCATGGCCGAGGTGAAGGCCCGCCTCGAGCTGGCCTTCCTCGGCCCGCTGCGCAACCCGGAGCTGGCCGCCGCCTTCCGGGCCTCGCTGCGGGGCGGGATGCTGCTCTGGGGGCCGCCGGGCTGCGGGAAGACCTTCCTCGCCCGGGCGCTGGCCGGCGAGCTGGGCGCGGCGTTCGTCTCGATCGGGCTGGCCGACGTGCTCGACCAGTACCTGGGCCAGAGCGAGCGCAACCTGCACGACCTCTTCGAGGCCGCCCGCCGGCACCGACCCTGCGTGCTCTTCCTCGACGAGCTCGACGCCGTCGGCCAGAAGCGCGGTCACCTGCGCCACGCCGGCGGGCTTCGCAACGTGGTGGCCCAGCTCCTCACCGAGCTCGACGGGGTCGACGCCGACAACGAGGGCCTGTTCGTGCTGGGCGCCACCAACCATCCGTGGGATGTCGACGTGGCGCTGCGCCGCCCGGGCCGTTTCGACCGGACCCTGCTGGTGCTGCCGCCCGACGAGCCGGCCCGGCGTGCGCTGCTGGAGTCGGCGCTGCGCGGTCGCCCGGTCGCCGCCGACCTCGACCTCGGCGGCCTCGCGGCGCGCACCGACGGCTTCTCCGGCGCCGATCTCGTGCACCTGTGCGACACCGCCGTCGAGCACGCCCTGGCCGCGTCGCTGGCGTCCGGTTCGCTGCGCCCGCTCGGCAACCACGATCTGCGACGGGCGCTGGGCGAGGTGCGGCCCTCCATCGGCACGTGGTTCGACACGGCCGAGAACTACGCCCAGTTCGCCGGCGACGGCGAGGAGTACCGCGCGCTGCTGGACTACCTGCGCCCTCGCCGGCGCCGCCGCTGAGGTCGCGGCCATGGCCGAGGCGCCGCCGACCTCCCCGCCCGTGACTCGTCCGCCCCTCGACCCGGCGGCCCTCGCCTGCGCCCGGGCCCGGGCGCTGCGCGACCTCGGCCGCCACCACGACGCGCTGGCCGCCGCCAACCAGGCGCTCGCCGCCGACCCCACGGGCTTCCAGCCCCGCTACGAGCAGGCCGCGGCGCTCGGCTGCCTCGGCCGCCTGCCCGAGGCGCTGGCCGCCATCGAGCGTGCGCTGGCCGCGGCGCCGGACAACCTGAGCGGCCGCCTGCTGCGGGCCTATTTCCTGGGCGCGGCCGGCGACAAACGCGCCGTCGCCGCCGCCCAGGAGGTGGTCCGCCTCGCTCCCGACGTGCCCGCCGCGCACGACGCGCTCGCCGCCGCGCTGGCCCGCCGCGGTCGCCTGGCCGAGGCCCGCTCGGCGGCGGAGACCGCGGTGATCCTCGATCCCCAGGGCGCCGGCTGGCGGCGCCGTCTCGGCGAGATCAACGTGGCCGGCGGGCGGCTGGCCGAGGGCGAGGCGATCCTGCGCAAGGCGTTGGCGCTCGACCCGGGCGACGTGGGCGCGAGGACGCCCTCGGCGTCGCCCTCCTCCAGGCCGGCCGGGCCGAGGAGGCGGCCGAGCTGTTCCGCTCGGCTGTCGGCGACGCGCCCCACGAGCCGGCCTACCGGGAGAACGCCCTCGACGCGGCGCGGCTGCAGGTGCGGGCGCCGGCCGACCCGCTGTCCAAGGCGTGGCGGTGGGTCACGCTGCCGCTGCTCATCCGTTTCACGTTCCCGCTCGCCGTGGTGCTGGCGCCGTTCGTGTTCGCCGCCCGGCGCCGGCGCCATCGCGCCCTGCCCGAGGGGGTGCGCGAGGCGCTGCGCACGAGCCGGCGGGCGGCCCGCCGGGAGCTGCTGCGCCATCCGCTGCGCTGGTGGTGGGTGCGGGTGCGCTGGGCGGCGCAGTCCCTCACCTTCACCGCGCGCTCCGGCCAGGTGAGGGAAGCCCTCGGCGCGGCCGGCGCGCTGTTGGCCCTGGCCGCACTGGCCGCGATCGTGGTGGTCCCCGCCGTGATGCTCGTCGTCGCCGCCCTCTCCGCCGCTGCGGGCTGACCGGAGCTCGCACCGCGAGCCGCCGCGCCGGATCGATCAGGGCGTCCGGCGGGGGAGAACCACCACGGCCACGTCGCGGTCGCGGCCGCCGAGGCCCGGGAGGCCGGTGACGAGGGGCAGGCGCATGGTCTTGGCGACGCCGACGGCCAGGAGATCCGTGGCGAGCTCGTCAGGGTGACGGCTGACCAGCTGAAGGAGGCGGTGCGTCCTGCCCACGCGATATCCAGGCAAACGTTGTACCATCTGGGCTCTCGGGGATTGGGGGCAGCACCATGGCCGAAACCGTTCTCGTCATGACCATTGCGCTGATCGCCTTGGGCGCATTCGTCTTGCTGTGGCGCCCCGTCTTGATCTACCACTTTGACCTAGACGAAGGTGTTGGGCGGCTGATCAACGCCGCCCTGCGGCCGCTGCTTGACGCGCTGTGGAAGTGGAAGGAGTGGAGCTTCCTCTTCGATGTCGGGCCGGTGCTCGCGGAGTACGAGGGGCTGAAATCGGCCCGGCCAAGCCCAGCCGCACGATATGACCTCTGTCGATCGGAAGGGCAGAGGGAGGCGTGATGTCGGGCGCCCTTGTCGCCATTCTCGTGATTCTCGCCATAGGCGGCCTCCTCTGCGTCCGTTCAGCGTCAGCGCGTGAAACAGGCGCAGACGCACAAGGAATACGAGGATCGGGGCGGTGCCCTGATTTCCGAGTTGGCTGGCGTCAAGCTGCGTGAATTCACGCTGTCCGCTCGCGGTTACCCGAAGCCGGTGCACGTCGCTGGGGCTCAGGCTCGGCTCGACTGGTCTGGCGCCTGCGATCTCCAGGAGATTCATCACGGGTGTCGCCGGACTCCATCGAAGCAGAAACCATCTCTGACAATCGTGTTCCCAACGCTCATATCACAGTCCCCGTGCTCCTGGCATATCCTTCTCCAGCCCGCCGAGTCGAAGAAGGCCGAAGAGTTGATCAGCGCGATCAACCGCCAGGCCATGTGGGCCGATGCCCACGAGCACGAGTGGGAGTTGCGTAAGCTGCTCGCCGCTCATCTCACACAGAAGCCACAGTCCGTGTGAGCCGACCGCGACTGGCCTGCCGCGAGCAGTGAGCGGGCGCGTCAGCCGTAGAAGGTGTCGGCGATGCGGGTCTGGTAGGCGGCGAACTGCTCGCGGGGCACGGGCGGGGGTTGGAGCACCAGCGAGTCGGCCACCTCCCACAGCGGCTCGATCTGCTCGGCCACGTCGCCGGGCGTGCCGGTCACCACGAAGGTCTTGGCCATCTCGTCGGGCACGAGGCTGGCGAGGTCGCGCTGGCGGGCGGCGGCCGCCGCCTGCAGGGCTCGGGCCTCGGCGAAGTACCCGTGGGCGCCGTAGTACGCCTCGTACTGCGCGATCGAGGCGTAGCGCGCCACCTGCCGCTTGGCGTCGTGCACCGACTCGGCGCGGTCGGGGTTGGGGGCCACGCACAGCCACAGGTTCACCTCCACCTGTGAACGGGTGCGGCCCGACGCAGCGAGGCCCTCGGCGAAGCGGCCGTTCACCTGCAGCTTCGCCCAGTCGAGGGACCAGGACGGGTGCCCGATGAGGCCGTCGGCGTACTGGCCGGCCACCCGGCACAGGGGGCTGCGCAGCGCGGCGACCCAGATCGGCAAGTCGGGCCGCAGCGGGGTACGCAGCTCGCTGCGGGTGAAGTCGAGCCGCCAGAACCTGCCCTCGAAGCGCTCCCGGGCGGCCGCCTGCCCGCTGGTGAAGAGCCGGATGATCTGGATCGCCTCGGCCAGGCGGGCCACCGGGGGGTCGTAGTCCACCCCGTAGAGGTCCTCGTGCCACGCTCGCACGCTCGTGCCCAGCCCGAGCGTGAAGCGGCCCCCCGACATCACGTCGAGCTCCATGGCCGCCAGCGCCGTCTCGTACGGGCTGCGGGTGAAGCCGAGGGCGATGCCGGTGCCGAGCCGCACCCGGGCGGTGCTCACCGCGGCCGCGGCCAGCGGCACGAACGGGTTGGACTGGAGCTGGATCGAGAAGCAGCCCTCGAGCCCGGCGTCCTCGGCGGCGAGGGCCGCGGCGGCGGTCTCCGCCGCGGGCCGCATCGGATTGAGGATCGACCAGTACTTGCGCTCGGCTGTGCCCACGACCACGGATCGTAGGCCAGGCCCGGGTGTAGACCGGGGCGCATGGACCTGCTCCACCCCCGCCTCGACGGGCCCGGCCGCCTGCGGGCGCTGCTGGGCGCCGGCGAGCTGGTCGTCGCACCCGGCGCGTACGACGCGTTCTCGGCCCGCCTGGCCGCCCTGGCCGGCTTCCCGGCCGTGTACCTCACCGGTTTCGGAGCCTCCGCGTCGCTGCTCGGCCGGCCCGACGTAGGCCTGCTCACGTTGAGTGAGATGGCCGGGCAGGCGGCGCGGCTCGCCGCCGCGGTCGACGTGCCGGTCATCGCCGACGCCGACACGGGCTACGGGAACCCGCTGAACGTGATCCGCACGGTCCAGGCCTACGAGGCGGCCGGCGTCGCCGCGCTGCATCTGGAGGACCAGGTGCTGCCGAAGCGCTGCGGCCACATGGAGGGCAAGGAGCTGATCCCGGCGGCCGAGATGGCGGCGAAGGTGCGCGCCGCGGCGGCCGCCCGCCAGAACCCCGACTTCGTGCTGATCGCCCGCACCGACGCCCGCGCCGTCGAGGGCTTCGACGCCGCGCTCGACCGGCTGGCCCGCTGCCTCGACGCCGGCGCCGACGTCGCGTTCCTCGAAGCCCCCGAGTCGGAGGAGGAGATCGAACGCACGGCCGTCGCGCTCGCGCCGGCGCCGCTGCTGTTCAACTGGGTCGAGAAGGCGAGATCAGCTCCCGTGAGCCGGGCGCGGCTGGCCGAGCTGGGCTACGCGATCGTGATCTACCCGATCAGCGCGCTGCTCGCCGCAGCCGGCGCGGTGCAGGCCGCGCTCGCCGCCCTCGCCGCCGGCGAGCCGCCCGCCCCGGCGCTGTCCTTCGACGAGTTCAACCGGTTGATCGGCCTGGACGAGGTGCGCGCCCTGGAAGCCCGCTTCGGACAGGACCGGTGAGGCCCGTTGGATCTCGGCATCGACCGCTGTTGCAAACCGACATTCGGCTACGTTTGAAAACGACATCCACACCGCTGGAGCGCCGTGCCCTACGTGAGCCGCCTAGTCGACAGCCTGCTCGCCGAGCTCCTCGGTGAGACGCCTGCGGTGCTGGTGAGCGGCCCACGGGCGTCGGGCAAGACCACCTCGGCTCGGCGGCTCGCCGCCTCATCGCTGCGCCTGGACCGGCCCGACGACGCCTCGCTCGTTCGGGCCGATCCCGACGCCGCGTTGCGGGCCGAGGAGCCGCTGCTCATCGACGAATGGCAGTTCGTCCCGGAGGTGCTCGCCGCGGTGAAACGAGCCGTCGATGACGACCCGCGGCCCGGCCGTCTTCTGCTCACCGGCTCGGCGGCGGCGGAGCTGGGGCCGGCGGGCTGGGCGATGGCCGGCCGGGTGGTGCGCGTGCTGCTGTGGGGCCTCACGCAACGCGAGATCGTCGGGGCGGCCGGCGCGGCGTCGATCATCGATCACCTCTTCGCCGGCGACGTGTCCGCCTTATCGTTGCCGAGCGAGCTGCCCGACCTGGCCGGTTACGTCGACCTGGCGCTGCGGGGCATGCTGCCCGAGATGGCGCTGGCGCCGTCCGATCGCGTGCGCCATCGGCTCCTGGCCTCGTACGTGGATCACCTCGTTGTCCGCGGCGCCCCCGAGCTGGGGGAGCGGCGCGACCCGAGGATGCTGCGCCGCTACCTGCAGGCGCTCGCCGCCAACACGGCCGGCGCGCCCGAGCACAAGGCGATCTACGACGCCGCCGGCGTGGACCGGCGCACCGCCGTGGCGTACGACGCCGTGCTCGAGGCGCTCTTCCTCACTGAGCGCGTGCCAGCGTGGTCCTCCAACCGGTTCGCTCGCCTGACCCGGGCGCCGAAACGGTACGTGACCGACCCGGCGCTGCTGCGGGTGCTGCTCGGCTTCGACGGCCGCGCCGTGCGGCGTAACGCCGATCTGCTGGGCCGGCTCATCGACACCTTCGTGGTCGCGCAGCTCCGACCCGAGCTCGAGGTGTGCGTGCCGGGCGTGACGCTCGCTCACCTCCGCCAGCAGAACGGGCGGCGGGAGGTCGACCTCCTGCTGGAGGCGCCGGACGGGCGGATCGTCGCCATTGAGGTCAAGGCCGCCGCCGCGCCGGACCGGCACGACGCCCGCCATCTCGAAGCGGTGCGAGACGCAGTCGGGCAGGACTTCGCCGCCGGCGTCGTGCTGCACACCGGCGCCCGGCGCTTCACGCTCAGCCCCCGCGTCCACGCCCTGCCGATCGCGGCGATCTGGGGGCGCCACCCGAGCGCCGCTTGAGCGGCGGCGCGCCGTTCAGCTCCGGGGAGGGCGGTTGTTGGTGGCCGGGCCGGCGAAGGCCTGGGCGCGGCCCATCCAGTCGGCGGCCAGGTCGCCCTCGCACACGAGCGCCGTGTCGGCGGGGTGGCGGCGCTGGGTGACGACCAGGCAGAAGTCCTCCGCCGGGCCCCGCACCACGGCGTCGGCCTCCTCGGGGCCCCAGGTCCAGCGCTCGCCGCCGGGCGAGGTCAGCTCCACCCGCACCGCGCCCTCGGGCGAGGGAAGCCCGCGGTTGGCGTAGCTCCAGCCCCGAGTGGTCACTCCGATGTGGGCCACGTGGCGCAGCCGGTCGGTGGCCGGCCGCGCGACTCCCAGGGCGTCGACCACGTCCTGGCCGTGCGCCCAGGTCTCCATCAGCCTCGCGGTGGCGAAGCTGAGCGCGCTCATGTCGGGCCCGAACCACGGGATCCGCGCCTTGGCGTCGAGCGGGCGGAACGCGGCCAGCATCCGCTCCCGCTCGTCCCGCCACCACTCGAGCAGCTCGGCGCCGCTCTTGCCCTTGCCCGAGCCGAACGCCTCCTCGAGGGTCCGCCCCTTCGCCTTGAACTCGTGGAACGCGGCCGGGTCCTCCACCGCGATGCGCCCGATGATGTCGGCCAGCACGAGGTGGATGATCTGGTGGCGCACCGCCCAGCCGGCCGCCGGCGTCGGCTTCGACCACCCGGCCTCGTCGAGCGGCGCGACGATGGCGTCGAGCGCGGCGTGCTCCGCAGCGAGATCGTCGCAAATGCCGGTCATGGCCGTGCTGGCGGTCATGACCGGCAGCGTAGCGGCCGCGCGCGCCCCGGCCCGCCCGTTCGGCACGTGGTCCACCGCGCGCGGCGCGCGGTGAGGCTAGGGTGCGCGCTGTGGGGGTTCTCGAACGGGTAACCGGCCTGACCGGCCTGATCCAGGCGGAGCGGGAGGCGGCGGAGGCGGCGGCCTGCCTCAGCGAGAAGGTGGTCGACGCGCTCGCCGAGGCGGGGGTGCTGAGAGCCGTCGCCCCGGTCGAGGTGAACGGCCACGAGCTGTCGTTGCCCGACCAGGTGCGCCTCGTCGAAGCGCTCGGCTACGCCGACCCGAGCGTGGCGTGGTGCGTCATGAACTCGTGGGGATCGGGCCTGATCGCCGGGTTCCTCACCGCCCCCGCCCGCCAGCGGCTCCTCGCCGATCCGGACGTGCTCTTCGGCTTCGGCCTCGCGCCCGGAGGCCGCGCCGTCGAGACCGACCAGGGCTTCGAGCTGTCCGGGCGCTGGCCGGTGGTGAGCGGGTGCGAACGGGCCCGCTGGTTCGCGCTCAACTCGCTGATCGTCGACAGGACGGCCGACGGCGACTCGCCCCGCCTGGTCGACGGCGCGCCCGTCGTCCGGTTCCTGCTCGTGCGCGCCGATGCGGTCGAGGTCGAGCGCACGTGGGACGACGTCAGCGGCCTGCGGGGCAGCGGCAGCCACGCGGTCCGGGTCGCCGGCGCCGACGTGGCGGCGGACCTGGCGGTCAACCTGTTCGCCCCGCCCGAGCTCGACCGGCCGGCGTTTCGCATCCCGCTCCTGGTGTTCCAGCTCATCATCGGCGCCGCGCTGGTGGGCGCCGCCCGCGGCGCGGTCGACGCGCTGATCGACCAGGCAGGCGGCCGAGTGTCGGCGGTGAGCGGCCAGGCGTGGCGCGAATGGCCGAACATCCAGGACACGCTGGCCAGCGAGCTCGCCTCGGTCCGCGCCGCAAAGGCGGGCCTCGTCGACGTGGCCGAGGAGATCTGGCTCGCGGCGCACGAGCACCGGGTGCTGCCCAACGAGCTCCGGGCCGCCGCCCACTCCATGACCGACCACGCCCACCGCAGCGCCCGCCAAGCGGTCAGCCGCCTCTACACCGCGGGGAGCATCGACGCCCTGCACCGCGGCCACGGCCTCGAGCGGGCCCTGCGCGACGTGCACGCGATGAGCGTGAACTGGGAGCGCTTCCGCCAGGTGCACTACGACGCCGGGCGAGTGCTGCTCGGCCTGGACCCGATCTCACGGCTGTTCTGAGGCCCTGCGGCTCGGGACACGCTCGGGCCGGGCCACTACGGTGTCGGCCGTGCAGCCCCACCAGGTCGAGGCGTTCAACACCGCCGCCGAGTCAGACAACAAGATCCACGACGACGAGGTGGCCGCCAAGTTCGGCTTCAAGGGCGGCCTCGTGCCCGGCGTCGACGTGTATGCGTACATGACCCATCTCCCGGTGGAGGAGTGGGGCATGGCGTGGCTCGAGCGCGGCACGATCAGCGCCCGCTTCGCCTTGCCGGCCTATGACGGCCAGCTCCTCTCGATCAGCGACGCCGGCGGCGTGATCGAGGTGCGCGATCCGGGGGGCGTGGTGCTGGCGAGCGGCGCCGCCGGGCTGGCAACGAAGGCCGTGCCGGTCGACCCGGCCGCCTATGGCCTCGGTGAGCGGCCCGAGCCCGACGCCCGGCCGCCGGCCAGCCCGGAGAGCCTCCCGGTGGGCGCGGCTCTCGGAGCGATCGAGGCGACCTTTCGGGCCGAGCGCGCCGCGGAGTACCTGGGCGAGGTGCGGGAGAGCCTGCCGATCTACGTGGAGCGCGGCGTCGCCCATCCCGGTTGGCTGCTGCGCTTCGCCAACAGCGTGCTCGCCGCCAACGTGACCCTCGGCCCCTGGATGCACGTGTCGAGCGAGGTGGCGAACCTGAGCGTCGTGCACGACGGGGAGCGCGTCCAGACCCGGGCGAGGGTGGCCGACGCGTTCGAACGGAAAGGCCACCGTTTCGTCACGCTCGACGTTCTCATGCTCGCGGATGGCGTTCGTCCGGTGGCGCAGGTGACCCACACGGCCATCTACCGACCGCGGCAGGTGGCGGAGTAGGGGCACACTGCCGCTAGCCTGCACCCCATTCCAGACGGGCGGGCAAGGAGACTGGCTCGTTGCAACGCTGGCGGCGCATCCTCGGGGCTTCGGCCGTTCTGCTCGCTGCGGCGGCGCTCGCCCCCGCATTGGCGGCGGCCGCCCCAGCCCCGGCCGAGGCGCGCCCGAGCGGCGCGTCCAAGTCCTGGTCGCTGCGGCGGGGCGACGCCAACGCCGGCGTGGCCAACGTGCAGCGCCGCCTGAGCGAGCTCGGGTACGACCCCGGCCCCGTGGACGGGCGTTTCGGCGCCGCCACCGAGATGGCGGTGTGGGCCTACGAGAAGGCGCACGGGCGGGCCGCCACCGGGATCGTGCGCCCCGAGCTGTGGAAGCTGATGGAGACGGCGCCGGAGCCCGGGCCCCTCTTGGCCGACGGGCCGCCCACCCGGCTCGAGATCGACCTCGCCCGTCAGCTCGTGGCGTACTGGCAGGACGGGCGGCGGGTCGTGCTCTCGCACGCGTCGAGCGGCACCGGCCTCCCGTTCTGCGAGAACGGCGTCTGCGACGTGGCCGTGACCCCCGCCGGCCGGTTCCTCGTGCAGCGCCGCACCCAGGGCTGGCGGGAGTCGCCGCTCGGCAAGCTGTACAACCCGATCTACTTCTTCCGGGGTTGGGCCGTGCACGGCAGCTACGAGGTGCCTCCGTACCCGGCGTCCCACGGCTGCGTTCGCCTGCCGATGCACGTGGCCGACCGGCTCTTCACCCTGGTGCCGGACCAGACGCCGGTCTACGTGGTCGGCGTACCGCCGCTGCGTCCCGCGGCGGCCCCCACGCCCGCAGCCGCGGCTGTGTAGGCGCTAGAGCCCGGGGCCGGAGCGCCCGACCACGTCGGGGTCGTTCGCCGCTCGCTTCAGGTCGACGCCGAAGAGCCGCTGCGCCACCCGGCGGATCTGGATTTCCTCCGAGCCCTCGGTGATGCGGTAGCGGCGGTGGTGCCGGTAGATGTGCTCGAACTGCTTGTGGCGGGTGTAGCCGATGCCGCCGTGCACCTGGATGGCCAGGTCGGCCGCCTCGCACACCAGCCGGTTCGCCTGGTAATTGGCCATCGACACCTTGTCCGACACCGCCATGTGGTGGTTGCGGTCGAGATGCCAGGCCGTCTTGTACACGAGGTTGCGGACCATCTCGATGCGCGTCTGCATCTCGGCGAGGGGGAACTGGATCGCTTGGTTGCGCCACAGCGGACGGCCGAACACCGTGCGGTCCTTCGCGTAGCCCACCGACTCGTCCACGCAGTACTGCGCCGCGCCCACGCCGGACGCGGCCTGACGGATGCGGTTCTCGTGGGTGAACATGTTCGCCATCTCGAGCCCCCGGCCCAGCCCGCCGAGGATGGCGGCGCTCGGCACGCGCACGTTGTCGAGCGTGAGCTCGGCGTGCTCGGAGGGCATGTTGAAGGTCCACCACATGAACTCGACGTTGAAGCCGGGCGTGTCGGTGGGCACGAGGAAGCAGGTGATGCCGTTCGCTTCGCCCTGCTGGCCGGACGTCCGGGCGAACACCATGTCGTGGGTCGCGGTGTCGAGGCCGGTGTTGAAGCGCTTCGTGCCGTTGATCACCCACTCGTCGCCGTCCTGGACGGCGGTCGTCTCCAGCCACGTGGCGTCGGAGCCGTGGTCGGGCTCGGTGAGCCCGAAGGCCACCCGACGGGCGCCGGTGATCATGTCCTCGCAGAAGATCTGCTTCTGCTCCTCGGTCCCGGCGTTCCAGATCATCAGCACCGTCGGGAAGTTGCCGACGATGGAGGACTCGTTCTGCAGGTCGTTGTGGAGCCCGAGGCCCTTGGCGGCGAGGTGCTCCCGGATGATCGCCATGCCGAGGTTGGAGCCGTCGTTGCCGCCGAGCTCTTTGGGCAGCGCCCAGCGCAGGAAGCCGGCGCGGTCGGCCCGGGCGCGCATCTCTGCCAGCAGCGCGTACCACTCGGGCCGGGGCACGCCGCCGGCGTCCCAGTCGGTGCGGGCGTGCTCGCGCCGATGGTCGAAGAAGCGGACGTTGTCGTTCTCCCGTTCCAAGGGCCGGATCTCGGCCTCGATGAACTCGTCGATGCGGGCGAGGAGCTCGGCGATGTCGGCCGGGATGTCGAAGTCCATGGCGAGAGTCTCGCACGGGCCGCTCAGGCCGGCAGACGCCCAGCGTCGCGTCGGCTGGCCCACTCGGCGGCCACCCGGCGGGCCTCCACCTCCTGGGGTATCGCCTCGTAGGCCGCCCAGTGGCGGCGCAGGCGGGCGAGGTTGCGAGCGTAGGCCCACAGGTAGCTGGCGAGGAAGCCGATGCGGCCCTGCTCGTGCCACTGGAGCACGTGCACCAGCTCGTGCACGAGCAGGCCTCGCTCGCCGTCGCGGTCCTCGTCGGCCCGGACCAGCACGAAGCGGCCGAGCGTCATCCCGTCGACGCCGGGGGCGAGGCGGCGCACGTTGACCACCCGCACCCGGGCGGCCAGGTCCCGGGGCACCACGTCGTAGCGGGCGAGCTCACGAGTCGAGAGCGGACGGGCCAGCGTTCAGCCCTCCTCGTGGGCGCGGCGGTGGCTGCCGTCGCAGAAGGGCTTGTCGGCCGAGCGCCCGCAGCGGCACAGCACCACGTCGGCGCCGCTGGTGGGGATCGGCGCTCCGGTGTGGTCGATCAGCTCGAACTCGCCCTTCACGAGCAGCGGCCCGTTCTCGCGGACCTTGATCGTCACTGGGGCCATGGCGGCGACGATACCCGCCTCGCCCGCCTGCTGGGTCCGGGGCCCCGCAGTAGCGTCCGGCCTCGATGACCACACCGCTCGCCGGCCTCCGTGTCCTCGACGTGGCCAACATGATCGCCGCGCCGTCCGCCGCCGCGCTGATGGCCGACCTCGGCGCCGACGTCGTCAAGGTCGAACCGTTGACCGGCGACATCCTGCGCGGCGCGGTGCAGGGCGAGCTGACCCACGACCCGTACTTCAACCTGGACAACCGGGGAAAGCGCGGCGTCGCCGTGGACCTCGCCCGGCCCGAGGGCGTCGCCGTGGTCCATCGCCTCGCCGCCGCGGCCGACGTGTTCGTCACGAACCTCACCGTCGAGCGCCAGCGGCGCTTCTCGGTGACCGCCGCCGAGATCCGAGCGGTCAACCCCCGCGTCGTGCACGCCTCGTTGAGCGGCTACGGACCCACCGGGCCCGCGGCCGGCAAGCTCGCCTACGACATGACCGCGTTCTTCGCCCGAGGCGGGATCCAGCACCTCGTCGCCGAGCCGGGCGGCCCGCCCGCCGCGTTCCGACCCGGCCAGGGCGACCACACCTCGGCGCTGGCCCTGTTGTCGTCGATCCTCGCCGCGTTGCGCCTGCGCGACCTCACCGGCGAGGGTCAGACCGTCGACGTGGCGCTGTACCAGGTGGCGGCGTGGACGATGGCGAGCGACCTGTCGGTGGCGCTCGTGGCCGACGCCGAGCCGGCCCGCTTCGCGCGACGCTCGTGGCCCTCGCCGCTGACCTGCCGCTTCCGCTGCGCCGACGGGCGGTGGGTGGCGTTGTGCATGCCCGGCCCGAAGGACTTCTTCCCGGCCTTCGCCGAGTGCATGGGCCGGCCGGAATGGCTCGGCGACCCTCGCTTCGCCGACGCCGAGGGCCGCCGTGCGCACGCCGAGGAGCTGATCGCGGCGTGCGATGAGGTCTTCGCCGCCGCCGACCGGCCCACCTGGGCCGAACGGCTCGACCGCGCCGGGCTCACGTGGGCGCCGGTGCAGAACCTCGACGAGGTCCGAGCCGATCCCCAGGCCGAGGAGCTCGGCGTGTTCTCCCTCGTGACCGACGATCCCGCCGGCCCGTTCCTCACCGTCAGCGCCCCGTTCCACCTGCGCGGGGCCGATGTCGGCGTGCGCGGCCGCGCCCCCCGGCTGGGGGAGCACAGCCGGGCCGTGCTGCGCGAAGCCGGCTTCGCCGCCGGGGAGATCGACGAACTGATCGCCGGCGGCGTGGTCGCCGCCGAAGCGGCCCCCGCTCCGGGCGGCTGAGCAGGGCTTACGCGGCCCGGCGCGGAGGTCGCCAGCCACCCGCGGCGGCGTTCGGTGTGTTGCGTGCAAGGCAGCGGGCGATCGTCAGTACGACTACTCCTGCTCCGGGGAGTATCCAGGGCGGGAAGATCATCGCGGCCGCCGCGCCGCAGGCGGCAGCGTTGCCGATGTGTCGTCGCCAGCGGAGGGACCCAACCAGTATCAGCGCCGCGGCAACTGCGTACCAGACCGACGAGTTCGCCAGACTGTGATCGGCTATATCGGGCACCGCGCTCGTCGGTGTTTGTGCTTGACCCGCCTCGACCAAGTCGTTGATGACGCGTAGGTTGCCGGCCAATACCAGCAGGCTCCCTGCGAACCATGCGCCGGCTGCGACGACGATGTCGATCTGACGCAGGGCGGCGGGCGTCGCCCAAAACAGGATGGCGAGCAGCGCGGCCGCCAGGAACGGCGCCGACGCGCTGCCGAGATGCTCGGCCGCGTGGCCCCCGACGTCGAAGCGGGACGCGAGCAGCAGCTCCTGGGCCACAACACCGCCGGCGAGGCAGGCGGGGATCGGCCACCATTGTCGTGCCGCGCGCGCCACGCGCCCGCGACGCCAACGGCCAGCAACGCCGGGCTCTGTCATGTTCAGAGCGGTCTCGGGGAGTTGCGGCGGCGTGTTCTGCCGCTGATGCCGAGCAGTGCTCCTGCTGCGATCAACGCAATGCTCGAGAGCAGTGTGAGCATCATCAAGGCCCATTGCCATGTGGTGAGCTCGTGATCGGCGGCGGGTGTGTTGAGGATGATGATCTGAACGACCAGCAATACTGTGCCTACAACAAGGGCCTTCTTCCAGGACCGCTCGCCCGGGGTGGTTGTGGCCGGGCTCCCAGACCTGGCTGAGCGGACGGCGATGAGGAACGCGACCGCCGCGAGCATGACGAGGAGCAACGCGTAGAAGCTCGCGCCGATGGCGATGCCTACGACCGTCGCCGCGACGCCGACCACGACGCCGACCACGGTGCGGGTGGACTGAGGCGCTGGGCGGTGCACGTGGGCCTCCAGGTGCTGCAGGGGAACGGTGACGGACAGGTCTCGGGTGGCCCGTAGCCAGGATCGGGCGGGCCCGTCGTCGGCGATCTGCGCGGCGAAGGTCGCCACGAGGTCTTCGCCGTACTCGTGCCGGAAGGCCCGCGGGTACAAGCCGGTGAGGCGCCGGTAGGCCTTGGCGTGGCGTGTGGCGCTCATGCCGGCGCGCCTCCCAGATCGGGCATCTGGTCGAAGTGGCGGACGAGATGGCGTATCCGGTCGAGCTCCGCGTGGGCGACCTGGCGGCCGCTGCCGGTCAGCTCGTAGTAGCGGCGCCGTTCGTGGGTCTCGCGGGCCCGTCGGCCGGTGGTCTCCACGATCAGCCCGTCGCTGAGCAACCGGTTGAGCGTGCCGTACAGCGTTCCCGGCCCCATCCGTACCGCGCCACTGCTCTGGTCTTCCACGAGGCGCATCAGCGCGTAGCCGTGGTTCTCCCCCCCGAGGAGCGCGAGCAGCAGGTGCATCGAGGCTGCGGGCATTGGCTTGTCGCGGTCGCGCCGAGGCATGCACGAACTCTGGTACATCGGCTTTCGACTGTCAAGTATCGATATAGTGGGCCGCCGTACGCGGCTGGGATCGACCGATGCGCGGCCGGGACCTGGGCGACGCGCAGGCGCCCGTGGATGGTGGCGGTCAGACGGTGGTCTCGAGACGCTCGATGGACTGGCCGGTGATCGCAGCGATCAGGTCGAAGTCCTTGTCGACATGCAACACGGTGAGGCGGGCGAGTTCCGCGGTCGCGGCGATGAGCAGATCCGGGATGGACGGCGCCCGGTGTTGGCCACGGTCGGCGAGCAACATCTGGATCTCGACGGCGCGAGCTTCGATCGCCGGTGTGAGGTGTTCGACGGGCATCGATGACACGGGGGGTTCACCGAGCGTGCCGCGGTGGTCGGCGCCGTTCCGGGTCGAGAAGCCGATTTCCAGCAGGGTGATGGTCGAGATCCGGACAAGGCCGCGCCGGATGCGTGACAGCCACTCGTCGGTGGCGGCGTTGATGCGGATGAGCGCCGACGTGTGGATGAGCCAGCTGGTCACCGCCATGCAGCTGCCATCACCTCAGGATCGCCCAGGTCGGCGGTGCGCTCGGCGAAACGATTCAGATGGTCCCGTGTCACGGCCGGTCCTTGCTGTTCGGCGAGAACCCGGCGCAGGTACTCGGCGCGTGTCAGGCCGGCGCGTTGCGCGTTCGCATCGAGGGCTGCGACAACGTCGTCGGGCACATCCCGAATGAGGATATCAGTCACGAGCCCGAAGATATCGCGCTCATAGCGACACCCCACGGGTGCAGACGCGCCGGGGGAGGGGCCAGGAGATGGGGCGACGGCCAGCGACGGGGCAGAGCGGCGGTGGGAGGCGCGACCATGTGGTGCTGGTGATCCGCCACGGGCAAGTAGGCCGCAGGAGTTCTTCACGGACGAGCCGGTCAGAGCGCTGGCTCGTCGCGCCGCATCTTGGCCGGTTGCGGGTGGGCTTGGGCCGGCGATCAGCGTGGGTGGTGGGCGATCAGGTGGGTGACGCCTGCGCACTGTCGATGAGGGCCTGGAGGGCGGCGAGGTGGTTTCGGAGGGCCGTGCGACCGTGCCGGGTGAGGGCGATCCAGGTGGTGCGGCGGCCGCCGATGGACTCCTTGCGGCTGGTGGCGTACCCGGCTTCGACGAGCGTGGAGATGTGCTTCGACAGAACGGAGTCGGCGACGTCGAGGCGAGTCCGGAGGTTGGAGAACTCCAGGGCGTCGACGGCGGACAGCAGCGAGC
>JBJXGF010000050.1:0-12682 GCA_046153015.1 Acidimicrobiales bacterium | reverse complement strand
GTCATTAACCTGAAATAAAAAAACAGCAAAAGTATATAGATAAAAGTAAAAGATATGATTTTAGTCTGAAAAAAGAGAATTATTATAAGGCTTATTTTTGGTAGGGGGTGGGTTTTATTTTTACCTCTAAATCATCCAATGTGACATTTTCGATGTTGTTGTTGCTGTTGTCGATGCTGTTGTTGGTGGTGGTAGTAGAGTCCGAAAACTTAGCAAGCCTAGCCGGCGCCGAACTGTTAATGGTTCTATCGCCGATTCGGTATCGAATCGGCGCGACGAATCTCCGAACGAGAGCAGGCCGGCGGGGCGGGCTCACACGCGGTGCGCAAACGCCGCTTGCGGGCGGCCGCCGCGGTCACGCCACCGCGCGGTAGACGAGGAGGCGGTCGTGCTCGGTCGGTTCGCCGCCGTGGTAGCCGCCGGTCACCCGGATCTCCCCGAAGCCCGCCTCGCCCAGCGCGGCGACGATCTGCTCCCGGCTGTACACGTTCACGACCAGCGCATGGGATTCGTTGGCCACCAGCTCGTCGCCCCGCCACTGCCACACCGCCAGCTCCCGGTGCATGCGCGACTCGTCGGCGTCCAGCTCGGTGATCCGATGGCGGATGGCGTAGGAAGCCGTCCGGGCCGAGGCGCCGTTCGGCGGGTTCCGGCGGCGTCTCGTCCGCTGGCCGGGGCCGCAGCTGCGCCACTGGTCGGGGCGCAGCTCGTTCACCTCGTAGTCGAGCGCGAGCACCCCGCCGGGGCGTAGGTGGGCCCGCACCCGGCGGAGCCCTTCGAGGTCCTCGGCCCGCGTCACGCCGAGACCGAACGAGCCGCACAGCACGGCGGCGCCGTACCGGCGGGGCAGGTCCAGCTCGTGCGCGGCCTGCACGGCCAGCAGAGGTTCCCGACCCACGGCGCGAGCGGCCTCCCGGCACGCGGCGATCATGTCGGCGGCCGGGTCGACGCCGTCCACGTCGAGGCCGGCGGCCACCCACGGCACGAGCAGCCGGCCGCTGCCGCAGCCGACGTCGAGGCCGGGTTGGGCGGCCTCGACGTCGGCCCGGAAGTGGTCGATCTCCGGGCCGTCGGTGTTGAAGTTGGCCCACCAGCGGGCGACCAGGCGGTGATGCCAGGTGATCACCCGTGATGCGGGCTCGCTCCCCGGTCGTGCGGCGTCGCCGCGCTCAGGCAAGCACGAAGCCCTCGTAGCCGCGCTCGGCGACCTCGGTGAGGCGCCGGCGGTAGCGGGGGGCGCCGCCGTTGTAGGCCACCGGGCGCATGTGGTCCCGGCCCTCGATATTGGAGTTGTAGCCGGTGAACCAGGACTGCACCTTGCCGATCAGCACCCGGTCGTACATCGCCCGCACGTGGTCCACCCACTCGGCCTCCGCCTCCTGGGTGGTGTCGATGCGGGTGTAGCCGTGCTCGCGCAGGTGGCAGAGCAGCGGGGTCATCCAGTCGACGGCCTCCTCGATGCCGCGGCCGAAGTTCGTGAACCCGGAACCGGCCTGCGGGCCGGCCAGCATCAACAGGTTCGGGAACCCCGCCGTCTGCACGCCGAGGTAGGTGACCGGACCGTTCGCCCACTTGTCGACCAGCTTGGCCCCGCCCACCCCGGTGATGTCCATCCGATCGAACGCGCCGGTCACCGCGTCGAACCCGGTGGCGTAGACGATCACGTCGACGTCGAAGTTCGCGGCCGTGGTGCGAACCCCGGTCTCGGTTATCTGTTCAATCGGCGTCTCGTTGAGGTCGACGAGCACGACGTTGGGGCGGTTGTACGTCTCGTAGTAGCCGGTCTCCATGGGGATGCGCCGGGTGCCGAAGCCGTGATCCTTGGGGATCAGCTTCTCGGCCACCGCCGGGTCGTTCACCCGCCCGCGGATCTTGTCGGCCACGAACGCGCTGAACTCCTCGTTGGCCGCTTCGTCGAGCAGCACGTCGACGAAGTTGCCCTGCCAGATCCGGAACCCGGAGGAGGCGTACAGCTCCTCCCAGAACGCCAGACGCTCCTCGAGGGGCACCTCGGCGAGGCGGCGGCGGACCGGGCTGTGGATGAACCCGCCCGGGGTCTGCCGGCACAGCTCGAAGATCTCGTCGTATCGGCGGCGGATGTCGGCCATCTCCTCCTCGCCGATCGGGGCGTTGTGGAGCGGGGCGCACCAGTTGGGGTGGCGCTGGAAGACGTAGAGCTGGGACGCCGCCTGGGCGACGATCGGGATGAGCTGCACCGCGGTGGCGCCGACCCCGATCACCGCCACCCGCTTGCCGGTGAGGTCGGGCGGCTCGTGGGGCCAGTCGTAGGTGTGGAACGACAACCCGCCGAAGCGGTCGATGCCCTCGATGCGCGGCATCACCGGGCTCGACAAGATGCCCACCGCCGTGATGAGGAACCGGCAGCGGAACTCCCGCCCGTCGACGGTGGTCACTGTCCAGCGGCGCTCCGTCTCGTCGTAGGCCGCGCCCTTCACCCGGGCGTTGAAGCGCATGTGCTCCCGCAGGCCGAACTTGTCCGCCACGTGGTTCAGGTACTTCAGGTTCTCCGGCTGGGAGGAGAAGTGCTCCTTCCAGTGCCACTCGTCGAGCAGCTCCTGGGAGAACGAGTACCCGTACGTGTAGCTCTCGGAGTCGAACCGGCAGCCGGGGTACCGGTTGTGGTACCACGTGCCGCCCAGCCCGTCGGCCCCCTCCAGCGCCACCGCGTCGAACCCGGCCTCCCGGGCGCGGTGCAGCTGGTAGATGCCGGTCAGGCCGGCGCCGATGATCACGATCTCGTGCTCTTCCACCGGCGTTGTCCCCCTCGGTTGTCGCCGTCCGGCACGAATTCCACCACACCCGCCGCGCCGTCGCGGCCGCTTCTACAGTGGGCCGGTGCCGCGGACCAAGCAGATCCCTCGCGGAGACGCCCCCGAGCAGGTGCTCCCGCTCTACCAGCGCATGTTCGGCGAGCGCGACCCGGTGGCCGAGCCGGGCACGGCCACCGGCACCCCCGGCAACTGGTGGACGGTGTTCGCGCAGGCGCCGCCGCTGCTCCAGCACATGGTGGCGGGCTTCGCCCTGTTCTCGAGCCCCGAGCGCGAGCTCCCTCCCGCCCTCCGGGAGCTGGCCCTCACTCGCACCGGCTTCGCGGCGGGCAGCCAGTTCGTGTTCAGCCAGCACTGCAAGGCCGCCCGGCTGGCCGGGCTCAGCGAGGAGCAGGTGGCCGCCATCCCGGCGTGGGCGGTGGCCGACGTGTGGTCGGCAGGGCAGCGGGCCGTGCTCGCCTACACCGACGAGGTGGTCCTCGGCGGCGGTCGGGTGCAGGACGCCACGTTCGCCGCGCTGCGGGGCGAGCTGAGCGAGACGGCGGTGATCGAGCTCACGTACGCGATCGGCACGTACCTCCTGCACGCCACCCTGTGCCGCGCGCTCCGGCTCGAGTACGACGACGTGGACGAGCGGATCGAGGAGGTCCCCGCCCCCGGCCAAGGCGGCCACGACGTGATGGGCACGATCTCGATGCGCTAGCCGGCGCTCCCCGGCCCAGGAGGCGGGCCGGTAGGATCCTGCCGGCGCGTCACCAGCGGCGTTGATGGGAGGTGGGGCGTGCGGAAGGCCTTGCCGTTCGTCGGCCGGGCGACCGAGCTTGCGCACCTGGCCAAGGTCAGCGTTGCCGCCGCCGAGGGCACGCAGGGCGTCCTGCTCGTCGGCGAGGCTGGGGTCGGCAAGACTCGGCTGCTTGAGGAGCATGCTCGCCGGGCGAGCGCCACCGGCGCCCGGGTGCGAATCATCGTCGGCACTCGGTCTGCGGCGACGGCCCCACTGAGCAGTCTTACAAGCTTGCTGCTCCCCCGCCTCGCCCGCGCCCACACCGCCGTCGCTTCCGATGCGCTGTTCCACGAGGCGGTCGCGGCGCTCGTCGCCGACACTCGCGGACGATCGCCCTGGCTCCTGGCGATCGACGATCTTCCGAACCTCGACGGGGCGTCAGCCGCGGCGGTGCACCAGTGCCTGGTCGCTACCGGCGCTCACTTCTTCGCCACCGCGCGCCCCGGCGAGCCGGCGCCTGCAGCGTTCGACGCGTTGTGGCGCGAAGGGCGGATGGTGCTCATGTCCGTCGATCCACTCACCGACCAGGCGATAGACGAGCTGCTCGAGGCGGTGGTGGAAGGTCCCCTCGATTCGTGGTCTCGTCACCGGCTCATCCGCCTCGCCGCGGGAAACCCGCTCGCGTTGAGGGAGCTGGTCACAAGCGCCAAGCAGACGGGCAGCCTGCGCCGGAGCGGCCTCGGCTGGGGCCTGGTCGACGGCTTCCAGACCGGCGAGCCGCTCACCGCTCTGGTCGAGCAACGGTTGGCGACGACGCCGGCGACCGTACGAGGAGCCCTCGAGCTCGTCGCGCTGGCGGAACCGGTGGACCTCGACGCACTCGCCTCGTTGGTCGGCGCGGACGTTGCCGACGAGCTGTTCGACCGCGGGCTGGTCGTGCTGGGCGACGCGCAGGGCGCGACCGTGCGCAGTGGGCATCCCTTGTTCGGCGAGGTGCTGCGCAGCCTGCTCACACCGCACCGGCGCAGCGCGCTCGCCGCCGAACTGCTCTCGACGCTGGCTGCGGCGCCGACGCCGGGCCCGGCCATGCTTCGCCGGGCGCAGCTCATGCTGGAATCGGGCCGGTCGGTCGACGTCGCAGAGTTGGCCGCCGCAGCGCATGTCGCCCGCCACGTGGGCGATCGAGCTCTGGCGCGTCGCTTCGCCGACGCCGCCCTACGCGTTGCCCGCGCGGACGACTCGACGCAGGCGGCGGGAGCGTCGGCCGCGCTGGCCAGCGCCGTCGTGCGCGTCGAGGTGGGCGACGCGCCCGCGGCGGACGCGTTCGCCGAAGCGTTGCGCTGGGCGCGCACCGACGAAGAGGTGCTCGCCGTCATCAGCGAGTGGAGCTGGGCGGCGCTGTTCACCGAAGGGCTCGGGGCGGCGACGGCGGTGGTGAAGCGGGGTGAGGCGCAGCTGACCAGCCGCACCGCCCGCCTGACCTGCGAGGCGACTGCGGCGACGTTCGTGGGCTACGTGGGGCGTTGGAGCTCCGCTCGGGAGCAGGCGCTGGTCCTCGCCGCGCAGCTGCGCGCCGACGACCCGGCGCAGCTCCAGCTCACGGTTCGCACCTTGCTGGCGATGGCCGGAGCGTTCGACGGGCCCGGCGAGGTCGCGTTGTCGAACGGCGACGCCGCACAGGTGCTGTTCGAGCGGCAGCCGGCGATCCCGACGACGCAGGCGATCTGTGGGATTGTCGGACGGCTCTACGGAATGGTGCAGCTGCGCGGCTTCGACGCGGCGGCGCACGAGGCGAGGGAGTTGACGCGCAAGAGCCTGAGCGGCGAGGCGTACGTCGAGTATGCGGGCGTGTGGCGCGGGGTGATCGGCAACAACGCGGTGGCTATGGCTGCGCTCACCGCACAGACCCGCGACGACGCCGAGGACGCAGTCCGGTTGCTGCGATGGCGGGATCCCTGCGGGGTGCTGTCGCTCTCGGTCGCCTCGCGAGGTTTGTTCGGTGCGCTCTGCGGCGATCTTCAGGCGGCGGTCGAGATTCTCGACGACTACGACCGCGAGTTCCGCGCCCGGGAGACGAAAACCACCGTCCTCGCCGACCGAGGTCGAGCCTGGGTGGCCTATCAGCAGGGGGACCTTGCCGCTGCGCTGGAATGGGCCGAGCGGGCATGGGCGGCGTCCTGGGAGGAGGCCGACGTCGCCACGTGGGCTGCACCCGCCGCCCACGATCTCGTCCGCTTCGGGCTGCCCGACCGGGCCGTCGATCGGCTCAGCCTCGCCGCCGCCCGCCTCAGCTCCCCCTTCGCTGAGGCGCTGGTCGCCCACGCCGTTGGGCTGGTCGCCTACGACGCTGCTGCGGTCGAGGCCGCTGCCGATCGGCTGGGCCGCTGCGGGGCCGCTGGCCTGCAAGCCGAGGCGCTGCTTCAGGCCGCGCCGCTCGCTCCCGAACGAGCGGACGAGCTGCGCGCCCATGCGCTGGCGGTGCTGGAGGGCAGCCTGCTGCGCACCCCGCTCGTGGTCGCCGCGCTCCAAGCCGCGCCGGACCAGGCCCAAACGACCCTGACCCTTTGCCGCACGGGCGGAGTATGGCTCGTCACCTACGGCACGGCGAGCGTCGCAGTCCAGCACCTTGTCGGGCTGCATCATCTCGACGCGCTGGTTGCCCAGCCGGGCCAGGACATTCCGGCGTGGGTCTTGGCGGCCGCTGCGGGCGCCGACGCCTCGACCTCGCCGGAGCAGGCCAGGATCTCGGTGCGCAAGGCGATCACGCGGGCGATCAGCAGCCTGTCGGACCTGAGTCCCGAGATTGGCGCATACCTCCGCCGATCGATTGTCACCGGATCAACCTGCCGATTCGCGCCGCCCGTGGAGAGCGCTTGAGGCCGTGCCGCGGCACGGCACGCGCCGCGGCACGCCTTACCCATAGGTGCGCCCCGGAGGGCGCTCGAGCAGGGGAGCAGCGCATGGCGACGACCGAGATCGATCCGGCGAAGGTGGAGGCCCTGGCCGGCCAGCTGGTGGGGTTCATGACCGGCGGCGCAGTGTGCGCCGGCGTGGTGCTCGGCGACGAGCTCGGCCTGTATCGCGCCATGGCCGACGGCGAGACCCGCACCGCGAACGAGGTGGCGGCCGCTGTCGGCTGCCATCCCCGCCTCGTCCGGGAGTGGCTCGACGGTCAAGCCGCGGCCGGGCTGGTGAGCTACGACGCCGAGCAGGACGGCTACCGCCTCGGTGCGGAGGCGGCGTTGGTGCTCGCCGACGAGGACTCGCCGGCCTTCCTGGCGGGGGGCGTGGCCATGTTCCAGGCGCTGTTCGACGCGGTCCCCAAGCTGGTCGAGGCGTTCCGGGGCGGCGGTGGTCTCGCCTGGGGCGAGCACCATCCCAGCATGTACAAGGCCGTGGCCCGCTTCTTCCGGCCGGGCTACCGCACGAACCTGACGGCGAACTGGATCCCGGCGCTCGACGGCGTTGCCGCCAAGCTGGCCGCCGGGGGCAGCGTGGCCGACGTGGGCTGCGGCTTCGGCCACTCCTGCGTGGTCTTGGCCGAGGCGTTCCCACAGGCCGAGGTCTATGGCTACGACTTCCACGAGCCCTCCATCCGGGAGGCGAGGGAGAACGCCGCGAGAGCCGGGCTGGGGGGCCGGGTGCAGTTCGAGGCTGCGTCCTCGACGGCGTACTCGGGCAGCTACGACCTCATCTGCTTCTTCGACTGCCTCCACGACATGGGCGACCCCGTCGGCATCGCCCGCCACGCCCGGGAGCACCTGGCGACCGACGGAACGGTGCTGCTGGTGGAGCCCTTCGCGCTGGCGAACCGGGCGGAGAACATCGCGGGCAACCCCGCGGCGGCGCTCTACTACCACGCGTCGACGATGGTCTGCACGCCCTGCTCCTTGGCCCAGGAGGTGGGTCGGGGCATGGGCGCCCAAGCGGGAGAGGCAGGCATGCGGGCAGTGTTCACCGAGGCCGGCTACAGCCAGTTCCGTGTGGCCCACACCTCACCGTTCAACGTGGTGTACGAGGCCAAGGCCTGAGGAACCGGCGCTCCCCGGCCCAGGAGGCGGGCCAGGCTTTCGGCCCAGTCCGCCGGTCCTGGCCGCCCCGCGCCCGCTCGGGGATGATCGGCCGGTGACCGACGCGACCGCGCTCGATGGGTGGGCTCCGCTCGATCGGCTGGAGCTCGAGATGGCCGTGCTCGATCGGCGGGGCGTGATCGTGGCCGTCAACGACGCGTGGGCCCGCTTCGCCCGGGAGAACGGCGGCCGCCGCGAGGCCTGTTGCGAGGGCGCCTCCTACCTGGCCGTGTGCAGCGCCGACCCCGACCCGCGCTCGACTGCGGTGGCCGCCGCCATACGGGCCGCCGTGAACGGCGAGCTGCTCGCCCCGTTCACCACCGAGGTCGCGTGCCACGCGCCCCGTCGCGCCTGCTGGTTCCAGGTCACCGTCGCCGGCCGGCGCAGCCCCGCCGGCGATCCCGACGGCGCGGTGGTGACCGTCGCGCCCTCCTCGCCGGCCGCGGCGAGAGCGAACCCGCCGCCGGCCCCCGCCGACGAGGCGGTGAGCGGGCCGGCCATTCCGGCCGCGGTGGGCGACGCGGAGTTGCGCGCGCTGGTCGACGCCGCCCCCGACGGCTTGGCCCTCACCGACGCCGACGGCGAGCTTCTCTTCACGAACCGCACGTTCGAGACGATCTTCGGGTACGGCCGCGGCGAGCTGCTCGGCCGGCAGGTGGAGCTGCTGGTGCCAACCGCGTTGGCCGGCGCGCACCGGGCGCATCGCCTCCGCTACCGGGCCGGGCCGACCTCCCGCCAGATGGCCCCCGGCCTCGAGGTCGACGGGGTGCGCCGCGACGGCGTGGAGACGCCGGTGGAGATCACGTTGAGCCCGCTCCACCTCGCCGTCGGGCTGCGGATCGTCGTCGCCGTCCGGCATCGCACGTTCAACCTCGACGCGGCGGTCGAACGCCGCCTCGCCTCTCATGCGCTCGCCTCGGTGGGCGACCTCGTGTTCGCCCTCGACGCCGCCGACCTGTCGTTCACCTACGTGAACGACTCGACCTGCGCGCACCTCGGGTACGGCCGTGGCGAGCTGCTCGACGGGATGACGCCGGCGCACGTGATGCCCGACCTCACGCTCGAGGAGCTGCGCCGTCGCCTCGCCCCGCTCACCGCCGGCGAGACCCGCCGCGTGGAGCTGCCCGTCGCGCACCTGGCCCGCGACGGGCGCCGCCTCCCGCTCACGGTCATCTACGAGCAGGTCGCCGGCCTCGACCGCAGGCTCTTCCTGGCCGTCGCCCGGCCCTCCCCGCCCACCTGACCAAGGCCGGTCAGGCGGGCAGGTCGGTCGGGCGGGCGGGCGGGGCGGTTAGGCGGGCACCGACCAGACGAGGGTGGCGCCGTGCGGCTCGGCGGCGGTGATCGTGAGCGACCCGCCGAGCTGCTCGGCTCGTTCGGCGAGGTTGCCCAGCCCGCGCCCGGGCCCCTCGGCGCCCTTGCCGATTCCCACCCCGTTGTCGCTCACCCGCAGCGTCAGCCGGCCGTCGTGGTGGTCGAGGTCCACTTCGGCTCGGGTGCCGTGCGCGTGCCGGGCGATGTTCGACAGCGCCTCCCGCAGCACCGGGATCACCTGCGCCGTCACCTCCGGCGGCGTGCTCGTGTCGAGCGGCCCCCCGAGACGCAGCGCCGGACGCCAGCCGAGCACCCGCGCCGCTTCGTCCACCACGGCCGCCGCTTGGCTGCTCACGGTGTCCCCCCGGCGCCGGGAGGTGAGCCCGAAGATCGCGGTGCGGATCTCGCGGATCACGTCGTCGTGACGGTCGACGATCCCGAGCAGGTTGCGCTGGAGCTCGCCGTCGGCCCGCAGCGCCGCCGCGTTCAGCGCCAGCGCCGCGGCGAACAGGTCCTGGATGGCGGTGTCGTGCAGGTCCCGGGCGATGCGTTCCCGGTCGGCGAGCAGCGCCGCCAGCTCGTGGCCGGCCCGCGCCTCCGCCTCCCGGGCCAGTCGATCCGACACGTCCCGCAGCACCACCACCAGCTGGGGCGCCTGGCCCCGCAGCCTGGGCGGGAGGCTGATCTCGCCCTCCACCAGCACGTTCGCGCCGTTCGCCCGGCGCAGCGCGAAGGCCACGTCGAGCACGGCCCGCTCGTCGGTGCGCACCGGGGCCAGCAGGCGCTCGAGGCCGGCGCGGTCGAGGTCGGGCAGCACGTGCAGCGGGGTCATGCCCAGCAGCTGGTCGTCCGGGTAGCCGGTGAGCGCCGCCGCCGCCCGGTTCACGTACGTGAACGCGAGCGTGTCCGGATCGGTGAGCAGCACCGCGTCGCTGATGCCGGCGAGCACGTTCGTGAGGTTGCGCATGTGCTGCTCGGCCGCCCGGCGGGCCGACACGTCTCGAATAGTGGCGATCACCAGGCCGTCTCCGCCGGCGAGCGGGCTGAGCGAGATCTCCACCGGGAACTCGGCGCCGTCGGCGCGCCGCGCCCACAGGTCGAGGTCCCGACCCATCTCCCGTGAGCTCGGCGCGGCGCCGTAACGCAGGCGGTGGGCCGTGTGCACCTGGCGCTGCGCGGCGGGAACGAGCAGCTCGACGGCCTGGCCGACCAGCTCGTCGCGCGGCGCGCCGATCATCTCCTCGAGCCGGCGGTTGACGAGCAGCATCACGCCGGCCCGGTCGACCACCACCACCCCGTCGGGGCTCGACTCGACGAGTGACGACGCCCAGGCCGGCTCGAGTCGATCGAACCCCAGGCGATCGAGCCCCACCCGCTCGGCCGCGCCTTCTTCCCGGCCTAGCTCGGCCGCTTCGATCGCTCGGCGCCGGTCGCTGCCCTGACCCATGTCTCGACCCTCCCGGTGTACTGGCTGTGGCGGCGAGACTGCTGCGGGGGACCCTCGTCGACACGCGCTCAAGGCGCCAGTCAAGACCTTGCCCGGTGAGAGCCTCCCCCCGAAAACCGGCGCCCAAACCCGCTGATCAGAACGAGGCGCTGAGGTCGTGTCCGGCCGTGTCGCCGCCGTCGGCGACGAACTCCATGCCGGTGCAGTACGACGACTCGTCGGAGGCGAGGAACAGCGCCAACCGGGCGATCTCGACCGGGCGCCCGATGCGGGGGATGGGCTGGTGGGCGGAGCGGGCGTCGAGCGCGCCGAGCTGCGGGTCGGGCTCCGGGGCGCCCGGCGCCGGCGGCTCGCTCAGCACCGACTCGGCGCCGCCGGCCATCGCGGTGGCCACGCCGCCCGGGTGCAGCGAGTTGACCCGGACGCCGCGATGGCCGAGCTCGATCGCCGCGCTCTTCGTCATGCCCCGCAGCGCCCACTTGGAGGCCACGTACGCCGAGATCATCGACATGCCGATCATCCCGCCCGTCGAGGAGACGTTGACGATCGAGCCGCGGCCCACCTCTGCCATCGCCCCACCGAGGACCTTCATGCCGAGGAACGGGCCCACCAGGTTCACCGACAGGACCCGTTGGAGATCGGCGACGTCGGTGGCGAGCAGCGGCGCCACGTGCAGGATCCCGGCGTTGTTCACCAGCACGTCGGGCGGGCCGAAGCGGCGGCCAACCTCGTCCAGCACCGCGTGCCAGCTCGCCTCGTCGGTCACGTCGTGGTGCAGGTACGCGGCGGCGTCGCCGAGCTCGGCGGCCGCAGCGCGGCCCTGCTCGTCGAGCACGTCGGTGAGCAGCACGCGGGCGCCCTCGGCCACGAACAGCCGGGCCTGCGCCTCGCCCATCCCCCGGCTGGCGCCGGTCACCACCACGGTCTTGGCGGCCAAACGGTGCATGAGGGCGATGGTCGAGGGCCGAGGGCGGCGGGGCCAGAGGCGAAGGCCCCGCCGCGTCTCAGCGGCGCGCGCTCACGTGCAGGCTCCGCTCACTTACAAACCTTGCCGTCCCACGCGCAGTTGGGCGTCTGCCCGTTCTGGTCCACCACCTGGCCGAACGGCACAAGGCTGCCCTTCTCCTGGCCGGCGGGGAGCTGGTAGCGGGCGAAGATCGCGCCCTCCACCGGGTACGCATCTTGCGCGCCCCACATCTCGTAGGGGATGCCTTCGCGCACCATCGGGTGCTTCTCGGCGCCCCGCAGCGCCCGCGCCGCGAGGATCAGGTTCGTGCGCGACAGCCCGCCCGGCATCTTCGCCGCCCGCTTCAGCGCGTCGACCATCGGCCAGGCGTAGATGTAGCCGTTGCCCCGCTGCGCGGTGGGCTCGAGCCCGGCCTTCTGGAGGTTCTCCCGGGCGAGCTTGACGAAGGGCTGGTTCTGGTCGGACGGCTCGGTGATGTCGTACACCGGCGTCTCCACCACCCAGTCGACCGCAGCCTGCCCGGCCGGATGCCAGAAGTTCAACGCTGCGCAGGTCTGCGGCGCGATCTTCTCCTTCGGCTTCCAGGTGCTCTGGGCCAGCGCGGTGAAGCCCTGCGTGCAGAAGCCGGACGCGGTCATGAGGATGATCACGTCGGCGTTGGTGGAGGCCAACGTCGTCATCTCGTTGATGATCTGCGGCGCCTGGGGGTCATGGTTCTCGTAGGTGACCTTCCAGCCCTTCGACTTGGCGAACGCGTCGAAGCTGTTCTTGTAGGCCACGCCGAAGTCGTTCTGCAGCACGAGGGCGGCCACGGTGAGCTGCTGGGTGGGGTACTTGTCGGCCAGGTATTTGCCCCAGATCAGCGCCTCGGTGTTGTACGACACGCCGATCGGTCCGGTGGTCCACGGGTGGTTCATCGGGTCGCCCCACGCCGGGTGGCCGGTGGCGGAGTTGAGGTTGGGGTAGCAGTACTCGTTCATCTTGTCGTAGGTGGCCAGCACCACCGGGGTGCCGAGCACCGACGAGAAGGCGAACAGGTTGCCGGTCTCGACCATCTCGTCGATGTTCGCCTTGGCCCGGGCCGCCTCGTACGCGTCGTCTTTCTGGTTGATCGTGATCTTCTTGCCGCCGATGCCGCCCTCGGTGGCGTTGATGTAGTCGTAATAGTTCTTCATGCCCTGGGCGATCTCGCCGTGGATGGCGAGCGCGCCCGACTGGGCGATCGACTGCCCGAGCCGGATCTCGGTGTCGGTGATGCCGGCGGTGTCCTCCCACTTGCCGGCGCATTTCGACAGGTCGATCGTGAAGCCCCCGGGCCCGGTCAGCTTCTTGTCCTTCACGCCCCAGCTGCTGGGATCGTCGGCGGCGGCG
>JBJXGF010000042.1:0-6981 GCA_046153015.1 Acidimicrobiales bacterium | reverse complement strand
GCCTGGCCGCCGCCGCCGGCGCCGCGGTGGTGCTGGCCGTCGCCGGCGCGTCGCTCGGCGCCGTGCTCGGCTGGGCGTCGACGGTGTTCTTCACCGCGTCGCTGGCGGTCATCGCCTGGCAGGCGCGCCGGGCGGCGCCGATCGTGCGCCTCGACGGCGACGGGGTGTGGCTGCGCCGCGGCCGCCGGGATCCGCCCCGCCTCGTGCGCTGGGAGCAGGTCGAGGGCGTGATCCTCTGGACCCGCCGGGAGCCGGCCGGCGCCACGGTCGACCTGTTGAGCGTGGTGCCGGCGGAGCTGGCCGCCGGCCCGCACGGCGCCGCGCCCGAGCAGCTCCTCGAGACCTCGGTGCCCCTCGTCGACTGCCGCCTCGCCGCCGGCGAGCTCAAGGCGGCGATGGTGGCCTTCGGCTCGTTCGCCCACCTCGTCGACCGCCGCTCCTGAACCCGGCCCGGCGGCCGCCGGCCGACTAGGTGAACCCGTTGGGGCGGACCAGGATCTTGGCGTGGCCCTGCGGGTCGCCCAGCGCGGCGAACGCGGCGGGCGTCTCGTCGAGGCTGACCTCGCCGGTCACGAGCGGCGACACGTCGACGCGCCCCTCGGCGATGGCTGCCAGCGACTCCTCGAACTCGGCGGGGCTCCAGCCGAGCACGAAGCGCAGCGAGAGGCGCTTGTTGATGCCGACGGTCGGGCGGATGCGGTCGTCCTCCATGCACACGCCGACCACCACGATCTCCGACGCCGGCGGCGCCGCGGTCATCGCCAGGTCGAGCATGCCGGGCACGCCGACCGCCTCGAAGATCACGAGCGGCCCCCGCCCGCCGGCGGCGCGCCAGGCCTCGACCGGGGGCTGCTCCCGGGGGTCGACCACCACGTGGGCGCCCAGGCGCCCGGCGAGCTCGCGCCGGGCGGGCGAGAGCTCGGCGGCGACCACGAGCGGCGCGCCGCGGTGGGCCAGCGACGCGATCACCGCCAGGCCCACCGGCCCGCACCCCAACACCACCGCGCCGGCGGCCGCCGCCGGGCCGGCGCCGAGGCGGCTCTCGTTCACCGCGTGCAGCCCCACGGCCATGGGCTCGGTGAGCGCGGCCAGCCGGGGGTCGAGCCCGTTGGGTATGCGCCGGATCGAGGCCTCGTCGAGCACCATCTGCTGCGCGTAGCCGCCGGGGTAGTCGTTGCTGTAGCCCACTGCCCGCACCCCGGCCGGGGTGCGGATCGTCGGGAAGGCCACGATCTCCTCGCCGCCCTGCCACCCGGTGACCCCGGGGCCCGGCGCCAGCACCCGGGCCGAGAACTCGTGGCCCATCACCACGTCGCGGTCGGGGTCGAAGTCGAACACGCCGAGCCCGGTCTCGCGTGACACCTCCACGAAGCGGCGGGCGTGGCGCAGGCAGTGCAGGTCGCTGCCGCAGATCCCGCAGGCGATGGTCTCCACCAGCACCTGACCGGCGGCGGGGACCGGCGTTGCCACCTCGTCGACCAGCAGGGCCCCCGAGCGCATCACGGCTGCACGCATGGGCGGAAGGCTTACACGAGCGTGAGGGTCGGCGCCCGCCCGGCCGCCACGTCGGCGATGATCCCGGTGTGGCGGCGCAGGAGGTCGCGCCGGTCGAAGCGGTCGAGGATCACCTGGCGGGCCGAGCGCCGCAGCGGCGTCAGGGCGCCCGGGTCGGCCAGCGCCCCGAGGATGCACTCGGCCAGCGCCTCGTGGTCGAAGAAGTCCACGAGCAGGCCGTCCCGGCCGTGCTCGATCACCTCCTGCACCGGCGAGGTGGCCGAGCCGACCACCAGCGCCTCGCACGCCATCGCCTCGAGCAGCGACCACGACAACGCGAACGGGATCGTGAGGTGCACGTGGACCAGGCTGGCCCGCAGCAGCGCCAGCCACTGCGGCGGGGCCAGCGCCCCCACGACGTGCAGGCGGGAGCGGTCGAGGCGGCCCTCGAGCTCGGCCAGGAGGCGCGACCGCCACGACTCTCCCTCGGGCAGCGGCGAGCCGTACACCACCCGGTCCTCGCCGGCGATCACCACGTGGGCCTGCGGGCGGCGCTCGAGCACCAGCGCGGCGGCCCGCATCAGCTGCGGGAAGCCGCGATGGGGCTCCATGCCCCGCGTGCCGTAGGTCACGAGCTCGGCGCCGGGGGGCAGCACGAGGCCGCCCAACGCCAGCGGCGCCCGCAGCGGCCCGGCGGGCTCGGGCGGAGGCGTGAACCGGTCGAGGTCCACGCCTTCGTGCACGACCGAGATGCGCGGCTGGAAGATGGCCGGCGCCTGGCGGCGCTGGAGCTCGGTCGGCGCCACGCTCCAGTCGCTCGTGGCCAGCTCGAGCAGCGCCGGCATGTTCAGCGAGCGGACCCGCAGCCGGTTGTCGTCGTCGAGGGGCGGCAGGTAGGCGGCCATCTCGCCGTCGGGCCGGTGGTACCACTCGAGGTAGGTGATGAGGCGGACCTCGGGCAGCAGCTCCTTCACGTACAGCGCCGGGCCCCAGCCGGCGTGGGCGTAGATCACGTCGGGGACGAAGCCGTTGCCGGCGAGCTGGAGCAGCATGCGGTGCACGGCCTGGCCGGTGAGCACGGCCGCCTCGGTGCTGCGCAGGTAGGCGTGGGTCTCGCGCCGGGGCTCCCGATGCGGCTCGTAGAAGGCCCGCACCACGCCCCGCAGCCGCCCGGGCCGCCGGCTGCCGAAGACCACCGTGTTCTCCGGGTCGGCGGCCAGCGCCTCGGCGAGCGGGCCGAACTGGCCCGGGAAGCCGTTGTGGAGCAGAAGGATCCGCACCTCGCCCCCTACGCGGACGCCAGCTCGAGCGCAGCCGCCCACGCCGCGCTGGCCTGGCGGGGCGGGGTTCGACCCTCGACCACGGCGTGGATCAGCTCGAGCTGCAGGGGCAGGCAGATCCGGCGCAGGTCGAAGTGGTCCACGATGCGGGCCCGGGCTGCGGCCCGCAGCCCGGCGCCGCCGTCGGGCGCCTCGATGGCCTCGACGATCCGCTCGGCCAGCGCCTCGTGGTCGAAGAAGTCGACCAGCAGGCCGTGGACGCCGTCGTCGATCAGCTCCTCCACGGGCGCGGTGCGCGAGCCCACCACCAGCGCCCCGGTCGACATCGCCTCGAACAGGCTCCACGAGGGGATGAACGGCACGGTCAGGTACACGTGGGCTCGGGAGGCCCGCAGCAGCGTGCGCATGTCCTCCGGCGTCACCGCGCCGACGAAGTGCACCCGGGAGAGGTCGAGGTCGAGCCGCTCGAGGAGGTGGCGCTTCCAGGAGCCTCCCGGCGCCTGGCGGCCGTAGGCCACGATGTCCTCGCCGGCGATCACGGCGTGGAGCCGGGGCCGGCGCTTCTGCAGCAGCTCCAGGGCCCGCATGAACTCCGGGAAGCCGCGGTACTGCTCCATGCCCCGGGTGGCGTAGGTGATCACCTCGTCCTCGTGCGAGAGGTCCAGGTTCGCCAGGCGCATGCGGGTCCCGGGGGCGGGGGCGAAGAAGTCGGTGTCGATGCCGTCGTGGATCAGCGAGATCTTGGGCCAGAACACCTCGGGGTGCTGGCGGAGCTGCCACCAGGTGGTGACCATGCCCCAGTCGGCCTCCGCCAGGTCCATCAGCGCGGGCGCGTTGCGGGTGTGGATGCGCGCCCGGCGGTCCTGCTCGTCGAACTCGTCGGGCCCGCCGAGGAACGAGATGTCGGCGCCCCGGGTGCGGTAGTACCAGTCGAAGTAGCAGACGAGCTTCGCCGCCGGGAACGCGTCGCGCACGTACATGCCGGCGCCGAAGCCGGTGTGGGCGCACACCACGTCGGGCACGAAGCCCTCGTCGGCCAGGCGCCGGCAGAGCCGGAAGGCGGCCTGGCCGTTCAGCACCGCCCGGTCGAGCGGGGCGAGGTACGGGTGCACCTCGGCGTCGGCGGCGCGGTGCGGCGAGAAGGGGGCCTTGCGCACGCCGGGCAGCTCGTGCTTCGGCTGGCCGGTGCCGAAGACGACCTCGTTGGCCGGGTCGGCGGCGAGCGCCGGCGCGAGGTCCCGGTACTGCCCCGGGAAGTTGGTGTGGAGGAACAGGATGCGCATCGGGCGGCGTCCTTTCCGCTCGTCCGGTCGGGCCCTGTCCTCTGGTCGGCCGAACGGACGGGGATGTGAGCCGGGAGCACGCCGAGCGGGGGGTGCACCGCCTGGAGCAGCGGGAGCGTTACGATCCCCGCCGGGCTGGCCGGTTCGATTCGGCCGGTTCGAGAAGTGTGATCAGAGGCGTGATCAGAGGTGTGATCGGCTTGGTCGGTTCGGCACGAGGAGCGCTCCCATGCACCGGCGCGTGAAGGGCGGGCTTGTGCTCGCCGGGCTGCTGGCGCTCGTCGGCTGCTCGGGCGACACGCTCGGCGACGAGTACGAGGCCGCGCAGCGCGAGCGCACCACCACGGCGCCGTCGGTGCGCGTGGCGCCCCGGCCGGTCCCCACCACCACGTCCACCACCCCCTCCACGACCGCGGCCTCCGTCCTGCCCACCCCCACCGAGACCGCGCCCGCCGGGGGAGACGCCTCGGCTGGCAGCGACGCGCCGGCCCCGTCGGCCGAGCCGACCGCGCCCAGCCCTGGGTCGGGCGGTGCGGGCGCCTCGGGCGGCTCGTCGCGCACCTCGCCGACCACAGCGGCGGCGGCCTCAGCCGCCGAGTCCGGCCCCACCTACAAGGTGGCCTTCGTGGCCGCGGGCGACGTGCTGAACGTGCGCCGCAGCCCGGGGGCCTCCAGCGCGAAGGTCGGCGAGATCGCCCCCGGGCGGGGCGGCATCCGCATGACCGGCGCCCCGGTGGCCGCCGCCGGCGCCTACTGGGCGCCGATCCGGGTCGGCGCGGTCTCCGGGTGGGTGAACCGCCACTTCCTCGTCGCCGACCGTTCCCGGTCGTCGTTCTGCGCCGACGGGACCGTGTCGGCCACGATCACCCAGCTGCGGGCCGCGCTGGCCGGTCGGGACGAGGCGGCCTTCGCCCGCCTGGTCGATCCGGGGCGCGGCGTCTGGGTCGCGGTCAACGAGGGCGGTGAGCGCCGGGTCGACGCGCCGTTCCTCACCGGCGGCAAGGCCGAGACGTGGGCGGCGGGCGTGGCCGGCAGCTTCGCCGGCGCCGTGGTCCCGCGGGTGGCGGCCGCGCTCGACGGGCCCTCGGAGACCACGTGCGGCCAGCCCGCTCCGGCCGGGAGCGGGTACACGCTGCCCGCCGGCTTCGGCGACCTCAACTACTACGCCTTCGTCAAAACCGCCGGCCCGCAGTGGACCAGCGTGATGGTGGGCCTCGACGACATCGGCGGGCGTCTCGGGGTGATCTCGCTCGTGTCCTGGAACGGGCCCCGCTGAGCTCGCCCGCGCCGGCGCCGGCTGGTCAGGCCCGGTTCGTGTAGAGGCGCCCCGGCGCCACCAGCACCGCCGCCCGCCGTTCGGCGGCCATCACCCGGTCGAACTCGGACCAGTCGTCGTGGACGCCGCCGCAGCCCTGGTACACCGCCCGCAGCAGGGCCGGCAGGCCGGCGGGGTCGAAGCCGGCCAACGGATCGTTCGGCCCGACCAGCGCTACGCCGCCCTCGAGGGTGATCCAGCGCCAGCCGCTGCGCCAGCACAGCGTGGCCCGCCCGGCTCGGCGCAGGAGGGCCATCTTCGCCGCATCGGAGCGGACCACCACGCCGGCCACCGGTTCGCCGCTCAGGGGATGGGCCAGCAGCCCGGCGTTCACGAGCGACGAGTGCACCGAGGCGTCGGGCCGGGCCACCGACAGCGTGGCGAGGCCGGTCTCGGGCCGGAACAGGGCGGCGAGGTCATCGAGGGTGGTCACGCCCCGAGTTCACCACACCCGCCCCGGAGTCAGCCGGCGAAGACCTCGCAGATCCAGAGGCGCCCGCCGCCGTCGGTCACCGCGGCGATCCCGACCATCCGGAAGGCGTCGTTGGCGATGTTCGCCGCGTGCGACGCGCTGGCCAGGAACGCGTGGTGGATCGCGGTGAGGTCGCCGCCGGCGCCCACGTTCTCTCCCGCCCGGCTGTAGCCCAGGCCGAGGAGCGGGGCGAGGTCCTGATGGGAGAGGCCCTGCGCGTTGGCCATCGCCTCGGCCTGGCGGCGGGCCGCGGCGCTGAGCCCGGCGTCGAGCGTGAGCCCGGCCAGGCCCTGCCGGGAGCGTTCGGCGTTGAGCAGGTTCAGCGTCTGGGCTTCGGCCGAGTCGGCCGGGGCGAACTCGGGCCCGGCCGCGGCCGTGGCGCCCGCGAGGTGCGCGGTGAGCTGGCCTCGCGGGTCGCTGAGCAGGCCGGTCGAGCCGACCGGGAGCTCGCAGCCGGCCGCCGAGAGCAGCAGCGCCGCTGCGGCCATCGTCATCGTCGTCGTCTTGAGCCGCCGGGAGATCCGCATTGCCCCGCCTCGCACCGTGGATGAATCATTACGACGACTTTACGATGGCGGCCGCGGCCGCCTCTCGCAACCTCATCGTCATGATTTTCTGTCCCAGCGTGGCGATTACACCACTTTATGTATGCCCACGCGGACGTTCGGCCTGATGGGGCGGGCTCATCCGCCAAAGACGTGCGAGGTCCAGATCTGGCCGGTGGCGTCGACGGCCACCCCGACGCCCACGGCGGTGAACGCCGGGTTGGCGATGTTCTCGTGGTGGGGCGGGCTCCGCAGGAGGGCCTGGTTGATCGTGTCGATCGTGGGCCCGGCCCCCACGTTCTCACCGACGATGCGGAAGCGCCCGAGCAGGGGGCGCAGACCCTGGTGGTGCAGCCGGTTCTCTGACGCCATCTTCTGGGCCTGGGCCCGGGCCGCCTCGGTGAGCGCGGCGTCGACCCCGAAGGGGGCGAGGCCCTGCCTCTCCCGCTCGGCGTTGAGCAGTGCGAAGAAGCGGCCCTCGGCGCCCGAGGGGTTGCTGCTGGCGGCGGCGCTGGACGCCGGGGCCGGCGCCGGGGCCGGGGCTGGGGGAGCGGTGGTGGCCGCGCTCTGGCGGCGCGCCGGCGGGTTGGTC
>JBJXGF010000039.1:0-2993 GCA_046153015.1 Acidimicrobiales bacterium | reverse complement strand
TCGGCCCTGCCCCTGATTGGGCGGCGGTGGTCGCGGCGCCGGCTGCCCCGGCCAAGAGCCGGGCGCCCCTCGTCGCCGCGCTGGTCGGCGGCGTCGCCGCGCTCGTGGTGGTGGCGCTCGTCGCCGCCTCCCAGCTGGGGGGCGGGGGCGGCGCGCTGTCCACGAGCGACATCGTCGAGCGGGGGCGACCCTCGACCGTGCTGATCTCGGCCGACATCGGCGGCGCCCTCCAGGGAACCGGCACCGGCTGGGTGCTCGACGCCGGGGAGGGCCTGATCGTCACCAACCAGCACGTGGTCAACGCCGGCGCCTCGTTCTCCGTCGGCGCCGGCGCCGGCCGCCTGCCCGCGGTGATCGTGGGCGCCGCCCCCTGCGAGGACCTGGCCGTCCTGCGGGTCAACGGCGCCCCGGGGCTCAAGACCCTTCCCCTCGGCGACCAGCGCACGCTGCGCCAGGGGGACCGGGTGGTGGCGCTCGGCTACCCGGGCAACGCGTCGAACGGCAACGACCTCGCCGCCACGGTGGGCGTGGTGTCAGTGGTGCAGACCCGCTTCGACGAAGACGCCCTCGACGCGCCGCACTACCCGAACGTGATCCAGACCGACGCCGCCATCAACCCCGGCAACTCCGGCGGGCCGCTGATCGACGACCGCGGGCGGCTGGTGGGCGTGAACTCGGCCGGCATCACCGTGCGGGGCGGCCGGCTCATCCAGAACCAGGGCTACGCCATCGGCGTCGACCGGGTGAAGACGGTCGTGGCGGAGCTGCGCCAGGGCCGTTCCCAGGGCTGGACGGGCATGGGCCTCGTGTTCCCCAGCTCCGAGGACGACTTCGACCAGCTCGGGCTGCCGGTCACGCCGGGGGCGGTGCTGGCGCCGTTCGCGGCGCCCCTCTCGCCCGCCGCCAACGCCGGCTTCGGCCAGACGCCCGCCGCGCTCGTGGGCATCAACGGCGCTCGTCTCGACGGCACGCTGGCGTCGTACTGCCAGCACGCCGCCGGGTTCCGGGCGGGCGACACCGCCACCTTCACCGTAGTGCTGGGCAGCGGCGAGTTCACCGACGTGCGCGTCGGCTTCGCGTGAGCGCGGGCGCCCTGCTCGGCGCCGCAGGGTCCAACCTCGACGAGATCACCGCCCGCCTTTTCGTGTGCATGGCGGTGATCGTGGTCATCGGCCGCCTGGTGGGGGCCGCCTTCAGGCGCTTCGGGCAGCCGGCGGTGCTGGGCGAGATCGTGGCCGGCATCGCGCTCGGTCCGAGCCTGCTCGGCCTCGCCCCCGGCAACCTCCCCGAGCGGCTGTTCCCCCTCGAGGTGCGGCCGTACCTGCGGGTGGTCGCCGAGCTCGGGCTGGTGATCTTCATGTTCATCGTCGGCCTCGAGATCGACCTCGGGGCCGTGGCCCGCACCGGCCGGCGGGCGGTGGTGATCTCGCTCAGCTCGATCGTGGTCCCGTTCGCGCTCGGCGCGGGCGTGCTCGCCCCGCTGCTCTACACCGACCACCGGATCGTCGACGGCGAGGCCGTGCGCTTCCTCGGCTTCGCCCTGTTCATGGGCGTGTCGATGTGCGCCACCGCGTTCGCGATCCTGGCCCGGATCCTCTCGGAGCGGAACATGTTCCGCATACCGCTCGGGATGCTGCTGATCTCCTGCGCCGCGATCGACGACGTGGTGGCCTTCTCGCTCCTGGCGGTGGTGCTCTCGGTCGTGACCTCCGGGGGCCTGCTGGCCGCGCCGCTCCGCCTGGTCGAGCTGATCGCCCTCGCCGTGGTGCTGCACAAGGTGGTCAAGCCCCTGCTGGAGCGGCGGGTGGCCGTCCGCTGGCGGGCCGAGGGCCGGCTCGACCCGCAGATGCTCGGGGTGCTGCTGGTGGGCGTGCTGGCCAGCGCCGCGCTCACCCATCACATGGGCGTCCACGCCCTGATCGGGGCCTTCCTCTTCGGCACGGCCACGCCCCGCGGCGAGGGCGGCCGGCTCTTCCACGAGATCACCGAACGCCTCGAAGGGGTCAGCGTGGTGCTGCTGCTTCCGGTGTTCTTCGTGGTCACCGGTCTCGGCGTGGACATCGGCGGGCTCGGCTGGTCGGGCGTGCTGCCGGCGCTCGGGGTGCTGGCGGTGGCCTGCCTAGGCAAGTTCGCCGGCGGCGCCGGCGCGGCCCGGCTGATGGGCGTGCCGCCCCGGCAGTCGCTGGCGGTGGGCGTGATGATGAACACCCGCGGCCTGGCCGAGCTGGTGATCCTGAACGTGGGCCGCAGCATGGGGGTGCTCGACGACCAGATGTTCACGATGCTCGTGATCATGGCGGTGGTCACGACCGTGATGGCCGGCCCGCTGCTGCGCGCCGTTTACCCCGATCGGTGGCTCGAGCGGGACATCGCCGAAGCCGAGCGCCTCCGGCTCGGCGGCGGGTCGGGCCCCCGGGTGATGATCGCCGCCGACCGAGCCGAGGACGCCGAGCCGCTGGTGGAGCTGGCCCTCGCGGCGCTGGACGGCGAACCCGACGCGGAGCTCAACCTCCTCTCGCTCACTGGCCCACGCGCCGGCGGCGGCGCGGCGTCGCTGGCCGAGCTCGCCGCAGGGATGGCGCGGTTCGAGGAGCTGCGCCGCCAGGTGCGGGCACGCGGCTTCGCCTGCGAGGTGACCGTGCGCGGCTCGGGCGACGTGGCCGGCGAGACGCTGGCGCACCTCGCCTCCGCCGCGCCGCACCTTGTGATCGGCTCGCCCGGCGCCGAGGCCATCGGCGCGCTGGTGGAGTCGGCCCCGTGCGACGTGGCGGTGGTGTCGGGGCGGTGGCGGGCGGGGGCGACGGTCGCGTTGGCCGCCGGCAGCGGCCGCCACCACGCCGCCGCGCTGGAGCTCGCCGCCCGGCTCGGCCGCGCCGGAGGCGGCCCGGTGCAGGTGTTCACCCCCGCCGGGGGACGCGCCCGTCCGGCCGCGGCGTTGCGGGCGCTCGAACAGGTGGGGGTGGCGGCGGCGGTCGGCGGCCCCGATCCCGACG
>JBJXGF010000034.1:0-19783 GCA_046153015.1 Acidimicrobiales bacterium | reverse complement strand
CCGGCCTCGGCTGCACCGCCGCGGCCGACCGCGCCGGTCGCCCCGGTCGCCCCGCCCACGCCGCCTGCCGCAGTCGCACGGCCGACGGGCGTCATGCCCACCCCGGTGAACAACAGCAGCGACCGCTACGTGATCCGATCGGGCGACTCGCTCAGCACCGCCGCCAAGCGGTTCGGCGCCACGAACGCCGGCGTGGCCGCCGCCAACCGCCTGAGCAGCCACGACGTCCGGCCGGGCATGGTGCTGCTCCACCCCCGCCTGTTGGGCGACCGGGAGCTGAGCGGAGGGCTGCCGCGCCGGGTGGCGAACGACCCGGAGCGGCGCCGTCTGGCGCCGGTCTTCAAGCGGTGGGCCAACGAGTACGGCGTGCCCGCCGATCTGCTCATGGCGATCGCGTTCATCGAGTCGGGCTGGCAGAACAGGGTCACCTCCAGCGCCGGCGCCCAGGGCGTGGGCCAGCTCATGCCGGGCACCACCAACTACGTGAACAACCTGCTCGGGGGGCTCGACCTCGACGCCCGCAAGCCCGAGGAGAACATCCGCCTCTCGGCGCGCTACCTGCGCTTCCTGCTCGACTTCACCGGCGCCGAGCCCGCCGCGGTGGCCGCGTACAACATGGGGCCGGGCGCGTTGACCACCCGCGGCATCTACAACGAGACCGAGGACTACGTGCGGGCCGTGCTCTCCAGCCGCGGCTTGTTCCGCGGCGTGTAGGCGGCCAGCCGCCCCGGGGCCGACCGGACCGGGCCGCTACGCTGGCGCCGTGGCCGAGGGCGAGAAGAACCCCACCGACGCGCTGCTCGACCTCTTGGTCTACGCCCCGTTGGGCCTCGTGCTCGAAGGCCGCCGGTACCTGCCCGAGTTGGCCGAGCGGGGCCGCACGCAGGTGGCCCTGGCCCGCATGGTCGGCCAGTTCGCCGTGCGCAAGGGCCAGGAGAAGGCCGGCCAGCTGGGCCTCGACCTGCCTCGGGCGTTGAACGAGGTGCTGGCCGGCCTCGGACTGGTCTCGCAGCCCCCGCCGCCGGCCGAACCGGCGCCCGCCCCAGCCGACGCGACGTCACCCGCGCCCGCCCCCGCCGAGCCGGCCCCACCGGCCGCCGACGCGCCGCCTCCGGCCGCCGATGCGGCGGAGGCCGAGCCGGCCGCGCCGGCCGACGCGGCGGCGCTCGGGATCGCCGAGTACGAAAGCTTGTCGGCGTCCCAGGTGGTGCCCCGCCTGGCCGGGCTCACCCGCAGCGAGCTCGAGGCCGTGCGCGCCTTCGAGCAGGCGCACCGGGCGCGGCGCACGATCCTCAACCGGGTGGATCAGCTGCTGCGGGCCGGCGAGCGGCCGTGACGCTCGAGGCCGTCCGGCGGGCGGCCCCGGCCGACCTGGCCCGGCTGACCGAGCTGGCCGAGCTGGCCCGGCAGGAGCTGAGCACCCACAAGGGCGGCGCGGTGTGGGCGGTGCGCGAGGGCCGCCGCGCCCCGATCGAGGAGGGCATCGCCGCCGATCTGTCTGCGCCCGAGCGTTGCGTGGTCGTCGGCGAGTTCGACGGGTACCCCGTCGGCTACGGGGTGGTGCGCTGCGAGCCCACCCATGACGGCGGTCGCCTCGGCGTGGTCAGCGACCTTTACGTCGAACCGGAGTTCCGGGGCCTCGGGGTGGGGGAGACGATGATGCTCGAGCTGGTGGCCTGGTGCGAGGCGCAGGGCTGCCGGGGTGTCGACAGCATCGCCCTGCCCGGCGACCGGGACACGAAGAACTTCTTCGAGAGCTTCGGCCTGGTCGCCCGGGCCATCGTGGTCCATCGCGCGCTCGGGCCCCGGGATGGCTGAGCGCGAGGCTGCGGGATCGGCCCGGCCCGAGCTGTGCGTGGGCGCTGTGGTGCTGCGGGGCGACCAGATCCTGCTCGTGCGCCGCGCTCAGCCGCCTGGGCTCGGGCGGTGGTCGGTGCCGGGCGGCCGGGTCGAGCGGGGCGAGACGCTGGCCGAGGCCGTCGTGCGTGAGCTGGCGGAGGAGACCGGCCTGAGCGGCGTCTGCGGACGGTTGGTCGGCTGGGTCGAACGCATGGGCGAGGATCACCACTTCGTGATCCTCGACTTCGAGGTGACCCTGCTCGGCCAGGCTGCGCCGGTGGCCGGCGACGACGCGGCCGAGGTCCGCTGGGCGCCGCTCGGCGAGCTCGCCGAGCTCGACTTGGTCGACGGCCTGCTCGAGTTCCTCCACGATCACGGCCTCTGCGACGCGATCATCTGAGCGAGCGAAGCCGGCCGACCGTGCGAGCGCCAGCGAGCCGGGCGGCGATGGGGTCTGGGGGGGCGCAGCCCCCAGGAACACGACAGCCCGAAGCGAAGGAGGGCGATCACCTCACCCTCGTGGGCGGCCGAGCCCGCTAGCCTGGTGGTCGATGAGTCACGAGGCGGGGCACTTCCGCTGCCCGTACTGCGACTGCTACGAGGTGGTCCGCCTGTACCTCGCGTCGGTCCGGCTGGACTCCTGCGAGTGCGCCGCCTGCGGCGCCCGCTGGGACGAGGAGCCTGGCACCGGGGCGTTCATGGGCCGGGCCAGCCGCGGCTCGATCCTCGCCCGCCCCGAGCGCTGAACCGGCTCGCTCAGCCCTGCCCGGCGTCCTCGGGCAGGTCGCCCGGCGCCGTCTCAGCGGCGTCCGCTTCGCTGTCCGCGGGGGCCACCGGTTCGGCGACCGCCTCAACGGCCTCGACCGCTTCACCTTCACCAGGCTCAACGGCCTCGTCAGGCTCGGGCGCGGTGGGAGCGGCGGCCTCGGCGGTCGGCAGCGGCGGGGGCGGTGGTATCGCTGGTCCGCCGTCGCCGCGGCCGCCCGAGCGCGGCCGCCGGCGGGCGCCGGTCCGTGCCGGTTCGGGCTCCACACCGAACAGCGCGGCGATGTGGGGGATCCGGTCGGCCAGCTTGCGCACCGCGGCCACGAGATCGTCGCTGGGGTTGGCCGGCGGCGTCTCGGGCTTCACGCTCATCCGCACCGGAGAGAAGGCCAGCGCGTCGAGCACGACCGCCCAGCGGTCCTGGCCGACGTCGGGGCCGAGCGCCTCCGCCGCGTTCTCCCCGAGCTGACGGGCGAGGTCGGCCGGCAACGGCGCCCCGGCCTTGGGCGGACGCGAGCTGCGGCGCAACGCGGCGACCGTGCGGCCCTCCTGCACCAGCTGGCTCAACTCCTCCAGCCACTGGTTGTGCTCCTCGTCGACCCGCCGGGTGAGCGCCTCGCGCAACCGAGCGGCCAGCTCGCGGGCCTCTTCGCCCCGGGCGCCGGTCTCGGCGGCCACCACCACCGAACGCAGATCCCGCAGGTCGAGCTCGTCCACCTCGGCCGCGGCGGCATCGGCGCGGTCTCGCCAGTCGGCCTCCCGAACCCTCGACCAGAGCCGTTCGGCCAGCGCGACGAGCGGCTCGACGGGGATCTCCGGCTGTCCGCCGGCGCGCGCCTCCGCGTTCTGCTTGTCGATGGCCTGACGGACCGCGGCCAGACCGCCACGGGCGAGCTGCTCGGCGATCGGCTGCTCCTCCGGCGCCAGCGACGCCATCAGCTCGTCGCGATGCGCGTGTCCGGGACGCAGGCGCTTGGCGCGGGAACGCGCCTCGGGCTCAGGGCGTGGACCTCGCGGGCCGCGGCCGCCCTCACCGCGGGGGCGCCCCTCGCGGCTTTCGCGACCTGGTCCGCCGCGACCCTCCCGGCCCTCCCGGCCTTCTCGCCCGTCCCGACCGTCTCGGCCCGGCCGGCCGTCGCGGCGTTCACGGCGGCCGCGGGACACGAGCGCGGTCGTGACCAGGTCGTCACGCCGGCGCGGCCCGATCACCTCCAGACGCTCGGGCGCCGCCTTGGCGCCCTTCGGGGGGATCACCGCCAGCACGATCATCCCGTCGACGTCGGAGTCGACCTCGGCGCGCAGCACGTCGCCCACTCGGGCGCCGGGCGGGAGCAGCGCGGCGTCGAGCACGCCCTTCGGCTGCCGGGCGCCGGCGGCGCGCCAGGTCCACGTGCCGTCGTCCCGTGCGCTGGTGAGCTCCACGTCGATCCTGCGAGCCATGCCGCCACCGTAGTCGCGCACACGGGGAGCGCCCCATCTGCGCCGGCGGCGCCCCGACGATCCGCCGGGCCCGCCGGCGCGGGCTGAGCGGAGCGAGGCCGCCCGACCGAGTTGCGGCTCAGAGCTCGGTGAGCACCTCGACCCCGCGTGGGGTCACGAGCACGGTGTGCTCGAACTGGGCGGAGGGCTTGCGGTCTTTCGTCACCGCCGTCCAGCCGTCGCTCCAGATGTCCTCTTCGGGGGCGCCGAGGCAGATCATCGGCTCGACCGTGAAGGTCATGCCGGCCTCCATGATCGTGTTGGCGCCCCGGGTGTAATAGTGAGGGATCTGCAGATCGGTGTGGAACTGCTCGCCGATCCCGTGCGCCACGAACGTGCGCACCACGCCGTACTGGTGCGCGGCGGCGTGCTCCTCGATGGCGCGCCCGATGTCGGAGATGGGCCGGCCGGGCTTGACCGCCTGCACGCCCCGGGTGAGGCAGGCCCGGGTGACCTCCACGAGCTGACGGACCTCGGGCGTTGGCTCGCCGACATAGAAGGTGGCGCTGCAGTCGCCGTGCACGCCCTCGCGATACGCGGTGATGTCGAGGTTGACGATGTCGCCCTCGCGCAGGGCCCGGCTGTCGGGTATGCCGTGGCAGATCACCTCGTTCACGGAGGTGCAGAGGGACTTCGGGTAGCCGTGGTAGTTCAGCGTGCTCGGGTAGGCGCCGGCCTCGAGGTAGAGCTGGTGGGCGATGCGGTCGAGCTCGTCGGTGGTCACGCCCGGCGCCACGTGCTCCCCGGTCTTGGCCAGGACCTCCGCCGCCAGCCGGCACGTGCGGCGCATCCGAGCGATCACGTCGGGGCTCTTGACCCGCGGCTCGGGCCGCCGGTTCGGCACGCCGGACTCGGCGTAGTCGGGGCGCGGGATGTCCTCCGGCACCGACAGCATCGGGCTAACCCGGCCCGGGCGGACGGTGCCGGCCGGCGCCAAGCGAGGCAGCTTGAGGGTCACGGGAGCTTCCTTGCAGAGAGGCGGGAAAAAACACGGCAATCCCTGAGTCAACTGTAGACGTTCCCGGGCGCCAAACCGGCCCCGCTCGCTGGCGGTCCCGTCAGTCCTGGTCGGCCACGAAGCGGCGCAGCGCGGCCTGCGCCGGGTGCGAGGCGACGGCGTGGCGGAGCTGCGCGGCGGTGGCGTCGAGATAACGGCGGGTCGTGTCGAGCGAGGCGTGGCCCAACAGCTCCTGCAGCTCGACCACGTCGACGCCGTGGTCGAGCGCGGAGGTGGCGAAGGTGTGGCGCAGGGCGTGCACCAGCGCCCCCTCGGGGACCCGGCCCCGGATCCCGGCCCGGCGGTACAGCTTCTCCACGAGGTACTGCACCTGCTGGCGGTTGAGCCCCTCGCCGCTGTCGGCCCGCACGAACAGCGGGGTGCGGGGCAGGTCGAGGCGATGCCGGGGAAAGCGCGCCGCCCGCTCCTCGAGGTACACCCGCAGCAGGTCCTCGAACGCACCCTCGATCGGGATCGTGCGGGTCTTGTCGCCCTTGCCGGTCACGGCGATCCGGCGGGCGCCGGGCGGGCCGCCGAGCGAGCCCATCGTGAGGTCGATGGCCTCGCTCAGGCGGATGCCGGTCACGAGGAACGCGGCCACCAGCGCCACGTCGCGCGCCGGCCACGGATGGCGGGCCGTCTCGTCGAGCGAGGCCGCCGACGCCAGCAGCCGCCCGGCCACGTCGTCGCCCTCGATCACCTTCGCCCGGCTCCGGCGGGCCCGGGGCGCGGTGACCGCGGCCATCGGGTTGCCCTCGGAGAGATCCTCGGCCACGAGGAAGTCGAAGAACGCGCTCCAGGCGCTCCACGCCCGGCGGATCGACGCGGCGGCGTGGTCCTGCGCCCAGCTCGCGAACGCCTGACGCAGCGCCGGCTTGGTGAGGTGGCCGAGGCGCAACGCCTCCGGCGCCACCTCGACGATCGCGGCCAGGCGTCGACCCACGCCCTGGAGGTCGCGTCGGTAGGCGGCGACCGTGTTCGGCGAGGGCTTGCGGGTGCCGAAGTCGTGCAGGAAGCGCGTGATCAGCTCGGCGAACATCGGGCCCTCAGCCACGGTCGGAGAGGCTACGGCCGCCATGGTGATCGGCGGGGGATGGGGCCCGAGCAGGGGGCTACGCTGCCCGCCCATGGATCTGGGCCTGTCGGGCAAGGTGGCGCTGGTGAGCGGCAGCTGGCGGGGCACCGGCGCCGGCACGGCGGCGGTGCTCGCCGCCGAGGGCGCCGAGGTGCTGGTGCACGGCTTCGAGGCGGGCCAGGCCGACCCGGTGGCGGCCCGGATCGCCGCCGCGGGCGGCAAGGTCGGGGTGGTGTGGGGCGACCTCACCACCGACGAGGGGGCCGACCAGGTGGCCGAGCAGGCCGGGCCCGGCCGGGTCGACGTGCTGGTCAACAACTACGGCGCCGCCGACCGCGGCGGGTGGTTCACCAGCTCGGCGCAGGACTGGATCGGCGTCTACCAGAAGAACGTGCTCTCCGGCATGCGGCTCACCCAGCGGTTCGTGCCCGCCATGCGCGAACGCGGGTGGGGCCGGGTGATCTTCGTGGGCACGGTCGGCTCGGTGCGCCCGAACGCCCGCAACCCGCACTACTACGCGTCGAAGGCGGCGCTGCCGAACATGGTCGTGAGCCTGGCCAAGGAGCTGGCCGGCAGCGGGGTGACCGCGAACCTGGTGAGCCCCGGCCTCATCGCCACTGACGAGGTGAAGGAGTGGTTCCTGCGGGTGGCGTCCGAGCGCGGCTGGGCTGGCGAGTTCGACGCCGTGGCCGAGCGGGTGGCCGCCGAGGTCATGCCGAACCCGTCCGGGCGCCCGGCCACGGTGGAGGAGGTCGGCGCCTTCGTGGCCTTCGTGGCCAGCGACCTCGCCGCCTGCGTGAACGGCGCCAACCTGCGCATCGACGGCGGCGCGGCCGACTCGGCCAGCCTCTGACCCAGTCGAGGGCCTGCCGGCTCCGGCCCCACCGGGGGCGCCCGCCCGTCGCACCGCCCGTGGTAGCAGTCGCCGGCCGGTAGCGTGTCGGCCCGTGGACCGCTTCGACCTCATCATCGTCGGGACCGGGTCGGGGAACATGATCCCGAGCCCGCAGCTCGACGACTGGCGCATCGGCCTGATCGAGAAGGGGGTCTTCGGCGGCACCTGCCTCAACCGGGGCTGCATCCCCTCCAAGATGTTCGTGTACGCGGCCGACGTGGCCGAGCAGATCAGCCACGCCGGCGCCTACGGGCTCGACGCCGAGCTGCGGGGCAGCGACTGGCCTGGGATCGTCAAGCGGGTGTTCGGCCGCATCGACCCGATCGCCGCCGGCGGTGAGGAGTACCGCAGCAACGGCTGCCCGAACGTGACCGTGCTGCGCGGCGAGGGGCGCTTCGTGGCGCCGATGGTGCTCGAGGTCGACGGCCGGGAGGTGAGCGCGCCGAAGATCCTGCTGGGCGCCGGAGCCCGCCCCCACCTGCCCGATGCGCCGGGCCTGCCCGACACGCCGTTCCACACCTCGGACACGATCATGCGCATCCCGGCCCTGCCCCGCAGCCTGCTGGTGCTCGGCGGCGGCTTCATCGGCGTGGAGCTCAGCCACGTGTTCGCCGCGCTGGGGGTGGAGGTCACGCTCGTGACCCGCGGGCCGCGGATCCTGTCCCGGGAGGACGTCGAGATCTCCGCCGCGGCCACCGCCGCGTACGCCAAGCGGGTCGAGCTGGTGCCCAGCGCGCAGATCGAACGGGTGAGCCACGACGGCGCCGGCTTCACCGTGCAGGTGAACGCCGGCGGGCCCCGCACGCTGCGGGCCGATCTGCTGCTGGTGGCCACCGGGCGCACGCCGAACAGCGACGTGCTGGCCGTGGAGGCCTGCGGCATCGACACCCACATCGACGGCCGGGTCGTGGTCGACGACGCGATGGCCACCAACGTGCCCGGCGTCTGGGCGTTCGGCGACCTCACCAACCCCTACCAGCTCAAGCACATCGCCAACGCCGAGGCGAAGATCGCCTTCCACAACCTGGCCGACCCGGCCGAGCCGACGCGGATGGACTACTCTATCGTCCCCCACGCCGTGTTCGGCAACCCCCAGGTGGCCTCGGTGGGCCTCACCGAGGAGGCGGTCGAGGCCGCCGGCCTGCCCTACGTGAAGGCGGTCAAGCCCTACGCCCACACCGCGTACGGCTGGGCGATGGAGGACACCACCAGCTTCGTGAAGCTCATCGCCCACGCCGAGACCCGCCGGCTGCTCGGCGCGCACATCATCGGCCCGCAGGCCTCCACGCTCATCCAGCAGCTCATCCAGGGGATGCGCTTCGGCCAGACGGTCGACGAGATGGCCCACCAGCAGATCTGGATCCACCCAGCGCTCACCGAGGTGGTGGAGAACGCCCTGCTCGAGCTGTAACCGCCCGCCTACTCCATCACCCGCAGCGTGTCGGGTATGTCCATGCGGGAGAGGCCCCGGGCGAGCAGGAGCGGGGTGATCGTCATGCTGATCACACCCACCCCAGCGGTCACGAGCAGCGTGGTGGCGGACAACGCGAGCTCGAAGCCGAACTCGGGCACCGTGTCGGCCACGAGCGAACGCACGATCCACGCCATCAACGCGTAGCCCAGCCCGAGGCCGAGGGCGGTGGCGGCCAAGCCGAGGGCCACGGTCTCCCGTCCGATCAGACCGAGCACGCGGCGCACGGTGAGGCCGAACGCGAACATCGTGGCGTGCTCCCGCGCTCGTTCGTCCACCGCGATCGACGTGGAGTTGAACGAGATCAGCGTGGCCAGCACCGCCACCGCGACGGCGGTGATGAGCAGGAAGCCGAGGAACTGCTCCAGTGCGTCCTCGAACAGCTCCACGACCGCGGTCACCGGCTGGGCGGACGCCACCGAGGGCAGGCCGAACAGGGCCCTTTGCACATCGGACGGACCGAAGCCGGCTGCGGGGCGCACCTCGACGGTGTTGGTCAGCCCGGCGAGGCCGAACGCGTCGGCGGCGGACAGGTCGGCGAAGGCCAGCGGACGCAGCGGGCTCGGGTGCAGGCCGGTCACCGTGAACTCGGTCTCGACCGGCGCGAACCCGCCGGCCGCGCCGGGGGCGCGGACGGCGTGGCGCAGCCGGACGGCGTCGCCGGGCGAGACCGACAGGTCGGCCGCGGCCTTGGCGCTGAGCAGGATCCCGGGCCGGCCGGCGGCGGGACGGGCCGAGCGGACGCTCGGCGTCCACTGCGCGCCGTCGAGGTCGAGGAGGCTGACCACCAGGTCGACGTCGACCCCGTCGGCGCCGAGCCCCGAGGCGGGCGCCTTCAGGCCGAGGTCGGCCACGTCCACCACCGGCGAGGCGACGACCGCCGCCACGTCCGGGGCGTCGAGCGGACGGTGCCCGGTCAGCTCCACCGTCACCCGATCGGCCGCGGCCCGCGTCAGCTCGGCCTCGCCCCGGGCGATCGTGGCGCGGAAGCTGTCGAGCATGCCGAGGATGCTCACCAGCGCGGCGAGCGCGGCGCCCACCGCGCCGACCGTGAGCAGGGACCGCCGGGGGTTGCGCAGCAGGTTGCGCACCGGGAGCTGACCCAGGCTGCCGCCCGGCAGGCGGGCGCGACGGCCGAGGGACGCGGCGCCGGCGCCCCGCGCCGCCCGGTGGCCGACCCGTATCGCCTCGATCGGCGCCACCCGCACGGCCCGCCAGACGGGGTAGGAGGTGGCGGCGAAGGGCACGACGAAGCCGAGGGCGGCGGCGCGCCCGTACTGGTCGAGCTGCAGCGGCGTCCGCCAGACGGGCAGCGGCAGCACGTCCAGGAACAGGTTCCGCAACGCGGCGCCGACCACGAGGCCGACGGCCACGCCGAGCACCGCGCCGGCCAGGGCCACCTGAGCGCCGATGAGCAGCGGACGCACCGCCAGCCGGAGGGGGCTCACGCCCATCGCCATGCCGATGCCGATCTCACGCCGCTGCGCCTCGACGATGCGGCTGACGAGGTTGAACGCGGCGATCGCGGCGGCGGCCAGCACCAACGCCGAGATCACGTTCCAGAGCTGCTGGTCGCTGTCGATGTCGTCGTAGAGCAGCCGGTAGGAGGCCTCGTCGCGCCGGGTGGACACCGTCGCGGCGCCGAAGCCGGCCCGGCCCAACGCGTCCGCCAGCTCGGCGCGCACCGTCTCGACCTCGGCGCCTGGCGCCAGCCTCAGCACCAGGTCGTTCACCCGACCCGGCTGTCCGGTCAGCGCCTGCGCCGTGGCGAGCGAGCCGAACAGCGCCGCGAAATTCTGCTCGGCGAGGAACCCGCCCTCGGCCGCGCCGGTCACGAGGAAGAACTCCGGGGTCACGCCGTGGCCCGAGTAGACGGCCCGCCGCCCGCCCGACAGGGCCACCTCGCCCCGTTCGGGGAGCTGATACGCGGCCGCGAACTTCGATTCCAGCACGATCTCGCCCGGCGCCGGCGGGCCGCCCCGTTCGAGATGCAGCGCGTCGACCGCGCCCGGTTCGAGGTCGCCGCCGACGAGCTCGCCGGGCACGAGCACGGCCTCGCCCAGCGTGCTGGCGTCGACCTGCGTGGGCGCCCGCAGCCGTTCGGTACGGGCGGTGAGCGACGAGGCGTGCGGGATGCTCTGCGCCAGCGCCGCGAGCGCACCCTCGGGCGCGGTGTCCCCCTCGGCGAGCTCGACCCGCAGGTCGTGCAGGTTCAAGGCGCTGAAGCTGGCGTCGTTGGAGAGCCGCCGCCACGACGAGGTGCTGCCGAGCGCGGCGAACACGCCCACGCCGATGGCGATGATCAGCGAGATGGCGAGCACCGACACCCACCGCCGGCGCAGGTCCCGCCACGACCAACGCAGGACGAGCAGCGCCCTCGCCGTCCGCCGGTTCACCACTGCAGCTCGTCCACCCGCGCCCGGCCGCCGGCGGGCGGGCCGTCGCTCACGATCCGGCCGCTCGAGAGCTCGATGACCCGGTCGGCCATCCGGGAGATCTCACGGTTGTGGGTCACGATCAGCACGGTCAAGCCGGCCGCGGCCTGCTCCTCGAGCAGCCGGAGGATCTGCACGCCGGTGCGGAAGTCGAGCTCGCCGGTGGGCTCGTCGGCGAGCAGGATCGGGTTGCCGGTGGCAAGCGCCCGGGCGATCGCCACCCGCTGCTGCTCGCCTCCGGAAAGCTGGTGCGGGAAGTGGCGGCGGCGCTCGGCGAGCCCCACCCGTTCAAGGGTGTCGCGCGCCCTCGCCGCCGCGTCGGGGCGGCCGGCGGCGTCGGCGCCGAACTGCACGTTCTCCAGCGCGGTGAGGCCGGGCAGCAGGTTGAAGGTCTGGAAGATGAAGCTCACCGAGCGCCGTCGGAACGCGAAGCGGCGCGACCGGGAGAGCTGCGTGAGGTCCACGCCGTCGACCTTGACGACCCCGCTGCTGGCCGTGTCGAGCGCCCCGATCAGGTTCAGCAGGGTGGTCTTGCCGCTGCCCGACGGGCCGAGGATCACCACGAAGGCGGACCCGTCGATGCGCAGCGTCACCTCGTCGAGCGCGGTCACGGTGAGCTCGCCGACCCGGTACCGCTTGCTGGCCGCCTCGAGGTCGATCCGAGCCGCCTGCCCGGCGGGCCCGGTGCGCGCCTCATCCGCCGATGGCGCCGGGCCGGTCCGCAGGGGGCTCATGGGGCCATGCTCCCAAGCCGTCGGACCCCTCCGACAGGGCCGAACGCACCGACTGGCGTCAGGCCGTCCGGGGCCGTCCGGGGCCTCCGGCGGCGGGCCGGCTCAGCCGGCGGCCGGGGCGGGGGCGAGCAGCTCGGCCACCGACCGCTCCACGGCGGTGCCCCGGAAGAACTCGGGGTTCGACTGCGCCCAGAGCCGCGCCGGGTTCTCGAAGGTGAAGCGACGGAACCCGGCTTCGTCGAGCAGGCCGTCCTCCACCAGCTCGAACGCCTCGCCGAGCACGCCGGCCATGTCGAGCACGTCGAAGTGGCCGATGTCAGAGCCGAACACGGCGTTGAGCTCCGCGCCGAAGGCGTTGCGGGCCCGGTCGAACGCCCAGGCGTTCATCCGGTCGTCGGCCTCGCAGCCGAAGTAGAACCGGTCCACGAACAAGTCCCGGATCTCCTCGGCCCGTTCCAGGCGGCAGGCGGCGTAGTCGTCGAGGTCGGCGATGCCGCCCACGAGGTCGGCCCGCCCGCGCAGGCGACCGGCCCGTTCGCTCAACGCGGCCACGAGGTCGGGCTCGCCGTGGGTCGAGATCAGCTCCATGAGCAGCGCGGCGTCGAGGTTCGCCGGGTTGGTCGCCTCGAGCGCCGGCCGGCTGCGCTTGTGCCAGTGGCCGATCAGGTCGGCGTAGAGCAGGCAGGCCCAGGCCACGCCGCCCTCGAGAAACGCGACGTTGAGGGTGGGGAAGCGGCGGGTGACCCCGCCGAGGAACAGGGCCTTGCAGACGGCCTCGCCGGCGGCGGCGAAGTGGCCGATGTGGTTGTAGACGAAGTTCGACGGCGAGGTGCGCAGCCCGTACCGGCGGGTCCCCGAGTGGAACGTGGGGGCCACGCCGAGCTCGACGCAGCGGGCCCACACCGGGTCGTAGTCATGCGCGCTGTCGAGGCCGAGTGCGTCGAGCCATGCGAACCGCCGGGCCAGCTCCGGCTGGTCGGCCAGCGCCTCGAGCGGGCGCGGCACGAGGCTGCCCATCATCACCGCCTTGAGGCCCAGCTCCAAGACCGCGTGATCGAGCTCGGCCAGCGCCTCCTCGGGCGTGAACATGGGGATCACCGCCGCCGGCGTGAGGCGGTCGGCGAAGGGCGCGAAGCGCTCCGCGGAGAAGACGTTGAACGCCCGGCAGGCGGCCCGGCGACCCTCGTCGTCGCTCACCCGCACCGCGCCCAGGCCCATCGTCGGGTAGATCACCGAGAAGTCGATGCCGAGCTCCTCGAGGCGCCGGTAGAGCAGGCCCGGCGCCATCGCCGTCGCCCGGTCGAGGGTGTTGGCGGTGGGCGACCCCCAGAACGCTTCCTGCGAGAGGCCGTCCCGGCGCCGCTCTGCGACACTCATCGACAGCGACCGTTCGACGCCCTCGTTGAACTGGAGGAACGCCCGGGCCGCGGTCTCGCCCCCGATGCGCTCCAGCTCGGCCCGCACGACCGGCCCGTACTCGAGCCAGTGGCCGTCGGCGTCGATCACCGGGTGGTCGAGCTCGGCTCGGATCTGCGCGGCGGTCCGGCTCGTCGACATGGCGCCTCCCCTCAGGCCCCCTCACGGGCGGGCCAAGCCTAGCGGCGCCCGCCGCGCGCCGGCCGGCTCACAGCTCGATCGAGGCGACGGCGTCGGCTGCGGCCGCCACGCAGGCGGCCGCGGCAGCGAACGCCAGCGGCGCGGCGAACCACTCGGCGTGCCACGCCCCGAGCGACCGCTCGAGCTCGTAGGGTCGGGCGCCGGTCACGACCGACGCGACGCCCCGGCACGCGTCGGCCGCCGCCAGCGCCCGGGCCGAGTCGATGGGGTTGCGCTTGTGGGCCATCGAGGAGGAACGGCCGGCCCGCAGGCGCAGTTCGCCGATCTCGGGCTGGGCGAGCAGCGCCAGGTCGTAGGCCACCTGGGCGCCGGCCCGGGCCGCGGCCGCGGCCAGCTCCACGGCGGAGACGACCGGCCGGCGGTCGGTGTGCCACGAGCCGCCCGGCTCGGCGAGACCGAGCTCGTCGGCCAGGGCGACGCGCAGCTGCGCGGCGAAGCCGGCGAAGGAGGCGCCGTCCCCCACCGGTCCGCCGAGCTGCACCGGCAGCGCGCCGGCCCGGGCTGCGGCCTCCGCCGCGAGCTCGGCCGCCGGACGGCGCCAGCGTTCGATGCGGCTGGCGAAGCGCAGCGGCACGGCCGGCTGCAGCAGCGTTCGGCCGAGCACCTCGCGCTGTCCGTGCCGGGCCGACAAGCTGCCCAGCAGCTCGTCGAGCCGGGCCAGCTCGCCGGACAGCTCGCGGAGCGCGTCCCGCAGCGACAGCGCCAGCGCGGTGTCGAGCGCATCCTGGGACGTGGCGCCGCGGTGCAGCCACGCCACCGCTTGGGGTTCGGTCGCCGCGAGACGGTCCCGGGCCCGTTCGAGGAGCGGCAGCAGGGCCGATCCGGCCTGCCAGCCCTCCGCGAGCAGGCCGCGGGCCGCGGCCTCCGAGTCGACCGCGGCCAGCACGGCGGCGAACGCCGCGCCGACCGCCGAGGCGGAGCCGGCCGGCGCGCCGTGCGCCTCCCAGGCCCGCGCCAGGCCCACCTCGAACGCGGCGATGCGCTCCAAGCGGCGGCGAGCGGACCACAGCCGATCCATCCCCGGCGTGGAGAAGCCCGGTTCAGACACCGAAGAAGACCGTCTCGTCCTCGCCCTGGAAGCGCACGTCGAACCGGTAGGTGGGAACGGCGTCGCCGGCGTCGATGCGTTCGGCGACGAGCGTGGCCCGTCGCCCCGACGGGGTCAGCGCGAGGATCGGGTCCCGCGCGTTGGCGGCGGCTTCGTCCCCGAAGTAGACGCGGGTGAAGCACGGCCTCAGCATCCCCCGGGCCTGCACGATCAGCGCCAGATGGGGCGCCTGGAGACCGCCGCCCAGCGCGTCGGGCGCGGGGGTGGGGCCGGGCTTGACCGTCTCGAAGCGGTACCGTCCGTCGCCCCGGCCCGTGCTGGCCCGGCCGAAGCCCCAGAACCCGCCCGCCGCGACGCTGGCCGCGGTGGGGTACTCGCCCCGCCCGTCGGCCTGCCAGAGCTCCAGCAGCGCGTCGTCGATCGGCTGCCGTTCGCCGTCGAGCACCCGCCCCTCGATGCGGACTGGCGCGCCGGCCCCGTCGCCGCCGATCACGTTCTCGCCCTCCACGCCGAGGCGCATCGAGAAGAAGGGCCCGACCGTCTGGGAGGGCGTGAGCCCGCGTCCGGCGCTCACGTGGGCGTCCGGGGCGTCGCGTCCGCTCCGGCGAGGACGATGTCGAACCGGTAGCCGGTGGCCCAGTTCGGCTCGCTCACCTCGTGGTCGTAGCGGCACACGAGCCGATGCCGGCTGTGGAGGGGCACGGCCCGGAAGATCGGGTCGAGCTCGAGCAGGGGATCGCCGGGGAAGTACAGCTGGGTCACCAGGCGGCTCCGCAAGGTGGGGCCGAGCACCGACAGGTGGATGTGGGCCGGGCGCCAGGCGTTGGGGTGGTTCGCCCACGGGTACGGCCCGGGGCGGATGGTGAGGAACCGGTAGACGCCGTCGCCGCCGGTGCGGACGCGTCCGACGCCGCGGAAGGCCGGGTCCCTCGGCGCCGGGTACTCGGTCTCCCGCCAGTGGTTGTAGCGGCCCGACGCGTCGGCCTGCCAGATGTCGATCACGACGCCGGGCAGGGGCTCGCCCCGCTGGTCGAGCACGTGTCCCGTGATGATCGTCCGCGCGCCGATAACGGTCGACTCGCCCGGCCCGCTCCGGGTGAGGTCGGCGTCCTCTGCTCCTGTGTCGAGGAGCGCGGCCTCCACGGGGCCGGGGCCGGTCAGCTCGGTCACCGTCGCCGGCGCGACCACCGGCGGGTGGCTGGGCGAGCGCAGCACGCTCGAGCGGTAGTCGTCCGAGCGGTGCGGGGGGTGGTCGTCCGCTGCGGCCGACGGCGTCGTCCCGGCCGGGGTCACGTCGCCAGCCCCGTGTAGTTCTCGGCCAAGGCCGTCTGCGCCGCCTCGGACTCGGCCAGGTAGGAGAGCTCAGCCTCCTGCAGGCGCTGACCGAAGCGGCCGCCGTCGGCGTCGGGGAAGCGGTGCAGCAGCGTGGTCATCCACCACGAGAACCGGACCGCCTTCCACACCCGCGCCAGGGCCCGCTCCGAGTACGCCTCGAGGCCGGAGTCGTCGCCCGACCCGTACCAGGCGGTGATGGCCTCGGCCAGGCACGCCACGTCGGACACGGCCAGGTTCAGCCCCTTCGCCCCCGTCGGCGGCACGATGTGGGCGGCGTCGCCGGCGAGGAAGAGGCGCCCGTGGCGCAGGGGCTCCACCACGAAGCTGCGCAATGGGGTGATCGATTTCTCGATGGACGGGCCGGTGACGATCGACTCCGCCGCCTCGCTCGGCAGTCGACGGCGCAGCTCGTCCCAGAACCGGGCGTCGCTCCACGCCTCGACTTGCTCGTCGGCGGCGCACTGCACGTAGCAGCGCGACAGCACCGGGCTGCGCATCGAGCACAGCGCGAAGCCCCGTTCGTGCTGGCAGTAGATCAGCTCGGAGCTGACCGGTGGGGTTTCGGAGAGGACCCCCAGCCAGGCGAAGGGGTACACCCGCTCGTAGGTGCGCAGCAGCGACGGCGGGAACGCGCCGCGGCACACCCCCCAGTGGCCGTCGCAGCCGGCGACGAGATCCGCCTCGACCCGCACCGGCCGGCCCCGGTGGGTGAAGGTGAGCGAGGGCCGGGCGGAGGTCACGTCGTGCACGGCCACGTCGGGCGCCTCCTCGAACACCACCCGGCCGGCGGCCGCGGCGGCGGCGTCGAGGTCGCGTTGCACCTCGGTCTGGCCGTAGATCGTCACGCTGCGCCCGGTGAGGCGGCGGAAATCGACGCGGAAGCCCCGGTTGGCCGTGGCCAGGAACACCCCGTCGTGCACGTGACCTTCGCGGTCCAACCGGTCGGCGAGGCCGGCGGCGCGCAGCACTTCGACGCTGCGCTGCTCCAGCACGCCGGCCCGGATGCGGGCGGCCACGTACGCCTTGCTGCGCTGCTCGACCACCACCGTCTCGATGCCCGCGGCGCCGAGCAGGTGGGAGAGCAGCATGCCCGCCGGGCCCGCCCCGACGATCGCCACCTGCGTGCGCACCGGCCCACTCTTGCCGCTGGCGGCGGGCTTCGCCAGCGTTCAGCGCGCCCCCGGCGCGCGGCCCGCCGATGGGGGGCCTCGCAGCGCGTCGAGCGCCTGCTCGGCGTCGAGGAGCGCGGCGAGCGCGGGGCTGCGGGCCCGCCACGCCGCCACCCGGCGGCCCAGCGCTGCGTCGTCGGCGAGCTGCTGGTAGCCGTCGACGCCGAGGCTCAGCTCGACGGTGGGGTAGGTGAGCAGGTGCTCGCTCCGCCAGTCAACCACCTGGTACAGCGGCTCGGTGATCAGCTCGCGGTCGCTCGGACGGGGAAACGTCAGCTCGAACTCGCTCGCCATGGCCTGCCCACCTCGCGGCCCGGCGTCTCCGGCCCGGCCGGCGCGCACCTTAGCCGGCAGGCCCTCGACCGCTCCGCCCGCCTCGGCGTGGAAGGCTGCTCGCCATGGCCGACTACGTGACCCTCGAGGTCGAACGAGACCCTGCCGATCCCCGCGTCCTGCGGGTGTGGCTCAACCGCCCGCACCGCCGCAACGCCGTGAACGAGCGGCTGCTGCACGAGGTCGGCGACCTCTTCCTCGCCCTGCAGGACGACTTCGACACCAAGGTCGTGGTGTTCGGCGGCCGCGGCTTGTCGTTCTGCTCCGGCGCCGACCGCAAGGCGGACGACGCGCCGCTCGAGCCGCCCCGTTCGGAGCGGGAGCGCCGGTTCCGCAACCATCTCGGCCGCCGGGCGGCGCGGGCCATCGAAGAGCTCGAGATCCCCGTGGTCGGCCGCATCCAGGGCCACGCCGCCGGCGGCGGCTGCGTGTTCGCCGCGTCGTGCGACTTCCGCGTCGCCGCCGCCGACGCGTTGTTCTGGTATCCCGAGGTCGAGCTGGGGGTGCCGCTTACGTGGGCGGCGACGCCCCGGCTCTTCCAGGAGATCGGCATGGCCCGCGCCCGCCAGATGATCATGCTCTGCGAACGGGTCGACGGGCGCACCGCAGAGCGCTGGGGCCTCGTCCACGAAGCGGTCGAGCCCGGCGAGGACCTCGACGCGGCGGTCGAGCGTTGGGTGGCGCGCATCCTCGCCCTGCCCGACACGGCGCTGCACATGACCAAGACCCAGCTGCGCGGCTACGGCCGACAGTTCAGCCTCGGCGACGTGTCCGAGGCCGACGCCGACCAGCTCGTGTTGAGCCGGGAGGCGCCCTCCAGCCGAGGCCGTTTCGCCCAGCCGTTCTGAGGCGGCTCGGGCGGCTCGCCTCGCTCTCCTATTCCTCCGGGATCGCCTCCCACCATTGGCACCACCAGTTGCCGCCGACGAGGATGCGCAGCTGAGGGTGCCAGCAGTAGGAGATGTCGTCGGGCGGATTCAGATAATACAAGCAGTTGTCGCACGTCTCCTTCTCGAGGTACGGGTGGCCCCTCAGCACCGCTCGCTCGGAAAGGTCTTTCAGCTGGAGCCAGATCTTCTCGTCGATCTCCTTCGGCTCGGGCGGCGGAATCTCGTAGTCAGTCACTCATCGGCTCCAGTCCGTGCGCGGCATGCTGCGCTGTCGAGTACCCAGCCCTAATCGGGAGTAACGCCGCTCGAGCGACGCGACCGGGCGCCGGCCCGCCTCCGCGCACTGGGGCGCGAGCACCCTACTGCCGCGGCAGGGCCGGGATGAACACCCTCCGGCGGGGAGCGGCTACAGGATCGGTTCGAGGGGGTCGAGGCCGAGCAGCACCCGGCCGGCGTCGTCGATGAACTGGGGGGCGACCATGAGCTGCTGAGCCACCACTGCGACGTCCCGCCGGGCCTTGCCGATGGGCGAGTCGATCACGTTCGCCGAGGTGCCGGCCGCGCCGTGCACGAGCTCGACGGCCCGGATCGCCTCCTGGCAGGCGTGCGAGCAGGCCAGGCGCACCAGGGCCCGCTGGCGCCGGCTGCAGCGCCCGCCGGCCACCACCGTGTCCCACTCGTCCTCCACCGCCTCGAACACGAAGGCCCGGGCGCTGCGCAGCGCGGCCTCCGCCTGGGCGATGGCGAGCTGGGCCCGTGGCCGCTCCCGCAGCGTGGTCTTCGACAGGCGCGGGGTCTTGCCCTCGGCGAGGGCCACGAAGTGGTCGAGCGCGGACCGGGCGATCCCCGTGGCCACGCCCACCTTGTTGTAGGCCAGGCGGGAGAACGGCGGCAGACGGTAGAGCGGCCCGTCGTGGCGGGGTGAGCCGCCGCTCACCTCGGTGGTCATGTCGTCGGGCACGAACAGGTCCTCGACGGCCACGTCGTGGCTGCCGGTGCCCTGCAGGCCGTGGGTCCACCACGTGTCGAGGATCTCGTACTGGGAGCGCGGCACCAACACCTCCAGCGCTCGCGTCGGGCGTTCGCCCTCCACCAGGCACTGCCCCCAGAACAGGTCGGCGTGGTGGCAGCCCGACGCGAAGGGCCAACGGCCGGTGACCCGCCAGCCGCCCGGCACGCGCCGGGCCCGGCCCTGCGGGTTGAGGGCGCCGCACATCACGAGGTCGGGGTGGGCGGCGAAGAGCCGGCCGGCGGTCTCGTGGGGCATCAGCGAACCGCCGATCCCCACGGTCTCGACGCCGATCATCAGCACCCACCCGGTCGAGCCGTCGGCCTCGCTGATCGCCTCGATGGCCTCGATCGTGGGGCGGGGATGAGCCTCGGCGCCGCCGAAGCAAGCCGGCGCAGCCATGCGGTACAGACCGGCCGCAGCCAGCGACTTCACCACCACCTCGGGCACGTGCCGGAGGCGCTGGGCCTCCTCGGCATGTTCCCGCACGAGCGGCTGCAGCCGCCGCGCCTCGGCCACCAGGTCGTGGACGTTCCCCATCGCACACCCCCAAGCGCCGGCCAGGCGTTCACCGGCGAGCCCGGCCGCCATGCTAGGCCGAGCGCAGCAAGGCCGAGCGCAGCGAGGCCGGCCGCCGGCGCGAGCGCCAGCGAGCCGGGCGGCGATGGGGTCTGGGGGCGCAGCCCCCAGCA
>JBJXGF010000032.1:0-3404 GCA_046153015.1 Acidimicrobiales bacterium | reverse complement strand
ACGAGATCCTCGTCCCCTCGCCCGGCGATCCGCGGCTCGCGCACCTCGCGCAGCTCGCGGGCGTGGCGCTCGTCTCGTATGCGTGCCGCTACGACGGGCGCTGGAGCCTCGACGCAGCCGAGCTCTTCGAAGCGATCTCCGAGCGCACGCGCGCGATCGTCGTAGGGAGTCCGAGCTTCCCGACGGGCGCCTACCTCGACGCGGACGCGCTCGACGCGCTCGCCTCGCTCGACGGGAGCGCCGAGGGCTGGGCCCGCCCGACCGGGCTCGGCCTCACCGTGGCCCAGGTGGCCGCGCACCTCGGCGCCGCGTTCGACTACGCCGCCGGCGTGGTCGGAGCGCAGGGCGCACCCGCTCCACCGCAGGGGCCGGCGGCGGCCCACCGCGCCTACACGGCCGCAGCGACCGCGGCGGCCGACCCGGCCCGAGGCCAGCAGCTCCGCCGGCAGTGCGAGGCGTCGCTGCGCCGCCACGCCGACTGGGCGGCCGCCGCGCCGGCCGCGGAGCTCCGCCGCCTCGTGCCCTACGAAGGGGCCGAGGCGCCGGTGCTGTTGGTGCTGACCGCTCGGGCGTTCGAGGCCTGGGCGCACGGCGAGCACGTGCGTGCCGCGCTGGGCCTGCCCGCCGCCGAACCACCCCCAGAGGACTTGGCGCTGCTCTGCGACGTGGCCGTGTCGCTCGTGCCGGTGGCCCACGCCCGAGCGGGCGGCACGCCCACGGGTCGTTCGGCGCGGGTGGTGCTGCTCGGCCCGGGTGGAGGCACGTGGCTGGTGAGCGACCGCCTCGGCGATGCCGCTGCCGACCCCGCCGCCGCCTCGGCCACGGTGGTGCTCGGCGCGTTCGACCTGTGCCGGCTCACCGGCGGCCTCGCCAGCTTCGACGACGTGGCCCGCCAGGTGGAGGGAGACCGCAGCTTCGCCGCCAGGCTCGTGTCGAGCCTCGCCGTCTTCGCCGAGTAGCGCCGCCGTCCGAGCGCAGCCCCTATTCGGGCAGCGCCACCGCCACTCGCTCCCCCGCCACCCGGCGTTGGGCGCGGGCGTAGGCCGCGTACGCCCGCCGGTCGGCGTCGGTGAGCGGGCCGGCCAGAGTGAGCGAGCGGGGCCAGAGCCGGCGGGCGCGCACCACGTTCACCTCCGCGCAGAAGATCGTGATCTGGCCCACCAGGAAGAACCACGACAGCAGCCCGATCACCGCTCCGAACGCGCCGTAGGTGTCGCCCGCGCCGCTCAAACGGCGGCTCATCAACGCGAACCCGAAGGTCTGCAGCGCCCAGTTGGCCGCGCCGGCCAGCAGCGCCCCCGGCCACAGCCAGCTCCACTCCAACCGGCGGTCGCAGAGGATGCGGAACGAGAGCAGGAAGAGCAGCGCGTTGTTCACGATGCTGGCCGCCAGCAGGCCGAAGCGCCCCGCGAACGGGACGGCGTCGAGCGCGGTGGCGAGGCCGCCGAGCAGCGTCGATCCCACCAGTCCGAGCCCGATCACCACCAGCATCAGCAGCACCCGCGCCCGACGGGCCGGCAGGCTGCGCCGGGCCGACATCGGCACGTCCCACACCTCGTTCATCGCGTTGTACACGGCCTCCATCGCGGCCATGCCCGCCCACAGCGCGCCGGCGAGGCCCACGGCCAGCGCCAGCCCGCTGCCGGGCAGCGCCCCCTGCTCCAGGCTGCTCCCCAGCACCGGCACCGAACCGAGCACGGAGTCCACCACATCGGCCTGCAGGTCGGGCCGGCCCCGCAGGGTGATGCCGAGCACCGACACCAGCGCCAGGATCAGCGGGAAGATCGAGAAGAACCCGTAGTAGGCCACCAGGGCGGCCAGCTTGCCCGCCTGGTCGTCGCCGAACTTGCGCAGCACGGCCACCACGAACGCCAACGGCCGCGTCTGCTGCTGCAGCGCGTCGAGACGCGCCAGCGGGCCGCGTGGCGCGGCGCGGGGCCGGTCCGCGGCGGCGTCGCCGTCGGGCTCGGGAACCAGCCGGAGCCCGGGCCCGAACGCCGCGGCGCCGAGCCCCGGGCGGGATCGGCCCTCCCCGCAGTCGTCGTCGCGCCGCTGTTCACGCGTGCCCCGCCACGCCGCCCAGGCGGTGAGCCCGAGCGCGGCCGTGTCGAGCAGCCGGGCGAAGCCGGCCGTGCCGGCTGCGCCCGCTCTGGCCCCCTTGCGTCGCTGGCCCACGAACCCTCCCCCCGACGCCACCTCGAACGATGAACACCTTAGGGCGGTGGCCGGGCGCCCTCGGCGGCCACCTCTGGACCGTCGTATCGCGCGCTCCATGTGAGCCTCTGCGCTATCCGCGCGCTTGAGAGTGCGTCACGCCGCCGCACCGGCGCCGGTGGGCAGTTGTGCCCAGGCGGCCGCCCAGCCTCCGGCGCCGGCGGCCGCCCTCGACGCAATGGTCGGCAACGGCCCGACCGGCTCGCGGCCCGCACTCGCGCCGCTGATCAGCTGTATCACTTTCGGCGCCATATTGACCGCATTGGGCAGTACACCTAGTGTGTCGCTCGTCCTCCTGCCACCCCGGCGCAGCCCGCTAACGGCCCGCACGGTCAAGCTCGGTAGATTCGCCCGTCGCACCGAGCGGCCGCCCTTCGGGCGCTCAGCGGGCAGCGCCGGATGGCAGTGCACACCCCGGCCATCCGGCGGAGGCGACCGTCGGATCCGGCCCGGGGCGAGGGAACTCTGCGCCCGCACGCCGCGGCGCCGGCGTGTGCGATGCTGGCGAGATGCGCAGCACCGACGCGGGATGGCCGTCGCGCGTGCGGGGAAGACTCCGGTCGTGAGCCTCGCCCGCCTCGCCACGCGCACGTTGAGCGCCGGAGCTCGCTGCGCGGTGGGCGGCGCGGCGTGGACCCTGTCGGAATACGTGCTGCACCGCTGGATCATGCACGGGCCCCGCGCCCTCGGGCCCGCGGCGAAGGAGCACCAGCTCCATCACGCCGAGCCGGCGCTCACCAGCCCGGCCCTGCGGGCGGTGGCCTACGGCGGCGTGGCCGCCGCGGGCGTGGGCGTGCGCCGGGTGTGCGGTGCGGGCGTGGCCCTCGGCTGGTCGGCCGGCTATGCCGCCTACGAGCAGCTGCACTGGCGGGCCCACCACCGGCCGGCGGCGTGCGAGCTGGAGCGGCGCCGCCGCGTCCGCCACTTCGCGCATCATTTCGTCTCGGCACGGGTGAACTTCGGGGTCACCACCAGCCTGTGGGATCGGGTGTTCGGCACCTACGCGCCCCCTGCCGCGCCGGTGCCGGTGCCGGTTCCGCGCCGCGCCGCCATGGCGTGGCTGTGCGACGACGCGGGGGCGGTGCGGCCCGAGCATCGCGCCGACTACCGCGTGGTCGGCGCCGGCCAGCCCAGCCCGGCGAGGCGGCCCGCCCGACGGCGCCGGCGACCCTCGGCCCGCCCGGCGCCAG